>SHXD01000031.1 GCA_009693505.1 Limnohabitans sp.
GCCATGGCTCGCACAATGACGTCTAAGGAACTACCCGCAGGCGCAGGAACCACCATGCGAACAGGCTTAGTAGGCCAGCTTTGGGCCAACACGGGAAGCGCCGTAAGCCCTAGCAGACACACACTCAAGGAAGCAATGGCTTTTTGAATCAGGCTGCGACGGATGTTAGAAGGTTTCAAGGTGGTCTCCATTTGGAAAAAGATACTGGGGTACATCATACAAGTACCAATTAATTGGGGTCTGAGCAACATTAATTTGTCTGGTTTGCATTGGCGCAGAGCGTTGAGCAGTCAGGCTGAAGGCGGCTTCCTCATATGGAGTACCAGAAATCGTCAGCCGCCTTCAGCCTGACTGCTCAACTTCTGGTGTGCGTGAAGTTTTCAAGCGCCATCCCTGCTTTTCGCAGCTGTGTGAGGATGGGGTGGGTGGGTGACGATTTCTGGTACCCAAGCATGAGGAACCCACCCACCCCATCCTCACACAGCGAGCTCAGAAACAACCAAGCAAAACCAAAATCACTTCACCCCAGGTTGAAACTCAGCCTCACCCATTTGCCAAAGCATAAATCCCTGCAAATCAGCCGTCCTTTGCATGCCCTGATCTGAGCTTGACCCTGAACCATGACCCGCCTCATAGTCCAAGCGCAACAACACAGGCTGAGCACCCTTTTGCGCGTCGGCCAGGCGAGATGCAAACTTCAAACTCTGCCAAACATCAACTCGTGAATCGTTCACACCATGCATCAACATGGTAGCTGGATAGCGCACACCATCTTTCACCGAATGGTATGAACTGTTGCGCAGCAAAGCATGAAACTCAGCTTCCACTTTGACGGTGCCATATTCTGGAATGTTCGCTACGCCATTGGCGCGTTGCTCAGAGCGAACCATGTCCAGCACAGGTACCGAGGGCACCGCGACTGCAAACAAGTCAGGACGCTCCGTGATGGCACGTCCCACAAAAATTCCCCCAGCACTGCCGCCATAAATGCCCAGCTTGGATGGCCGCGTATAGCCATTGGAAATCAGCCACTCGGCAGCAGCAATGCCATCTTTCCAAGTGTTGTACTTGGTCGTCTTGTGTCCCGCCTCATGCCATTGACTGCCCAATGCGCCGCCACCGCGGACGTGTGCAAACGCATAAATACCGCCTCGTTCAACCCACGTGATCACACCCGAACTCCGACCTGGTTCTTCGGTGTTGCCATAAGCCCCGTAGCCATACAAGATGGTTGGATTCTGTCCATTCAAAACAGCATCTGCTCTCATGATGATGGACACTGGCACATTCACACCATCATGACTGGGAACCATGACCTCTCGAGCCACAATCTCGACCTTTTGCACAGGCTCCACAGGCGGCGCCAAATTTAAACGAACAAACTGAGATGTACCCACTGAGTACACATAGCGTCGCAATGCCTGGGTCCAACTGCTGATGGCAACAACCAGTTCGGAATGATTGGGGCTGCCCACTACTGTGACGTTGCCATCTAGGGGCAAGCTTAACTTTTGGACTGCAGATGAGCTTGCATTACTGCTAGGGATTCTTAAGAGCGATGTATTCACACCCTCTCTGCGCGTGACATACAAAGCATCTTGCGTCACGCTAATGGCCCGCAATACGCCCTCTGATTCTGGCAGCAATGTTTCAGCTTTGCTCAAATCAAGTTCGGGTACTTTCAGCTTCAAAATTTTAAAGCGTGGTGCATTGAAAGCACTGCGCAAATAGACAAAGCCATGTCCAACATCTACTTCTCGCACATCGGCTGATTGGTTAAACACTTCACGCCATTGCGCTTTATGGGCCAATACGTCTTCTAACTTAGCAACGTACATGGCCAAGCGACGGTCTACGCCAAAGTAAACCACCATGGCAGCTATATCAGCACCTGGTAATTCAGCAATAGCGCCTGTCGCAAAAGGCGGTAAGTTCAATTGCGGATACATCGATGCATTGAATATCAAATGATCGGCATTGGGCTGCTTAAAGTCCAAGTAATAGCGGCCGGTATCTGCAAAGCGTTCAGTAGATTTCATGCTTTCAAAACCAGGCCGCAAACGCGAGAAAAACAAACCTGAACTGTTTTTACGCCAACTGGCACCTGCAAATCGAACGCGATCAATGGGCCTTACCACTTCCTGACCTGTTGCAACATCAATCACAAACATGCTGCCAATTTCAGAACCGGATGCATGCATGCCGTAGGCCATCAATTTGCCGTTGGGTGAGGGATGAAAACTTTGAATGGCGTAAGGCTTGCCTTTTTCTTTGGTCAGCACCTCAGGGTCAACCAACAACTTTTCTTCGCCGTTCACACCGTCACGCCACACCAATTTAGCTTGTGATTGTCCCTGTAAGCGCTTCAAATAAAACCAACGATTTCCGGCCGTTCTTTGAATGCTTGATACAACTGTGCCAGCTACCAAATCTTTTTCTTTGAGCGTGTTCAGTACAGTTTGTCGACCTGGCAAACGTTTCAATATGGCATCGGTTGCATCGGCCTGTCCTCGCATCCAGGTCACAACGGCAGGGTCTTTGACCTGTTCCAGAAAACGATAAGGATCATCGACTGTCTTTCCCCAGTAAACATCTTGCACGTTCTGCACTGGCAAGGGAGCGGGCACATCGACCCCAGCAAATCGATAAGGTGTTGTGGTTTGCGCATTCGCCGGTAACGCTAAAAAAGCGGCTGACAACAAGCAAGCTAGCATGGAATATTTGCGCATAACTAGTTTCTCGGAAATTGATGGAAGTGATTATGGATGTATTTTCGGGCTAGTTTCTGTTTGCGGGGATGGGGTGAATTAATTGGGGTCAGAGCAACATTAATTTGTCTGGGCTACTTTAGCGGAGAGCGTTGAGCAGTCAGGCTGAAGGCGGCTTCCTCATGCTGGAGTACCAGAAATCGTCAGCCGCCTTCAGCCTGACTGTTCAACTTAGGGCGCGCGTGAAACTTCCGAACACCATCACTGCTGTTCACAGCTGTGTGAGGATGGGGTGGGTGGGTGACGATTTCTGGTACCCCAGCATGAGGAACCCACCCACCCCATCCTCACACAGCGAGCTCAGCAAAAAAGGTCAATTCCCACCACCCATAGCAGCAGTAATCTTTGCCTCAAGCTGCAACGTCTCCTCAGCCCTAAATCCAGAATGCACAAACAAGACTCGCCCCTCTGGACTCACCAACATCGAAGTTGGCATGGTTTTGATAGCCAACTTTTTTGCAGACTCACCTTGAGGGTCATAGGCAATGGTGAACTGGGCGGGTGTGTGTGACAAAAACTTGTCTGCATCCGCACGCTTAGCGTCAACGTTCACAGCCACCACTTTCAAACCCTTTGGGCCTAACTTTGCCTGCAATGCATTCATCCAAGGAAAAGATTGTCGGCACGGGCCACACCAAGACGCCCAGTAGTCAATGTAGATGTATTGACCCTTGATTTTTTGAACTTCAGCCAAACCCAAATCAGGCAAAGGCTTTCCTGCCTCAACAGCCCAAACTGGACTGGCCTGAATCAGCAAAGCGATTAACACGAGTTGGAATGACTTCAATTTCATACTCATGAGTTTAATGTAACTTGTGATTCTTGACGCACATGCACTTTGCCTGTGTGATCAATGGCAAAAAAATCAAACCCTGTTGCTTGCAAAAATGCAAGACCGTCCTCTTCCTTCAACATGGCCATGGTGGTGGTGCAACCCGAAACCACTGCAGCAGGCGCCGTGACACTGACGGAGCGCCAGGCCCTAACTGGCATGCCCGTTTTGGGATTCAAAACATGGCAGTAGCGCTGCCCATTCAATTCAAAATAACGCTCATAGTCGCCACTGGTCGCTAAGCCCCCTTGCATCATGGGCAAGGTTGCCACCACCCGGTCTGGCTGCCGCGGATCTTGAATGCCGATCATCCAAGGCTCACCGAAAGGCTTAGGACCGAGGAAGCGCATATCGCCAGCCAAATTAACGTAGCCGCTGGTCACGCCCTTTTGTTTGAGCACTTGTGCGGCACGATCGACCGCATACTCTTTACCAAAGCCGCCAAAGTCTACTTCCATACCAGCCAAGGGCAAGGCAATACTTTGGTCTTGCAACACCACTTTTTGCCAACCAACAAGTGGCAACAAAGTCTTTAATTTTTGAGAAGTTGGCAGTTCAGGTTTTTGAAAATTCCAAGCCTGTCTGAGCACCCCCGAGGTGATGTCAAACAAGCCATCACTCTTGTCAAAGATTTGCGAGGCGAACTGAAACAAGGCACAAGTTTCATCGTCGCATTGCACCGCCCCTTGCCCTGCCTGTTGATTGATTTTCGAAATGATGGAATCGTTGGTGTAGCGTGAGTACTTGTGTTCAATGCGCAATACTTCATCAATGGCCAACTTGGCCATGGACTCAGCCTCTTTTTGAGTATGAGATGCCAATACCACTTCACAAGCGCTTCCCATCGCCTTGAATGGCATGCGATGAATTTGCAATGGCGTTACTTTAGACACCATTAGAATGAGCGCGTGATACCCACTTGAAGATTTCGTGCATAAAACGGCGCCAAGCCTTTGCTGCCCGTACCAGACAAAATCCAAGCGCCCTTTTGACCATACTGCTCCAACTTCAAATCGATCTTGGTGTCCAGATTCAATTGCTTGGTGAGCTTCATGCCCATCGTTAAACCACCAAACGCGCTCATGCGTTGGTCTTCAGAAAAGTACAGCGCATTGGGCGGCGGATTTGCAGGAAAGGGCGACAAGCGGGGATCGACTTCTACATAAAACTTGGCTGCTGTTTGCGTGTAATAACGAAGTGCAGGTGCGGCACTCCAGCCATTTCCAAATCGCTGCACCCACTCAGCATCCAAGGTGTGCGAGCGAATACCCCAACTGTCGGTGTAGTAGCGATAGGCAAAACGAGAGGTGGCGTTCAAATCATTGAAGTAATGGTTCCAGCGTGTCTGAAATTTTTGTTGAGTGCGATCTCTGGGCCGTTCATCGTAAATTTTGTAGGGGTCAGAAAAATATCCTTGGCCCTTGTAGTAACCCAAGTTAAATTGCACGATGTCGTTCATTGTGACCACTTGTGTGACGCCTAACAGCACCTCACTGCTGCGCTTGGTCTCATTCAAAACAATTTGATTGGCTGGATTGATTTGATCTCGATTGATGGCAAGGCCAGCTGTCCAGGTGGTATTTTTATTCTCCGAAGACCGAGTTGCAAGCAAGGAAGCAGCGCGAGATACGTAATCGTTTTCACCAGAATGGCTCACACCCACCGTCAAGGTGCCGTTCGGCAAATAGCGAGTAAGCGACGTATCAACTGCCCGACGAAAATCTTTCAAATACGACAAAGCCTGCGTGTGATACGCAGGTGATGCGCCAGAAATGCTGTCGGTAATGAGCGTACCCGACACAGACCATTCTGAGTTGAGAGGCACGACCAAACTGCTGGAAGTGGCTTTGACGAGGATTCGCTCGTCATAAGCTGAAGCCCCCGACTTGCTGTCAGCCCGCCCATATGCACCCAGTGCGTCATTGGAAGTTTGCTGACTTTCTTTGTAGTTTAAATATTTGAAACTGAGCGTGCCTTTTTCAGGGGCACTTTCAGCATGTGCTGTATTTAAGACGCACGGCAAAGCCATGGCGGCACTGAGCAGCGCAGCGCCCAGTTCGGTGTGATGTTTAGTTACAACCACAACCACCTCCGCCTACACCCGAACCACCAGCGGAGGCTTCTTTGCTGGTGTAAATGTGTTCTCGGTAACCTCGCTCCAGGGGATCGTCGTCAAAGGTCATCTCAGGCTTTGCCAAGTTGCCCTTCTGCCACGGCTCAACCGTTTGAACTACCGAGCAGCCTTGCAATGCCAACAAAGCCAAGACCATCATCACCAATACCTTCATGCGCGCACCCTTTATCATTAATTGGGGTCAGAGTAACATTAATATTTGCAGCTATCAAGAATTTAGCCAAGTACAAACTCAACACCGGTTTGCATCAATCCAACCAAACCAATGTTGTAGGTGTTCAAAGGCAAATCAGCCGCCATGACCACCAAGTCGCCAGGCTTCATGCCATCGGCCAGCATCTTGATATACGGCGCCTTGTCTGATGCGGAAGCTGTAGAACCCACCAAATTGAACCAAAGCTTAGAAACAATGGCATCGTTAAAAGTTGCGCCAATAGCGTTCAACGCAAGCAGGCCCAAGTCGGAATAACTTAATTCATTGTCCAAATAACTGAGTCCAATCCCTACCAACCCAGGATTCTTGACAGCCTCTTTTCCAAGTACGGCCCCAATCACTTTGACAGCTTTTCCTGCATGGCCCTCTAAATCTATGGCCACCGATTTATCTAGAAACTTCAACCGTTCTACATTGACCAACACATCCATGCCCTCAGCATTGCTAAGCTTATCGGTTACTACAAATGCAGATTGGCTGCTGCTGGTGCTGTAGTTGTCATACGACCCTTTAAACTCCGCAGTGTCTATTCCCACACCACCGTTCAATTGATCATCGCCTAGGCCACCCATCAGCACGTCATTGCCCTCCCGGCCTTCTAACCAATCGTTACCAAGGCCCCCCGATATGTGGTTGTCGACATCGTTGCCATAAAGTTTGTCGGCAAAAGATGAGCCTGTTAGGTTTTCAATGATTGAACCGAAGTTAACTGTAATCTGACCCGAAGACGTGATGGTGGCAGCTTGCTGACTTCCGACAAATCCCCAGTAACCAGGCGTGAGAAAAACCGTAGCGCCTTGAGTCACTGCAGAAAGATCAATCGTGTCCGTCCCTGCGCCATCCCAAATAAAGTTAGGCGCAGAAGAGGAAACTTTGTAAATATCGTTGACCGCTCTTGCATTTTTACTGGGTCCATAAATGTACTGAAGCGCTGCAATATCCAAGGGACTCAAGCTCAAATAATATTGCGCAGAAGAATCCTCATAACTCATGACCGTCCATGCTGTAGAGTCCTCTGCACCCGTCAAGTGAGGTGGATCAGAGACACTACCACCCCCTGCTTGAGCATAAGAAAATGGATGCTCTAACCCAAGGGCATGACCGATTTCATGAATCAGTGTCAGGGCTGCGTAACTCCCATCGGCAAATCTTGAATTGATGACCGAAGTGTCAAAATAAATGTCACTTCCAATCATTGAATTGCTAGGGTAGTTAGCCGAGCCGGCAGATGACGATTGGTTGTTGTTTGCAAATACAAACGTATTCAAGCCACTCCCAGAAATTGTTTTTTTAAATTGAACATCAATGACGGAAGCAATGTAGTTGAGTGCCGTTTCTGTTCTTGCAATTTGAACACTGCTAAAAGTCTTGAAACCATAGCCATGCGAAGCATTGGTATCGTATGACGGCAAGGATATGGGGAAGGTGTAGTAGAAGGTGTTTGAGCTGCCCAACAATGAATCGAAGTAATTTCCAGAAGCTTCATTTGGCAGAAGCGCGTCGACCCAATATGGCAAGGCGATTGCACCATTGGTATAGATTACTTTTTCAATAAAGCTTGGGATTTTGAAGAAACTCGTGGACACATAGGCTGTGTCATTGCCACTGGCGTCATCAATCAAATCGTAGAGATCTGACACGTAGTAAGTATCGTTTCCAGAACCGCCATTCATGTAGTCAGCGCCCCCACCTCCATCCAAAATATCATTGCCATTTCGGCCGTAGAGTGTATCGATACCGGCATCGCCAAACAGTTCATCGTTGCTTGATCCTCCAACGATAAAGTCATTTCCGTTGCCGCCATGTATTTTCTTAATGCCAGTGGCGGGATAGAAAGTGTAGGCACTTCCCACGCCTTCGTAGCCATTGACCTCGTCATCGCCATCACCTGCATCCACGATGTCATCGCCATCATCGGTGATGATGCGGTCGTTGCCATCCAAGCCATAGATGGTGTCATTGCCTGAAGTCCCAGTGAGGAGTCTGTCGTTGCCGTTTGTGCCGTATTTGATTGCCATTTGGAAATGGTACACCGGGATTGGTCGACTTGTTGGAGCGTTGAGCAGTCAGGCTGAAGGCGGCTTCCTCATGCTGGAGTACCAGAAATCGTCAGCCGCCTTCAGCCTGACTGCTTAACTTCTGGTGTGCGTGAAGTTTTCGGGCGCAATCACTGCTGTTCGCAGCTGTGTGAGGATGGGGTGGATGGGTGACGATTTCTGGTACCCCAGCATGAGGAACCCACCCACCCCATCCTCACACAGCGAGCTCAGCAAATTTTCAGAGCCCCCCCAAACTAACCCACAAAAACGTATTCTCAAGCGCCACCAAATTAGCAAGCTGCTCATTGTTCGAAGCGCCTCCATGGCCACCCTCGATGTTCTCGAAATACAGCACATCATGCCCCTGCTCTAACATGCGAGCCGCCATTTTGCGAGCATGCCCTGGATGAACACGATCATCTCGCGTAGAAGTGGCAAACAGCACCTTGGGATACTTCACGCCCTTTTTAACATTGTGATACGGACTGTATTGACTGATGTACGCCCACTCATCCGCCTTCTCTGGATTGCCATACTCAGCCATCCAACTGTTGCCTGCCAAAAGTTTGTGATAGCGCTGCATGTCTAGCAAGGGAACACTGCAGACCACTGCACCAAACAGCTCGGGTCGTTGCACCATGACAGCGCCTACCAGCAAGCCGCCGTTACTCCCACCCATGATGCCAAGGTGCTGTGGTTTGGTAATACCCGCTTTGATTAAATCTTCGGCCACTGCCGCAAAGTCGTCATAACTTTTTTGCTTATTTTGCTTAATGGCACTTTGGTGCCAAGTCGGACCAAACTCGCCGCCACCTCGAATATTGGCAACAACAAACACTCCACCACGCTGAAGCCAGGTAGTTCCCCAACCACCGCTGTAAAACGGCGTCATTGAAATTTGAAAACCACCATACCCATACAACACAGTTGGGTTGGTGCCGTCTGTTTTTACGCCTTTGGGGTAGACCACAAAGTAAGGTACTTGGGTGCCATCTTTGGATGTGGCAAAGCGCTGCTCAGCGCGCATGCCAGTGCCGTCAAAGAATGTGGGGTTGCGCTTGAGCAACTCACGCTCATCAATGCCGGCCTTGCTCAAGTACATACTCGCGGGCGTTAAAAAGTCGAGGTACGACATGCTGTAGTGATTGGCCAGCGGGTCGTCTTTGACAAATGGGTCGTGCATGCCCACAGCCCCTAAAGCCCCAGGGGAAGGCGCTTTCACTTCGCGGCGCTGCCATTTGCCTCCCAGGTACTGCAACTCTTCAATGCGACCCGACACGTTATCTAAGATGTTGAGCAGCAAAAAATCGCGCGTGGTGGTGGGCCCACTGCGAGATAAAGACCGTGTGGCTGTTGGCTCAAACAGCACTTCAAAACTACGCTCTCCGCGCATCAATGCATCAAACTTGATAGCCAGCAAACTGCCAGACTTGTAAGTACGCTCAGCTACTTTGAAATCACTTTTCAGCAATAAAAACGCCCACTCGCGTTGCCAAGACAAGGAAGCATCACTTGGCTTGTCGATCTTGACCAGTTTGCCATCTACAAGCACATTGATTTCGGTGTTGTAAAAATCGGCTGAACGACCAAAAATGGTGCGCTCGAAGTTTGGGGTTTTGTCAACGGTTGCAAACGCAGCTACGTCGCTTTCTTTTGCTTCGTACACGAACTGTGCTTCAGAAATAGATGTGCCACGCTTCCAACGTTTGATAATGCGAGCGTAGCCACTGCGGGTCATACTCCCAGGGCCAAAATCGGTGCCAACATAAACGGTATTGATGTCGACCCAATCGAGCTGTGATTTGGCCTCAGGCAAATTAAATCCATCTTTCACAAACTCACGTTTGGCAATGTCAAACTCCCTAGTAACTTTGGCGTCTGCACCACCCCGCGACACCAAGATCAGACAGCGGTTGTAATCCGGTGCCAGGCAATCGAAGCCCCCCCACACCCAGTTTTCATTTTCAGCTTTGCCAAGTGCATCTAGGTCGAGGAGCACGTCCCACTTGGGTAGCACTTTGCGATATTCTTCAAGATACGTGCGACGCCACAGACCCCGCGGGTTTTTTGCATCGCGCCAGAAGTTATAGAGGTACTCACCTCTGCGGGTCACGCCCGGGATTTGATCGCGGTTGTTCAACACGCCCAGCACTTTGGCACGATTGTCTGCAAACACAGGTTGAGCTTGTAACAATGCAGTAGACACCGCATTGCGCTCGCGCACCCAAGTCAAGGCTTTGTCGCCCTGCACTTCTTCTAACCACAAATTGGGATCAATGATCGCTGAATTCACAGGCTGAGCCTTTACTGAAAAGACACACATTAAAGCAACTGCGCTCAAGGCACATCGCCAGTAAGGAATAGATTGTTTGGTTCTGACCACGAACTTCTCCGATGACATGGATCTCATCATAGCCTTGGATTAATTGGGGTCAGCGCAGCATTAAATTTGGTTTCGGCTGAGAGCGTTGAGCAGTCAGGCTGAAGGCGGCTTCCTCATGCTGGAGTACCAGAAATCGTCAGCCGCCTTCAGCCTGACTGCTCAACTTCGGGTACGCGTGAAGTTTTCGGGCACCATCACTGCTGAGCTCGCTGTGTGAGGATGGGGTGGGTGGGTGACGATTTCTGGTACCCCAGCATGAGGAACCCACCCACCCCATCCTCACACAGCGAGCTCAGCAATATCCCCAAAACCAAAGACCAAAAAAAAACCGTCAACCCAAAGATCAACGGCTTTTTAAACTTAGCTGGCGGAATCGGAGAGATTCGAACTCTCGATAAGGCTCTACACCCTATACTCCCTTAGCAGGGGAGCACCTTCGGCCACTCGGTCACGATTCCAGCACTCAAAAATTATATCAGGCTTGGTCTAAATCAAAGGCTTTGTGCAAGGCCCGCACTGCCAATTCCATGTATTTTTCGTCAATTACCACAGAGGTTTTAATTTCGGACGTAGAAATCATCTGAATGTTGATGCCCTCTTCGCTCAAAGAGCGGAACATTTTGCTGGCAATTCCCACGTGGCTTCGCATGCCAATGCCCACGATAGACACTTTGCAAATTTTGGCATCGCCAATGACTTCACTGGCGCCCAAAGACGGCAATACTTTTTCCTTGAGCAAGTCCATGGTGCGCGCAAAATCATTGCGGTGCACCGTGAAGCTGAAGTCGGTTTTGCCATCTTTGCTCAGGTTTTGAATGATCACGTCAACTTCAATGTTGGCGTCGGCCACAGCACCTAAAATTTGATACGCAATGCCAGGCTTGTCGGGCACGCCCAACAGAGAAATTTTGGCTTCATCGCGATTGAACGCAATGCCGGAGACTACGGCTTGTTCCATTTTTTCGTCTTCCTCAAAAGTGATCAGCGTGCCAGATTTGGCTTCTTCATGAATGTCGATGTCCCAAGGTGTGAAGCTGGACAGCACACGCATAGGAACTTTGTATTTGCCCGCAAATTCAACAGAACGAATTTGCAAAACTTTGGAGCCTAGGGATGCCATTTCCAGCATCTCTTCAAAGCTGACCGTTTTCAAGCGGCGGGCCTCAGGCACCACCCGGGGGTCGGTGGTGTACACGCCATCCACGTCGGTGTAAATGAGGCACTCGTCGGCTTTCATGGCGGCAGCTACGGCTACTGCAGAGGTGTCTGATCCACCACGACCCAAGGTGGTGATATTGCCATCCGGATCGACGCCCTGGAAGCCTGTCACGATGACCACACGACCAGCGGCCAAGTCTTTGCGAACGCGCACATCGTCAATGGATTCAATGCGGGCTTTGGTGAAAGCGCTGTTGGTCTTGATGGGCACTTGCCAGCCGGCATAGCTGACCGACTCCATGCCTTCAGACTGCAAAGCGATGGCCAGCAAGGCGGAGGATGCTTGCTCGCCGGTTGAAGCCAACATGTCGAGTTCGCGGTCATAGGCCGTGTCTGTTTTGGCAGGCACCAACTCTTTGGCCAAGCCCAACAGCCGATTGGTTTCGCCGCTCATGGCGCTTGGCACCACCACCATTTGGTGGCCCGCCCTAGCCCATTTGGCGACGCGTTTGGCCACATTTCGAATGCGCTCTGTTGAGCCCATCGATGTGCCGCCGTATTTGTGAACGATCAGTGCCATTTTTAGAAGTTATAAAAGGGAAATTTCAGCAAAATCTATCGATTGTACTTGGGAGAACCCTAGCTTAGAAGGGATTAAAGCGGCTAATCCGAACAGGTCCAGGTCAAAACCTGACCCTCTCTCAGCGCATAGCCCCGCCCCACCTTCAATCGCAATTGGTGGCCCCGCGTGGTGCAGGCCGCAATTTGCGACAACAACTCACTCATTTGCACGGTGCTCGGAGTGGTTTGATGGCCAACTTTCAACCAATGCCGGAGCACCAAGGACTGCCTGGCTGGACTGAGTTGCTGCAAGGCCTTCATGTTTAACCCACCCGAAGCCATCAGGCTAGACAAATCGGACGCAGCCACCTCGTTCAAAATTTCTTGTGCTTCTGCTGCGTGCGAAGCACTCCTTGAAAAGGTGTCTCTGAATTGGGGGAAAGCACTTTCCAAAGCAGGCAACAATTGCGCACGAATGCGGTTGCGGGTGAATTGCTCATCTTGGTTCGTGGGGTCTTCTACCCACGACACTTGCGCCTGAGTCAGATAGTCACGTAACTTCGCGCCAGGCAAACTTAACAAAGGCCGATGCCAACGCAAACCATCTCGCAGCCATTTGGAAGGCATGCTGGCCAAGCCTGGCAAGCCGGCACCACGAGACAGTGCCAGCAACAAAGTTTCGACTTGATCATCGGCATGCTGTGCCACTGCGATGTCTTTCACCCCCAGCAATGAAGGATGCGCGTGAACAGCTTCACTTAGCGCGGCATAACGCGCCTTTCTGGCGGCGTCTTCAGGACTCTGACCTGCTTCGTTTTTGGCATTGACTTTGCAAAGCACCAAGGGCACTTGCAGTTGTTCACACAAAGCTTGGCAGTGGCTTGCAAAGCCATCAGCCGCCGCTTGCAAACCATGGTGAATGTGAATGGCCCTCACCTGCTCTGGCCACTTCCTGACACAAGCCACTAGCAAAGCGGTGGAATCTGCACCACCGCTGAAGGCGATGGCCAAAGGGAGCCCAGGCTTAAAGCTGGGCGCAAGCAAGCCGGCACCCGCAATCGCAGAATTACTTGCCGACTTTGGTGTCTGTGAAGCGGCCATAGCTTTGCAAACGCTCGTAGCGACGGTCGACCAATTCTTTGGGTTTCAAATCGGTAACCTGACGCCACGCGTCTCCCAAAGCTCGCTTCAAAAATACAGCCATTTGAGCAGGGTCGCGATGCGCACCTCCGACCGGCTCGTTCACAATTTTATCGACCAAATTCAAAGCTTTTAAACGATGGGCGGTAATGCCAAGCGCCTCAGCCGCTTCTTCTGCTTTGCCAGAGGTTTTCCACAAAATGGAGGCACAACCTTCTGGACTGATGACGGAATAAACAGAGTACTGAAGCATGAGCACTGAATCGGCCACAGAGATGGCCAATGCGCCGCCGGAGCCACCTTCACCGATGATGGTGGTGATGATGGGCACTTCAAGTTGCGCCATCTCAAAAATGTTGCGACCGATGGCTTCTGACTGGCTGCGCTCTTCGGCATCAATGCCTGGGTATGCGCCAGGCGTGTCAACAAACGTGAATACTGGCAGTTTGAATTTCTCGGCTGTTTTCATGAGGCGCAAAGCTTTGCGATAGCCTTCTGGCTTGCTCATGCCAAAGTTGCGCTGCGTGCGTTCTTTGGTATCACGGCCCTTTTGATGACCAAGCACCATGCAGGGCGATCCATTGAAGCGGGCCAAACCACCCACAATGGACAAGTCGTCGGCAAAGTGGCGGTCGCCGTGCATTTCCACAAAGTCTGTGAAAATTTCGCGGATGTAATCCAGTGTGTAGGGACGCTCAGGATGACGGGCAATTTTGGTAATTTGCCAGGCCGTCAAGTCTGAGTAGATGTCTTTGGTCAGCTGTTGGCTCTTTTTACTGAGCTGGTCAATTTCTTCAGCAATATCAACGGCAGATTCGCTTTGCACATAGCGAAGTTCTTCAATTTTGCCTTCGAGTTCCGCCACCGGCTGCTCAAAGTCTAGGAATGTGCGTTTGGCCAAAATGGGCCTCCTTTATCTAGCTCAATACTCAACCGGTACGGGGTCGAGAGACCGCCAAATATACCAAGTTGCAACCGTGCTGTAGGGTTGCCACGCTTGCGCGACCTCGCGAGCATCGCTGCGGCTCACGGGTTCGCCTGAAAAATAGTTCTTGCTGATGCCATTGATCAGGCCTACATCATCGAGTGGCAAGACGTTGGGACGCATGAGGTGAAAGATCAAAAACATCTCGGCCGTCCAGCGGCCAATGCCTCGAATGGCCACCAATTCATCAATGATGGCTTCATCGTCCATCTGCTGCCATTCTTTGACGCTGACGTTTTTGCCATGAAAATTAAGCGCCAAATCGACCAAATATTCAACTTTGCGTGCTGACAAACCGGCCGCACGCATGTCATCTACTTTCAGTTTCAACACGCCTGCAGCCGTGATTTTTTTGCTCAAGGCAGAAAATTTATGCCACACTGATTGAGCGGCTTTGACTGAAATTTGCTGCCCCACAATGCTGCGCGCCAAAGTGACAAAAGCATCTCCGCGCGACACCAAACAGGCATCGCCAAATTGAGGAATTAGGCGCTTCATGACTCTGTCTTTTTTTGACAGATGGGCACAAGCCACTGTCCAATACTCAGGTGTCATGACATCATCGGAATGGCTCATTGAGCGGCCTCCCAGGTGGTGCCGGCAGATGAATCCTTGAGCTCTATGCCCTGCTGTAGTAAAAGCTTGCGAATGCGGTCGGCTTCGGCAAAATTCTTGGCCGCCTTGGCATCAGCGCGTACTTGAATGTGCGCCTGAATAGCAACTTCATCCAAACCAGCACCAGCCTGCAAGAAGGCAACGGGATCGTTTTGTAAAATGCCCACAATATCGCCAAGTGCTTTCAATAAGCCGGCTTGATCGACTGACTTGCTGCGGTTGACTTCTCCCGCCAAATCAAACAGAACCGCCACAGCTTCGGGCGTGCCAAAGTCTTCGTCCATGGCGGCTTTGAAACGCGCAGCATAGGGGTTGGCCCAATCAATTTGCACATTGGAAGGCGCGGCCGCTTGCAAGGCCGTGTAAAGCCGCTTCAGGCCACTTCGCGCATCGTTTAAATGTTGATCTGAGTAATTCAAAGAAGTTCTGTAATGACTTCTGACCAAATAGAAACGCACAGTTTCAGCATCGAAAGACTTTAAAACATCGCGAATCGTGAAAAAATTGCCCAGACTTTTGGACATTTTTTCATTGTCAATGTTAATGAAACCGTTGTGCATCCAATACTGAGCAAATTGCTGTCCGGTTGCGCCTTCGCTTTGGGCAATTTCATTTTCATGATGCGGAAACTGCAAGTCAGCACCGCCTGCGTGAATGTCAAAACTGTTGCCTAGCATTTGGCAAGCCATGGCCGAGCATTCAATGTGCCAGCCTGGGCGGCCAGGGCCAAATTTGCTGTCCCATTTGACGTCGGCGGGTTCTGAGGTTTTGGCACCCTTCCACAGGACAAAATCAAGCGGGTCTTCCTTGCCGTCTAAAACTGCCACGCGTTCACCTGCGTGCAATTCATCAAGTGACTTACCAGACAACTTGCCATACCCGGGAAACTTGCGCACCGCATAATTCACGTCGCCTTGGGGGGTTAGATAGGCCAGGCCCTTTTCTTCAAGGACTCCAATCATGTGCAGCATTTGCGGGACAAACTCTGTGGCACGAGGTTCGGATGTTGGTCTGGCTATGCCCAGTGCATCAAAGTCTTCATGCATGGCGTCAACCATGCGATTTGTCAGGGATCGAATGGATTCGCCGTTTTCAACGGCACGCTTGATGATTTTGTCGTCAATGTCGGTGATGTTTCGAATGTGGGTGACTTTATAGCCACTGACTTTGAGCCACCGCTGAACCACATCAAAGGCCACGTTGGACCTGGCATGCCCCACATGGCAAAAATCAAATACCGTCATGCCGCAGACGTACATGCGAACGTGACCTGCTTCTATTGGAGTAAATTTTTCAACCGCTCGGGACAGCGTGTTGTAAATGCGCAAGCTCATGAAATACTGTATTTTTCTTGTAAGGGTGCAAAAAGGGGCCTCAGCCCCATAGTTATTGCAATGGCAGACCAGGACAGCGGCCTCCGTTACAATTTGCCTCAGTATAAGGCCCAAATAAGTCACTGGCAAAGTCAAACTTTAGAACAAACTAGCCCTATTCAAGCCATTTAGCCTGTATTTCACATCTCAAAATCTATCCATATGTCCCACCATTGGGCTCTATCGCGTGTTTTACCCATCTTGCTCTGTTTTGGCAGCAGCCTGACATGGGCCAATGACATTGCAGAAATTGAAGAACTCATTCGAAACAAGCAATGGCCACAAGCGCAGCAAAAGCTTCAATTGGCCATCAAGCAAACTGCCCCAACGGCAACCACACCCCTCTCGCCACAGTTTCGCTTCATGAACAGTCAAATTTTGGCGGGTCAAGGGCAAGTTGCCAAAGCTGTGCAAGAACTTCAAGCCCTCATCCAAGAATTCCCTGAACTACCAGAACCCTACAACAACTTAGGTGTGCTTTTGGCAGCACAGGGGCAATACGATGTGGCCTTGTCGGCACTCACGTCGGCCATTCAAGCGCGGCCCCATTACAAAATTGCACTTCAAAATTTAGGCGATTTGTATACCGCCTTGGCCCAACAAGCCTACGCACAAGCCAAAAACGCCAAAGAAGGCCCTAACCTGTTGCCCTTGCCAGCGCCCTCGGCGGTCACCACCAACACAACCAACACACAGACCTTGCGTTAATTGCCATGACTCCAAACCTTTTTCGCCAAAAAATAGGGGCCCTTTTCAGTGCATGGGCGCTGACTTTGGGCATGACTGTGACCCCTTTGCAGAGTCAGGCCCAAGAAGCACCCAAAGTCAAAATTGCCACCAACATGGGCGACATCATGGTGGAGCTATATCCTGACAAGGCCCCCAAAACAGTGGCCAACTTCCTTCAGTATGTCAAAGACAAACACTACAACGGCACCATTTTTCACAGGGTCATCGCCAACTTCATGGTTCAAGGTGGAGGCTATGATGCCCAATACAAAGAACGCCCAACCAGGGCGCCCGTTCAGCATGAGGGCAGACAGGCCATGGTCGCGGGCTTGAAAAATCAGCCCGGTTTTTTGGCCATGGCCAGAACCAACGACCCTCAATCTGCCACAGCGCAGTTTTTCATTAACACCGCTGAAAACGCTTTTCTAGACCCCACACCCATCCCCGATGGTGACCCCATCAAACGCTTCGAATATCGCGGGCAGGTCTACGAAAACGTGCCGCGCGAGAACTTGCTCAATGCCCTACAACTTTTCGGTTATACGGTTTTTGGCAAAGTCACCGCAGGCATGGATGTCGTAGATAAAATCAGAGCCATACCAACAGGCATGGGCGGCACGTTTAGAACAGATGTTCCAAAAACGCCCGTTGTCATTCTTTCAATCACTTTAGTGCAATCACCATGAGCAATTCTCAAGTCGAACTCCACATCGCCGGCAAAGGCGTCATCCTCATTGAACTCGACGCTGAAAAAGCGCCCTTGAGCGCTGAGAACTTTCTGCACTACGTGAACAAGGGTCACTATGACAACACCGTTTTTCACCGCGTTATTCCTGGCTTCATGATTCAAGGCGGCGGCTTTGAACCCAACATGGAACAAAAGCATTCCGATGCGGCTATTCAGAATGAAGGCAACAACGGTTTGAAAAACACGAAGTACAGCTTGGCCATGGCACGCACGCAAGCGCCCCACTCAGCCACTGCACAGTTCTTCATTAACACTGCCGACAACGAATTCTTGAACCACACAGCCCCTTCACTCCAAGGCTGGGGCTATGCCGTGTTTGCACATGTGGTATCGGGCACCGAAATTGTGGATGACATTGAAGGCGTTACAACTGGCCGCAATGGCTTACATGACGACGTGCCCAAAGAACCCGTCATCATTGAAAAGGCTGTCGCGCTTTAATTTGCGCGCCAGCCCATTTCCATGACTGCAACCGTGTTGCCGCTTCAGGTGTTTGAAGCACCTGAAACTTGGCGCACAGTTGATTTCATTTCTGACTTGCATTTGCAAGAAAAAGAAACTGCCACATTTAAAGTGTGGCAAGCCTATATGCAAAATACGACTGCTGATGCGGTCTTTATTTTGGGCGATCTTTTTGAGGTTTGGGTCGGTGACGATGCCGCCGAACAACACTCTTTTCTTCAGAAATGCGCTGCTGTTTTAAAAGCTTGTACATCAAAAAGACAGGTGGCCTTTATGCGGGGCAACCGTGATTTCTTGGTAGGTTCTGCATTCCTCAATGCATGCCATGTCCTTGATCTGCAAGACCCTACGCTGCTCAGCTTTGCATCGCAAAGATGGCTTCTGTCACACGGTGATGCGGGTTGCTTAGGCGACACAGACTACCAAGCCTTTCGGCAGATGGTCAGAAAACCAAGTTGGCAAAATGACTTCTTGGCCAGACCACTCACTGAGAGAGAGAGCATTGCCAGGCAACTTCGAGCACAAAGCGAATTGCTGAAAAAAGATTCAAGTGCAGTCTATGCCGATGTGGCAGATGAATGGTCCATCCAGTTGCTTCAACAAGCACGTGCCACTTGCCTTGTTCATGGTCATACCCATCGGCCAGCACGTCACAGCGTAGGTCAAGATCCGCTGATGCAACGCTGGGTTTTAAGTGACTGGGATGCTGCATCAACAAGGCCACGCGCCGAAGTATTGCGCTGGCATGTGGGGGGCCAAGTTGAGCGGATCAACTTGCTAAGCTGAGCTTCAGCATTGGCTTCTCAGCCTTTGCTTAAGCCTAACTTCATTTAGCTGCGCAACAAATTCTTCAAAGCATTTTGCAAACGCCGCGCCACCTTAGGGTCGTGCGACGAAGACAAAACTGCCGTGACATCCAAGGCCCAGGTTTGCTCCGGGCCAGGTTGGTTTTTGCGAGTGAGCAACTGCAGTTGCAGTGCGCGTCGTTCATTCAAGTTCTCTGCAGGTGTTGGCACTTCTGCAGCCATCTCTAGACGCAAAATAGCTTCGCCGGCAGTTGCTGCAGGTGCTTGGCTGACTGCTTGCGACCATGCAGTCCTTGCAGCCGCATTCACATTGCGACCCAAATCTTGCGCCGTTGGCACCAAGTCGGCTTGGCGCTTTTCCCATGCAGCAAGCAAGTGGGTTAAGGACTCGCCGTGGGCCTGCGCAGCCAGCTTGCGCAAAGCCATTTCTGCGTGTTCCATGGCATCGCGCTGGGCTCTGAACGCGGCATCACCAAGGCGAGGACCACGCTCTTCACGCTCAGGGCGATCACCTCTATCTCCACGGTCAAAACGGCCCCCACTCTTATCGCCAAAACTACCTTTGTCAGAACGCGGTGCGCCTTTGCCATCTCTGCGATCACCAGGCCCGCCGCGACCTGCGGTAGCGGGAACTGATTTCTTTTGGCCTGGTCGGTCATCGCCGCGCATGGCCACCAAGGGGCGCGCGGGTTTCAGTGCTTCAACAGGCTTGACGGGCTCTGCGGTTTCTGATGAAGGAGAATCAGTTTCAACTGCATTGAAATCTGCTGCGATTGTTTCATTTGAATCCGTTTCACCTGCAGCTGACTCTGGGGCAGATTGTGCCGTCTCTGGCGCGCTAAGTTCTACAGCCTTTGGCGCAGCCATCACTTGGGCATTGGCCTTGGCTTGGCCTTTCAAAGCGGCGTCCAAAGCAGCCATGGCGGCCTTGATTTTTTGAACATCGCCAGAGGCGTTGGCATCTTTTAAAGCATTGGATGCATCGAGCACCATTCGGTCGTGGGCCGACATGGGGGCATTTGAAACGTGCTCACGCGAACTGGTCTTGCGACTGAAAGCCTCGTCAATGGGTTTGCGAAAAGCCTCCCACATTTTTTGTTCAATGCGGCGATCCATAGGAACGCTTTGAGCTTCTGTTTGCCAATTTTGTTGCAAGGCCTTGACTGCATCAACTCTCAAGAGAGGCGCTGCGCCAAGCTGCTCGGCTTCTGCAATCAAAGCTTGGCGTCTGGCGGTGCTGGCTTTCTGAGCGGCTTCCAAAGGTGCCGCGGCATTGTGCAGGGCCTGCTTCCAAAGGGGTTGCAGTTCTGCAAAGGCTTTCTCACTCAAATGACCTGCCGAGCGCCAGCGATCGCCAAACTGATGCAAAGCCCGCAAGTGCGCGCGCCAATCTGCATTTTGCGCATTGACCTCACCCCAAGCCTTGACCTCTTCAATCAATGCCAAGCGTTGAGCGCGGTGTTCACTGGCTTCGTGTTTGATTTTGTCCAACCAAGTTTGAACCACTTTGTAGGCGTTGTTGCATGCAGCATCGAAACGCTTCCACAAAGCATGATTTGGCAAGCCACCTTGGTCGGCTTTTTTCCATTCTTCACGCAACTGGCGCAAAGCGTCCTGCATTTTTCGACCACCCACGGTTGGCTCAAGGTGAAACTCTTCCTTGGCAGGGGTTGTGGCAGCAGCAGTCGTTTCTGCCACCTGAGTTGATGGCTCATTGCCAACGCTCTCATTGCCAACTTCAGGTTCGACCAGTTTGTCGCCATCCTCTTTTGAAACCTCTGGTGCTTCAGCAGCGACCGCTGTGAAGTCTTGGGTTTTAACGGGTACTTTTTTGAACAGGCCTTCCGCCTTCAAAACCAATGCCAAACGCAATTGATCAGCAACATGTCGCTGCCAACCTTCTGTATCACCCGCAGCGATTAAAGCGTCATGAACTTTCAAGTCCATGTTGGTGTCCATATTGCGCCCATGGTTCTTGAGCGCTTGCTTGAACACCAACAAGTTGGCTTCATTGTTCTCAGCCGCCAAGACCGTCATAGCCCCAGTGACCGCTTGATTGGCGGCTTCGCGCAAAGCCAATCTTTGAGCAGGATCCATTTTGGTGTTGCTGACCTTGGGCGTTTTAGCTGGCTTGCCCTCAGTCTCAGCCGTTGATTCTTCAGTGCTAGGTTGCAGCGCATTTGAAACGGCTGAATGATCGGTATTGGAAGTTTCTTTGACTGCATGAACGTTGGCATGCCCACCTTGACCACCATGACCCCCTCGTGCCAAGCGAATTTCTTCGGCCCATACTGGCACTGGTGGCAAAGCTTCGTTCGAATCATCTCTAGCCGATTTAGCCTGAAATAACGCAGCTTCAAAGGCTTCCCAAACGCTGCTTAACTGGTGACGGGAAGCATCGAGTTGGGGTGGAAATTTCAAATCAACACTGTGCCAAGAAGCATCTTCTGTGATGGCATGGGCTTGATGGTGCCAGTGGGCTACATCGGACTGCAACAGTTCATTGGCGGCACCTGCTTCTTTCAAACTTTTGGTAGAAAGAACTTCAATGCGCTGCGCCAAAAGCACGGCTGTTTCGCGCTGCACCATGACTTGGTGCTGTAAATCTTCAATCGCTTTGATTTTTTCATTCAACTTAAGCTTGAGACTGGCCAGCGGTTCGCGAGACAGTGGCGCACCTGCTTTGGCAGCATCTCTTTGCCATGCCATGGCATCGGCAATGTTCAAGCGCGAAGAAGTTAGCATGGCATTGGCGCGTTCAGCCCATTCAGCCGCCAACACATCTTGGCCATGCAAGCGCTTCAACTCATCTAGCTTTTCGCGAAGTACTTTGGCAGCGCCTTTGTCACGCGTGGAAACTTCTTTGTAAACGTGTTGCAAAACTTCGTGGGATGGCTCTGTGAGAAGCCAATCACGCAACTTGGCGGCACGCTCACCGGATGTTTGTGCGGTAAAGGCACCCCCGGTTAAGTTGTCTAGGGCTTGCAAGTCTGGGGTCTTAGGAGAGGAAGAGGTCACAGTCACAACACAAAAAGATAAAGAAGCTATTTTCACCGAGGAAGGCAGGCCTCGATATGCTGAAAGCATCTATTTTCGATTTTTTTTATAATTCGCAGCACCTCCACTCCACTTCAACTTGTGTCTCAACCAACTTTTCAGGAATCCGCTGCGCAATGGTCCCTTCGCTTTTGGCGCGGACTGTTGACATTTGGGGGCGACATTGGGCGTGGCTTTGTGAACATTTCCCACCACAGTTTCGCCATGTTGGGCCTGCTTGCCTTGATCCTTAGCTTGCTGGCTCTGGCCCGGCCTGAGGTTCGCACCCTGACTGTGCAAAGCGTGCAGGGCTGGCTATTTAACCGACTGCAGATTTCAGGAGCTGAAGATGAACAGCAACAAGTGTTGCTGAGAAGCTTGGCTGCGCCCTCAACCGACCTGAGCCCGCTCCAAATGACTTTGGTTCAAGCCGTGAGAAGCAAATACAAAATTGCGCCAGAACCCTTGAATGCCTTGATATTGGAGGTATTTGACTTGGCCGATCGGTCAGCACTTGACGCCACCCTCATTCTGGCTGTCATCGGGGTTGAATCCAACTACAACCCCTTTGCCAACAGCCCAACGGGCGCAAAAGGCCTAATGCAGGTGATACCCGAGATCCATTTCGAGCAATTCACCCCCTACGGCGGGGCGATGGCCATTTTTGACCCCAAAACAAATCTGCGCATTGGGGTCAAAATTCTCAAAGAATGCATCAATTTGACTGGCAGCCTAGAGGAAGGACTTCGACTTTACAAGGCGGGAGAAGAGTCTGTTTCTCAAGAAACTGAGTACATTTCTCGGGTGATCGCTGAACAAGAACGACTGAAACAAGCCATCCCTAAAAACTCCAAAGATGCCGATGCCAAGGCAAGTCCCAACTCGAACCCGAGTTCCAAAAAGTGATCTGAAGCGGCCTGTCCTAATAAAATCAGGCTGCCAAATTTAACCTGACTAGATGCATCTAGGCACCACCTCGGCTACACTCAGGGTGTGCGCAACTGGCGATAGGAGTCTGGCCCCTGCTACAACTAGCTGGCCAGTTTCTGACGTGGAAATTGGTGGGCTTGGCCTCGCCTACAACCACTGGGGAGCGTGCACCTTGTCCAAGTCGTTTAGGGGCACAAGGTTTCAGCCGTTCGCCTGGGCAGCACTTGCCATTTTGAAGTTTTCAACACTTCACTTGAGCAAGGAACCATCCTTTAAAGGCCTGCCATGTATTCAAGAAATATTCTGATTGAACAAACCGATCCCGAGATCTTTGCAGCCATTCAGGCTGAAAACGCTCGCCAAGAGCATCACATTGAGTTGATTGCCAGCGAAAACTACGCCTCACCAGCCGTCATGGCGGCTCAAGGCTCACAACTCACCAACAAGTACGCAGAAGGCTACCCTGGCAAACGCTACTACGGTGGCTGCGAATATGTTGACATTGCCGAGCAATTGGCCATTGACCGCGTCAAACAAATCTTTGGCGCTGACGCTGCCAATGTGCAACCGCATTGCGGCGCATCGGCCAATGAGGCTGTGTTTTTGGCTTTCTTAAAACCCGGCGACACCATCATGGGCATGAGCTTGGCTGAAGGCGGTCACCTCACACACGGCATGCCCTTGAACATCAGTGGAAAATGGTTTAACGCGGTCAGCTATGGCCTCGATGCCAACGAAGTCATTGACTACGATGCCATGGAGAAAAAGGCGCACGAAACCAAACCCAAGCTCATCATTGCTGGCGCATCGGCCTACAGTTTGCACATTGACTTTGCACGCTTTGCCAAAGTAGCTAAAGATGTTGGCGCCATTTTTCTGGTTGATATGGCGCACTATGCAGGTCTCATTGCGGCAGGTGTTTATCCCAACCCCGTGCCCTACGCCGACGTCGTGACATCAACCACGCACAAAAGCTTGCGCGGACCTCGCGGCGGGATCATCTTGATGAAAGCCGAACACGAAAAAGCCATCAACAGCGCTATCTTCCCTGGCCTGCAAGGCGGCCCGCTCATGCACGTCATTGCTGCCAAGGCCGTGGCCTTCAAAGAAGCCATGGCCCCTGGTTTCAAGGCCTACCAACAACAGGTCATCAAGAACGCTCAAATTGTGGCCGAAACGCTCACACAACGCGGTCTGCGCATTGTGAGCGGTGGCACCCAAAGTCATGTCATGTTGGTTGATTTGCGACCCAAAGGCATTACTGGCAAAGAAGCTGAAGCGGTCTTGGGCCAGGCGCACATGACCATCAACAAAAACGCCATTCCCAATGACCCTGAAAAACCCATGGTCACCAGTGGCGTGCGCATCGGCACCCCCGCCATGACCACCCGCGGCTTCAAAGACGAAGAGGCGCGCATCACAGCCAACCTCATTGCCGATGTGCTCGACAACCCACGTGATCCTGCCAACATTGAAGCTGTGCGCATCAAGGTCAATGCCTTGACCGCGCGTTTCCCTGTTTACAAATGAAGTGTCCCTTTTGCAGCCACAACGACACCCAAGTGGTGGAAACACGTCTGGCTGAAGACGGCGACCTCATTCGCCGTCGCCGTCAATGTGCGGCGTGTGAAAAACGTTTCACCACCTACGAGCGGCCAGAAGTGAACTTTCCGGCTATCGTGAAAAAAGATGGCAGACGCATTGAATACGAACGCGTGAAGTTGCGTGCCAGCATGAACTTGGCGCTGCGCAAACGACCCGTGAGCATTGAGCAAGTTGATTCAGCCATTGAGCGCATTGAAGAAAAGTTATTGAACTTGGCACAACGCGAAGTGGCCTCCAACAAAATTGGCGAGCTGGTCATGCGCGAATTGAAGAAGCTCGACAAAGTGGCCTACGTTCGATTTGCCAGCGTGTACCGCAGCTTTGAAGACATAGACGACTTCAAGTTGCTAGTGGACGAAGTGAGTAAATAGATTCAAGGGCAGATGGCAATCTGCCCTTTGTCTAAGCGGGAACGGCCCACCGCGTTCACCACCAACAACCACCCCTCCTTGGCTTTGGCACCGCTCTCACAAAAGGTGATGGTGCCCGCTTGAAAAGCACCATTCAATGACAAGCTGCGGCCACTTGCGCCAAAAGATACATAACGGCTGACAGTGGTATTGCCTGTGGCAGAAACTTTGGGGTTGATGCGCGATCGTTGCTGGAGCAGGGGCTCTCCTTCATCCCATAGACCATTGCTATTGGCGTCTTCAAACACCAACCAGCCCTGATGCCAGGCTACTTTACTGCCACTGGAAGCGCAGGCTGTTGGCAATGCGGCTTGCGAGCTTGAGTCGAGTGCAGCTGCACACAGCGTGACGCGTCGTTCTCGGCGCAAGGCTTCGGCTCTGGCGCTGAGAACATCGCTCAGCAAGGCTTCAGAAGCTGCCTGAATGTGAATCCTGTTTTGCAACCCCTGAAAAGAGAGTGCAAGCATGCCGCACAAAACCCCCAAAATAAACAGCATGAACAGCATTTCGATCAAACTGTAGCCATCAGCTTTTAAAGTGAACTTCATGTTCAGAGCTTCCATGCATGACGCATTCAGGCACTTGCATTGACTGACATTTCGGAGGCGCTGCAAGTCAATGTCAATGGCGCAGCTTACTGACAGTGCATGCTCTGTGCATGAACCCTCCATCAGCACTTCAAGTAACCAGCTGCCGCTCAGCAGGTTTTACGCTCATTGAGTCTCTTGTTTGCATGGCGATCGTTGGCACACTCATGGGCATTGCATTGCCTCAGTTTGAATTGCAATGGCAAAAAACAAGGCGTCAAGATGCTCAAAATTCACTGATGCAATTACATCTGCGACAATTGCAATGGCGCGGCTTACATGCCCAATATGCAAGCACTTTGAGCGAGCTCAATTGGGCAGGCACGCACTCTATTTCAAAGCACTACCAATTGAGTCTCCAAAGTAGCAACGCTCACGGCTACATTCTGCACGCCACGCCAGTTGGCTTGCAAAGCCGCGATGCAACTTGCAGAAGTTTGAGTCTGCGCATTTCAGAAAATATCAGCGTACTCGCAACCAGCAACGACTCTCTATTGAACGATGCCGAGGCTTGCTGGAAATGGTAAATCTTTTGGTTGGCATGGCCATGGGTTTGAGTGTGCTAAGTGCCGCAGTTTTTTGGGTTCATTTTCAATGGACCCATGATCGGCAAATTTTAGAACGAAGCCATGCTCAACAAGAAACACGAGCCCTAATGGACACTTTGGTGCACGACATTCGGCGGGCTAATTTTTACAGTGCTGCCATCACACCCACCTCCCCCCAAGACCCTCTTTGTCCCATTCAATTTTGTGGGGCGCAAGAAGATTTCCATGTCACACCTCAACAAATTTTGTTCAGCATTGATCGCAATGAAAACGGGCTGAAAGAAAACAATGAGTGCAGTGGTTTTCGTTTGAATGGCAATCAAATTCAAACCAAAACTTCCTGCCAACCTGTAGTTTGGACATCTCTTACACAGCCCAAACATTTAGAAATACTGGCGCTTGAATTGCGTTTGCAATGCAATCAGTCTTCGCCAAACCTAGGTGAAATGTTACTAATTGAAATTCGCAGCCAAATTTCTACCGAAAAGATTTCTCTCACTTGGCGTCGTGGGGTCAGGCTGCGCAATTTCGGCGCTCATTTACCCAATGCCGCATCTAATTGCACAGACACTGCCACATGAATCCACACAGCGGCATGGCCAATCTTTGGAGCGCAATCTGTCTGATCTTCATCACCAGCTTGCTTGGCTGGATCACACTGCGGTCTGTCATGTCAGAAACCCAAAGAAGTCAGCAGCAATTGTTTGCGGCTCAAGCCTTGGCCAGCAGTGAGTCACTTTTAGAGACCGCCATCGCGCAAATAGACAGCATTTATTCAGGTCAGGACATTGCCATTGACGCCGCATTTTGGCGCAACGCAAGCAACAGCCAATGCCCAAGCGCCCTGGCATCGCCTCAATGGCAATGTTTAAAATGGACAGCATCGGAAGTTGGCATGTTTGACCATCGCATTTCTGCATTCGCATGGCCAGAGTCGATCGATGTCACACACTCTTTTGTCCTGTTTGTACGCGATGTCAGAATGGCACCGCACAAAATCAAAATCACGGCTCAAATCAGCTTGAATTCTGAGCAGCCAGGCGTGGGCAGTCGCGCCACGGTTCAGCAAAGCCTTTACATCCCAATCAGCGCACCCTGGACGCCCCCCGTCTTAGAGCCTGCGCCTCGGCCAGAGCCAGCTGAATGTACACCCATCGAATGGCGCAAACAATTTGGCAATATCACGCCCGCTCAGCTTAAAGCGATTTCGACAGCCCAACTGCAAAACGGTTTAAGCTCACTTTCACAGCCCAGCCGAACTGTGTATTGGATTGACAGCCCGCTCACGTGGACAGAAAGTTTGGGTACCCACAGTGCGCCTGTTGTTTTGATTTTTTCAGACATTGCTTGCGCCCATCAGTGCCCGCAAATAGCAAGCCAAATAGCCATCACTGGCATGGTTTATTTTCAAAGTGCCAACGCATGCCAAAACCCTGTAGCTCTTCACACCCTCAACCCTGAGGCTTACCACTTTGAATGGCCCATTGGCATCGATGCATCAAGGGTGCAGCGAGTTTCTGGCTCTTGGAAAAACGCAGGATTTTAGGGATGCCATTCAATCATTTGAAGACGCACTCTCAATCTGGCTTCACGGTTTTAGAGGCCGTATTTGCCAGTGCCGTTTTAGCGCTAGGTCTTTTTGGGTCCTTCCAACTCAGCATGGCCAGCGTGGCGGCCAATCAATCCCAAAGAAATTTAGACATTGCGAGTGGCTTGGCTCAAGACCTTGCCGAATGCTGGCAAGTGCCAAGCGCATTTTGCGCATCCCAATTTCAGAGCCATCACAATACAAACACCCTTTCTACCGAAGCGGGCATTCAATTTGAAAGAAACTGGAACACCTCGGCCATCTCCACGCAAAGCACAGATCCCAGACTGCTTCAAAATTTACATATTTCGGTGAAATGGCCAAGCCAAGACAAGCTCAATGGCAGCACCGAATTGAGGTGGCAAATAAGACGCGCCAGCACCCCCAATTGGGTTGGCCTTTAACATGTCGTATCCTTGGTATCCATCGACCTAAATCATTGCACCCCATGACAGCCAGCCCATTTATGCTGAAAGCGCTGAACATCGCCTCTCAGGCCATGCGCATCACATCGCCCAATCCAAGGGTGGGTTGCGTCATTGTGAGCAGTCAAGGAAAAATTCTGGGTCAAGGGCATACGCAAAAAGCGGGCGGCTTGCATGCCGAGATGGTGGCCTTGCAAGATGCTACCAACCAAGGCAACAGCGTTGAAGGCGCTACTGCCTACGTCACGCTGGAACCCTGCGCACACCATGGCCGAACGGGTCCCTGTTGCGACGCCCTGATTCGGGCCAAAGTTGGCAAAGTGGTGGCAGCCCTATCTGACCCCAACCCCTTGGTAGCGGGCCAAGGCCTTGATCGCTTGAAAGCGGCAGGCATAGAAGTTGAAGTCGGCGATGGTGCAGATCTGGCTGAACAACAAAATCCTGGTTTTTTGAGTCGCATGAGACGGCACAAACCTTGGGTGCGCCTCAAAATGGCAGCTTCTCTGGATGGCCAAACAGCCCTTCAAAATGGCCAAAGCCAATGGATCACGGGCCCAGAAGCTCGGGCTGATGGCCATGCTTGGCGCGCCCGTGCCTGCGCCATCCTCACAGGCATCGGCACCGTTCTAGAAGACGATCCCCTTTTAGATCTTCGGCTTTGCGCCAACTTAGGTGCTGCGCCTCGCATGCCGCATTTGGTCATTGTTGACAGCAAATTGGAAACACCCCTCTCCGCGAAGCTGTTTCAACACAGTCAGCCTGGCGCACTAACGCCCAGACAAGTTTGGATTTACGCAGCCAAAGACCATTCCGAAAAAAGATCAGCCTTAGAAGCGCTAGGTGCCCACATTACGGTACTGCCCAATGAACATGGCAAAGTCGATCTGTCAGCCCTCATGACCGATTTGGCCAAGCGCGAGGTGAACGAATTGCATGTAGAAGCCGGCCACAAACTCAATGGCTCGCTCATACGCGAAGCTTGCGTTGACGAGTTCTTGGTCTACCTGGCCCCCAAGCTTTTGGGCATAGGCCAGGGCATGGCGCATTGGGGCCCTCTTGAAGACTTGTCACAGGGCTTGTCGCTTGAATTCACAGAAACACAATTAATCGGCAAAGATTTGCGGGTTTTAGCCAGGGTCACGGCCTAAACAGGCCCAATCCCTGCGAAAATATCCGCCATGTTTACCGGAATCATCACCGGCGTGGGGCGTATCGCCGCCCTCCACGACCTGGGCAGCTCTTTAAGCCATGGCAAGCGACTCACTCTCGAGGTACCCGCTGGGTACCTGGACGATGTTGGCTTGGGTGACAGCATTGCCATCAACGGCGCCTGCATGACCGTCACTTCATTCGACTTAGCGGCCCAACAATTCACCATCGACATCTCCGCCGAGTCCCTGGACAAAACTTGCAGCCTCGACAAGCATGGCAAAGTCAACTTAGAAAAAGCCTTGCGCGCGCACGATCGTTTGGGCGGCCACATTGTGTCGGGCCATGTCGATGGCATTGGCCATGTGACCCACTTTGCGCAGGTCGGCGAAAGCTGGGAACTGCGCATCCAAGCCCCTGTTGGCATGGGCAAGTATTTAGCCTACAAAGGCTCGATCACGGTCAATGGCGTCAGCCTCACAGTGAACAGCGTGGCGGATTCAACTGCCGGGTGCGAGTTCAGCAGCAACCTCATCCCCCACACTGTGGACAACACTGCGCTGGGTACTTTGCACAAAGGCAGCGCCGTGAATTTAGAAATTGATTTGATTGCACGTTATGTGGAGCGCATGCTCAACAACGATGCATCGGCCAACTCTGCGGCATCGGCTTTTTCTGCCCATGCCCCATCTTGAAAGAAGTGACATGACGACGAATTCTGGCCGTCCCTTGACGACCGTACAAATTTCCCCCGTAGAAGACATCGTCGCAGACTTGCGTGCGGGTCGCATCGTCATCATGGTCGATGACGAAGACCGTGAAAACGAAGGCGATTTGCTCATTGCTTCCGATCACGTCACGGCTGAAGCCATTAACTTTATGGCCCGTTATGGTCGCGGCCTCATTTGCCTTACTCTTACGCGCGAACGTTGCGAGCACTTGAAATTGCCTCCTATGGCTGCCAGCAACGGTACGTTTTACAGCACCGCCTTCACCGTTTCAATTGAAGCCGCAGAAGGTGTGACCACCGGCATTTCTGCCGCTGACCGAGCATTGACCGTCAAAGCTGCTGTGGCCGCACATGCTAGCGCCAATGACTTGGTTCAACCGGGCCACATCTTCCCCTTGCAAGCCGTGGATGGCGGCGTGCTCATGCGTGCCGGTCATACAGAAGCAGGTTGCGACTTGGGCACGATGGCCGGATGCAGCCCCTCCTCTGTGATTTGCGAAATCATGAAAGACGATGGCACCATGGCGCGCTTGCCCGATCTGCAAGTTTTTGCCGCCGAGCACGACCTCAAAATTGGCACCATTGCCGACCTGATTGAGTACCGCAATCGCACCGAGTCATTGGTTGAAAAAGTCGGTACGCGTGTGCTGCAAACTGCACACGGCGAGTTCACTGCCCACGCGTTCAAAGACAAGCCAAGCCAATCACTGCACTTGGCCCTGGTCAAAGGCAAATGGCATGCTGATGCCGAAGTGCCAGTTCGCGTGCATGAGCCTTTGTCAGTATTTGATGTACTAGAAGTTGGCCGCAGTATGCATTCATGGAGCTTGGAAAACAGCTTGAACTACATTAACAAGCAAGGCCACGGTGTAGCGGTACTGCTCAATTGCGGCGAAAGTGCAGAGCAATTGCTCGCTCAGTTTGAAGGTCGCGCACGCTCGGCTCAAGCACCCAACAGAAGCAAAATGGATCTGCGCACCTACGGTGTAGGCGTGCAAATTGTGCGCGAGTGCGGTGTTCAAAAAATGAAACTCATGGGTCAACCCCGTCGCATGCCCAGCATGGCAGGGTATGGCGTTGAAGTTACTGGTTACATTCCTAAGGAATAAATATGCAAGGCGCAGACAAAGGTATTGCACAAGAGTTAGACGGTTTGGGTCTGCACATCGGCATCGTTCAAGCGCGCTTCAACGAAGACATCACCAATGCCTTGGCAGTGGCTTGCATTCGTGAATTGGAAGAACTTGGAGTTCATGACATCGACCACGTGTTGGTGCCTGGCGCATTGGAAGTGCCCATTGCACTGCAAGCCATGGCTGAGCGCGGTGAGTACGATGCGCTGGTGGCCTTGGGGTGCATCATTCGCGGCGAAACCTATCACTTCGAGTTGGTGGCCAATGAATCGGGTTCAGGCGTCAGCCGCATTTCGCTTGATTACAACGTGCCCATTGCCAACGCCATTCTGACCACCGAGAATTTAGAACAAGCCGTTGCCCGTCAAACCGAAAAAGGCCGTGATGCTGCTCGGGTGGCTGTTGAAATGGCCATGCTCATGGAAGACTTGTCCGTAGGCCTTGACGAATTGGACGATGAGGAATTGGCATGAGCGAGTTGCCTGAAAAAAGCAGCAAGCCGGCCGCACGCAAACCAGGCAAATCTGCCAGCAAGTCTGCCCGCAGTCGCGCGCGTGAGTTTGCCCTCCAAGCTTTGTACCAAGTCTTGGTTGGAAAAAATGAAGCGGCAGACATCGACTTGTTCACACGCGATTTGTCTGGCTTTCACAAAGCCGACTCAGCCCACTACGATACGCTTTTGTATGGCTGCTCAGAACAGGCTACCGACTTAGACAAACTCATTTTGCCTTTGCTCGATCGCAGCATGGCTGAAATTTCTCCCATCGAACGCGCTGTCATGTGGATTGGCGTTTTCGAAATGAAACATTGTCTCGATGTGCCTTGGCGCGTCAGCTTGAATGAGTGCATTGAATTGGCCAAGGAATTTGGTGGCACCGATGGTCACAAATATGTGAATGCTGTTTTGGAAGGCTTGGCGCCGCAACTGCGATCGCATGAAGTTCAAGCCGACCGCGAGGCAGGCCGCGCACGCGCATGAAAACCGCCTACCAATTTCCAATCAGAATTTACTGGGAAGACACCGATGCCGGTGGCATCGTTTTCTACGCCAACTATTTGAAATTTTTTGAGCGCGCTCGCACAGAGTGGCTGCGATCCTTGGGCATTGAACAGCATTCTTTGAAAGATGAATGCGGCGGCATGTTTGTCGTGAGCGAAACGCAAGTCAAATACTTCTCACCTGCTCGCTTAGACGATTTGCTTGAAGTGACAGCTCAAACTTTCGAAGCCGGCCGGGCCAGCTTGGTGCTGACGCAACAAGCATGGCTTGCGGCGCAGGGTGAGCGAAAATTACTGGCTGAAGGCACGATCCGAATTGGCTGGGTCGACAGCCAAACCCTTAAACCCGGCCGTATACCGGTCAAAATTTTGGAAGCACTTCAATGAACCAAGACATGTCCATCATTCAACTTGTGTTGCATGCCAGCTTTGTGGTGCAACTGGTCATAGTCATTCTGATGGCCATTTCGATTGCCAGTTGGGCCGCCATTGTGGGCAAGCTCACCGCCATCAAACGGATTCAAACTTTGAATGAAGAGTTTGAGCAGCAGTTTTGGTCGGGCATTAGCTTGAACGATTTGTTTTCTGCCGCAGTTCAAAACTCAAAATTGTCAGGGCCTATGGAGCGCATTTTTGCAAGCGGCATGCGCGAGTATCAAAAATTGCGCGAACGCCGAATTTCCGATACAGGCACTCTACTAGATGGTGCACGTCGCGCCATGCGTGCCAGTTTCCAGCGCGAGATGGATGTGGCAGAGGCGCAGTTGTCTTTCCTGGCCTCTGTGGGCTCAGTTTCGCCCTATGTCGGTTTGTTTGGTACCGTGTGGGGCATCATGCATGCGTTCACGGGCTTGGCCAGCATGCAACAAGTGACCTTGGCTACCGTTGCACCGGGTATTGCAGAGGCTTTGGTGGCCACTGCGATCGGCCTGTTTGCAGCCATTCCAGCCGTGGTGGCTTACAACCGCTTTGCGCGCGACATTGACCGCGTGGCCATCAAATTGGAAACATTCATCGAAGAGTTTTCCAACATTTTGCAAAGAAGCTTGGGTGGCTCGGCAGGCTCAGGTGGTGTCAACCCTGCCAGTACTGGTTTTTCAGCTTCAGGTCACTGATTTTCAGGGAGCACACACATGCCTGCTGTTTCCTCTCGCGGCCGCGGTCGTCGCACCATCAATGAAATCAACATGGTGCCGTTCATCGATGTGATGTTGGTGCTGCTCATCATTTTCATGGTCACTGCGCCCATGATCACACCCAGCGTGGTTGATTTGCCCAGTGTAGGCAAAGCCGCCAAACAGCCCGATCAAGTGATTCAAATTGTGCTTCAGAAAGACGGAAGTCTTGAAATGGTGAACGATGCCAAAACCTCAAAAATTAACTTCAACAGCTTGGCCAACTCAGTGCAATTGGCTCAAACAGGTCAGACCAATTCTGCGGTTGTCATCAGTGCCGATCGGAATGTCAAATATGAAATGGTGGTCAAGGTCATGGACACCTTGCAGCGCGCAGGCATTCAACGGGTAGGCCTTTCAGTGCAGCTTGCACCTTGATGTGATGCCCATGCGTACTTATTTGAATCACATCACTTCGAAAGACCTCAAGGCCTCAGACGCCATTTATTTCGCCACATGAACGCCAGTACCCACATGGAATTTGCACCGCCACCGACTGGTGGATGGGGTCGTTCTATGTCGTTCGCATTGTTCATGCACTTTCTTTTATTGGCTGCGCTCACCTGGGGAGTCCAGTGGAAGACTCAGCCCAACACTTTGTCCGCGTCGGCAGAGTTGTGGTCTACTGTGCCTCTTGAGGCTGCACCTGCGGCCAATGAGCCAGAGGTGACACCGCCCCAAACTGTGCCTCCACCAGAACCTGTGAAGGCGGTAGAGCCTCAACCTGAACCCAAACCAGAGCCCAAGCCTACACCGCCAGCTCCGCCCAAAGTCGATGCTGTGGCCGAGCGCGAAGCTGCAGACATTGCATTGAAAAAAGAAAAAGAGAAGAAACTTCTAGAGAAAAAAGAAGCCGAATTAGAAAAGAAAAAGAAACTTGAAAAAGACAAGCTCGAGAAAGAAAAGGCCAAGGAACTCGAGAAAAAGAAAAAAGAAGAGGTCTTGAAGAAAGAAGTCGCTACAGCCAAAGCGAAAGAAGATGCCAAGAAAGCAGCCGCGGAAGAAAAGCGGACTGAAGCACTTCGCAATGAAAACTTAAAACGCATGCAAGGCATGGCCGGCGCTTCAGGCGATGACAATGCACAAGGCAGCGCCTTGAAATCGGCTGGACCCTCGGCAGGTTATGCTGGACGTATTCGCGCCCGCATCAAACCCAACATCACTTTCACGGAAGATGTAGCAGGCAATCCCAAGGCAGAAGTAGAAGTTCGCACATCGCCCGATGGCACCATCATCAGCCGCAAGCTCTTGTCCAGCAGCGGCAACAAAGCTTGGGACGAGGCTGTTCTCAAAGCCATCGACAAAACCGCCACCCTTCCCCGAGACGAAGATGGCCGTGTCCCACCCGTTCTAGAAATCAGTTTCCGTCCCAAAGATTAATTTAATTGGGGTCAGAGCAACATTAATTTCGTAGACAATTTCTGCTTTGCCTTGATCGGCTTGCGCAATCCAGCTAGACAGCGCCGCATCGCTAGGGAAAAACTTGGCTTGTTCGCCGAGCAGCAGCTCAGCCGCAGCAGCCACTTTGTCGCCCCGACGCTCCAACTTCAAGCGTACCGACAATCCCCTGAACAACTCGCCCTGCTCTGTCATTTCGCGCTGCGGTGGAAAGTCTTTCACCAAACGTGCCACTTCGGGTGCGCGGCCATTCACAGACACGCGCAAGAACTTGCCAAAGCGGCAACGTGCTGAGGGCAAATCCCACACTTGTTGAATCGACAGACGATAGCCGCCTGAGAAACGATCGGCTTGCATCTTGGCCATCACAATGACCAACTCATCGTCTTTGAGCAAATGGCGGTTGGCATTGATCATGGCCTCGTCTGCCGTGGCTTCCATGA
>SHXD01000089.1 GCA_009693505.1 Limnohabitans sp.
AAAGTATTTGCAAAAAAAGACTGAAATGCAAGCCCATATTCTGCCAATTTCAGAGATCTGGGTTTACCTGTCTGGCAGTCCCTTGCTTGCATTGGTTTTAACTCTCAGCGCTTATTTGTTGGGTCTCACGCTATACGAGCGCAGTGACCGTAACCCCCTAGCCAACCCCGTCTTGATTGCTGTGATTTTGGTGTCATTGAGCATCAATTTACTTGATATGCCTTATGTTAAATATTTTGAAGGGGCACAGTTTGTGCACTTTTTGCTAGGAACAGCTACGGTGTCCTTGGCTATTCCTATTTACAAAGGATTTGCATCGCTTAAAGGCCGAATGGGCATTTTGACACTCTCACTGATAGCAGGCGGGAGCACATCAGTATTTACTGCAGTTGGCATGGCGCGATGGCTAGGAGTAGATGAATCTCTGGTGCATGGTTTAGTGGCTAAGTCTGTAACTGCTCCCATCGCGATGGGTATTGCTGAACGCGTGCAAGCATCACCGACTTTGACCGCTATTTTTGCTGTAAGCACAGGCATATTAGGCGCTGTACTGGGACGCTATATTCTTGATGCATTAAGAATTACTGCATGGTGGCAACGTGGTTTTGCATTGGGAGTAGCTTCCCATGGGATTGGTACTTCGAGAGCATTTAGCGTTCACCCAGAGGCTGGTGCATATGCAAGTCTTGGCATGGGTCTTCACGGCATTTTGGGTGCAGTTTTGATTCCGTATGCTGTAGCTTGGTGGTTTTAGACCTGGCCTAGCCAGGCCATCACACCGAGTGGAAACGACAGTAAACAAATGAAGCTTCACTTACCCGAACGGCGCCAACACTCTGTAGCCTGCAAAATCTGTCCAGAATCTGTCCAGACAGTAGGGAAAATAGGGGGTTATTGACTACCTCAAGGGACTGTTAAGTCTATGATTTTATTAGGATTACCTAAGCGAGCCTATAGCATTCGACTCCAGGTCGAGGAGCCACCTAAAAAAGCATCGCCTTGCGCGGTGCTTTTTGCTTTTTATCGCAACAAATTGTTGCGCTGAGGGCTTCAGGGTGACTTTTTGCCCTCTCATTTCATTGAGTTATTGCACGCATATTACACGGTCGATAACTATATGCAGGATAAAAAATCAATCAATCAATCAAACTAGCTAGCTAGATCAGATCTACACATCACATTCCGAACTAGCCACGCAAAATTACTGAATGTCTAGAGAATTGGGGAAATGCCACTGCACATTTTTGAAACTTAGTCCCCGTAGACTCTGCCCGCCTTTACTCAATAATGAAATGGGACAAAATGGGCAGGTTTGATATCATTTATTTTTCTATTGCGTGGTTCATAATTGATTTTTCCAACCGATCTAACTTCATTCCTTGAATTGTTGCGCCTACACGGTGATGAGGCCTACGCACTCATCTTCGCTTTCGCTGCGTCGCATAGCCTGCTGCTAACTCTGTTTGCCGGTTATGCCTCCAGCTCAGGATCTCTTAATCTCGGTACCCTTATTGCCGTGGTCTGGGCTGGCAGTTTTTTGGGAGATACAATCCGCTTCGGAATCGGTCGCTTCTTCGGTACACAATGGCTTTCGCCTTTTCCAAGGCTTCACCGCACCAGTCAGATAGTTGTGCGATTGGTAGATCGCTACTATGTGTGGCTAATTTTGTTCCATCGCTATCCGCACGGGATTCGCGGTGTTGCTGGATTTGCCTACGGAATGTCACGTTTATCGTGGCCCACATTTCTGGCGTTCAATTTTGTTGCGGCTGGAATTTGGTCTGGTGTCGTTCTTTCAGCTGGCCATGCGTTTGGCCAAATTTCGGAAAAGCTGTTAAAAGATGCTTTCTCTGGCATTGGCATGGTCATGCTGATTGTTTTCCTCGCGCTGTCATGGGTGTTAAGTAAGAAACTCGAGCGTGTAGCCGAACAAAGTTGAACTTCTGCAAGAACCCTGTGGCCGCGCAAATGATCTGCATTGAACTCGAGAAGTTTCTGACATTTATCCCACTTGAGCGCATTTCCCGCAGTATGCGCGTGTGCCAGATTTATGAAGGCAAGAGCGAAGTGCAAAAACCACCATCCAGCGCACCCTTGAGCGCCAAAATACCCCTTTTGAAGCAAACCTCACGTATCATTTGGCCCCATGAACATCATTATCCTGGGCGCTGGCCGTGTGGGCGAAAGCGTCGCTGAAAGCCTGGTTTCCGAGCAAAACGACATCACCGTCATAGACCAAGATCCGGCACGCCTAAAGTTGCTGGAAGAGCGCTTGGACCTGCGTGGCGTGGTGGGCAACGGCATTCAGCCCTCTGTGCTGCGCGAAGCCGGGGCCCAAGACGCTGACATGGTCATTGGCTGCGCCCCGGCCGATGCGTCAAATTTGGTGTTCTGCAAGATCGCCCACGACGTTTTCAACGTGCCCACCACCATCGCCCGCCTGCGCTCACCCGAGTTCAACGAGGGCGATGAATTGTTGGGCAAGTCGGGTTTTGCCGTTAACCATGTGATCTGTCCTGAAGAGTCGGTCATGCGCTACATCGAGCAGCTCATTAAGTACCCAGAGGCCTTGCAAGTACTTGAATTTGCCGACGGCCGCGTCAGCCTGATTGTGGTGCGTGCGGCCGCCGACAGCCTTCTGGTAAACCACACCATTGCCGAGTTTCGCGACCGACTACCGGATGCCGAGATGCGCGTGGTGGCCCTGTACCGGCAAGACACTCAAGTGGACGCCTTGCCCGAGACCCGCATCCTGCCGGGCGACGAGGTGTTTGTGTTGGCCGACACTCGCAAAATCACCTCCGTGTTGGCCGGCATCCACAAAACCGACCGGCCCGTAAAGCGCCTGATGCTGGCCGGTGGCGGCAAGGTGGGCTTGCGTTTGGCTCGCATTCTGGCGGACCAATACGATGTGAAGCTGATCGAAAGCGATAAAAACCGCTGCGCATATTTGGCCAGTCAGTTGCCTTCCAGCACCTTGATTCTGAATGGCGACGGTGCCGATGAAGACCTGCTGCACGAAGAGAGTGTGAGCGAGATGGATCTGTTTCTGTCGCTGACCAGCGACGACGAGGACAACATCATGTCCGCCATGCTGGCCAAACGCATGGGCGCGCGGCGCGTCATGGCACTGATCAACCGCCGTGCCTATGCCGACATGATGCAAGGCAGCACCATTGACATCGCGATATCACCTGCGCAAACCGTGATTGGCGAGTTATTGGCCCACGTGCGGCGGGGCGATGTGGCGGCGGTACACAGCCTGCGTCGGGGCGCAGCTGAGGCGCTGGAGGGCATTGCGCGTGGTGACCTCAAGACGTCGAAATTGGTTGGGCGCCGTGTCGAACAAATCAAACTGCCCCAAGGGGTGAGCATGGGCTCTATCGTGCGTGGACAGGGCAATAAATCTGAGGTGCTGATGCCTCACCACGACACCCTGATTGAGGCCGATGACCACATCATCTTGTTCATCCCCAATAAACGCGATGTGCGTGCGGTGGAAAAACTTTTTCAGGTCAGCGCGACCTTTTTTGGCTGATGTTCACTTTCTTCGCACCCGTGCTGTCCCTGATGGCACGCATCTTGATGGCATTCTCGGTGACATTTTTGGTGCCAGGCATTTGGGCCTGGTTTGAAGACCACCAAGATTTGCAATTGATTTGGTTGGCTGGTTTTGGTTTGACGGCACTCAGTGGCTTGGCATTGGCGGCCATTACACAAAAGCATCGGCGTGAATTGAAGACCAAAGACGGCTTCTTGTTGGTCAACATGGTGTGGTTGATTTTGCCGGCCTACTCCGCCCTGCCCCTTATGTTTTTGGTGCCTGAAATCACTTGGTTCAAAGCCTACTTTGAGGCCATGAGCGCGCTCACCGCCACGGGCGCTACGGCTTTGACGGGGCTTGAGTATTTGCCGGTTTCGATCAATATTTGGCGCTGCTTTTTGCAGCTGATTGGTGGGCTGGGAATCATGCTGTTGGTGGTGGCGGTGTTGCCCATGTTGGGATTGGGCGGTATGCAGCTGTACAAGACCGAAACGCCCGGTCCCATGAAAGACACCAAGTTCACACCCCGCATTGCCGAAACGGCGCGGGGCTTGTGGGGCGTGTACTTCCTGTTTTCAGGCGCGTGCCTGTTGGCTTACCGCTGGGCCGGCATGAGCTGGGCCGATGCCTTCATGCACATGTGCACCACCATGGGTTTGGGTGGTTTTTCTTCGTACGATGCCAGTTTTGGGCACTTCAACTCGCCAATGATCGAGTGGGTGGCCATCGTTTTCATGACCTTGGCAGGGATCAGTTTTGTGCGCTACTTTGTAGTACTGCGAAGCCGCTCCATTTCCCACATCAGCAGCGACCGTGAAATCCAAACCTACTTGGCGGTTTTGTTGGCGGCCACCTTATTAATGATGGCTTTGTTGTTGGTGCATGGCGTGTACGACGACGGGATGGAGGCCCTGCGGATCAGTGCCTTCCATGTGGTTTCTTTGGCAACCACCACCGGTTATGCCGCCACCGATTACACACAGTGGCCGGTGTTTGCTCCGATCTTGTTGATGTTTTTGGGCTGCTTTGCAACGTGTGCGGGCTCCACGGGTGGCGGCATCAAGATGGTGCGCATGATCTTGCTAGTTAAGCAAGCCCAGCGTGAGTTGGTGCGCATCATCCACCCCCGTGTCATCAACCCGGTCACGCTGGGCGGTGCCGTGGTCCCCATGTCGGTCATGACGGCGGTGCTTGGCTTCATGCTCATTTATGGCGGTGCCACCATGGGTCTGAGCATGCTGCTTTTGCTAAGTGGCTTGGACACTGTGACTGCATTTTCGGCCGTTATTGCCACTGTCAACAACATCGGCCCAGGCCTGGGTGAGGTCGGACCCTCTGGCAATTACGGCGGTCTGAACTCCTTCCAGCTAGGTGTTTTGAGTTTTGCCATGATGCTGGGCCGACTGGAGCTACTGTCGGTGCTGGTTTTGTTCAGCTCACACTTCTGGCGCAAATAAAGGCGGCATTTTTGCAAGTGGCAGGCAAGGGCTGGTTTTCATTTACCAAGCTGGCTCTTGTTAAGTTCCATCAACATATTTGACAAAGTTTTTTGGGATCTAAGGCTTTATGCAGCGCATCCTCCAAAATGGCGCTGATATCCTCGGCTGCCACCAACTCCGTGTCCTTGTTAGGAAACAGCCTTTCTAAAGAAAATCAATCGATCCATTTACCGTAGCACAGGAAATCCCTGACTTCTGACATAGCTGCGTCCTCAGCTTGCAGAGCTTGATTTGCTATGTTGAGAAAGCGCTGCTCGTCAACTTCTATTGAAGCCATTGACCAATCACTGAAGTCGCGTGCCTCGATAGCATTGAATCTTAAAAGAAGAAAATCAGAATGTCTCGTGTCATTTTCAATGACTTTAAATAGTGAATTGACATTGGCTGCAGAGCCTTCAAGCACTTGGAGAAACCAGCCTGAATGTGAAATCAAAACTCCCGTGATTCCGCGGGTAGGATTGTTGCGCAGACATGTGGCCATTAATTTGTCGTACTCAGCACCCTCTATCAGTGAACGGCTTCGATACACCAATTGAATGAGTTGTTGATCAAGTGCTTGTAATGAATCGGTAAAAGAGGAGGTCATTTCTGAAACCTTTATTGTCAAATTAATCATAAAAGTAGTTAAAGAGATACAGCTTATTAGTTACGTTTTCGAAATATCACTACGTGCTGCCAAGGCAAGGTAAGGTACTAACCGTTCGCTCCCAATCCAGCGCAAAGACTTCGGCTTCTTTTCGAATTTGCGCTTCGCTCATCTTGTGCAGCGGCTTGATGGGGACCTTAGGATCTTCTGCTTTGTACTCCACAAAAACCATACGACCGCCCGGCTTTAAAGATTTCATCACACTGATCATTACCTCGTAGGGAAAGGCCAATTCGTGATACACATCCACCATCACTGCGAGATCCACAGAGCTAGTAGGCAGCTTTACGTCGTCGACTGAGCTAAGCCTAGCCTCGATATGAGTTTGCCCTGTGCTTTTGATACTGTTTTCTAGCATACGCACCATCTCTGGCTGCACATCAACCGCTATTATCTTTACGCCAGGCAAAACGGCTGGTGCCATGCGCCGCGTTAAGTAACCTGTGCCTGCGCCAATGTCAGCTACTACCATTCCGGGCTTCAGAGCCAGTGCTTTTAGTAATAAATCTGTTCGCTCCTCACGCTCACGTTCTTGCCGCTCGAGCCAAGGGGCGCCTTGCCACCCCATCACGCCAGAGATCTCGCGGTCCATGTAGCGTTTGCCAATGCCGTCTGGACTTGCAGGAGACGCGGTGTAGCGCGAACTGATGCCAGCAGTCTGAGCAAGCGTCAAACCTGCGGCCAGAGATGCTATGAACAAAATCACTATTAAACGCAATGATTGAATAGAGTTCATTTTTTTATGGGCCTTGCCAATTCGGCGCAGAGGTCTTTCATGAGGGTGGGTAGAGGTTGCCAGTTTAGATTAGCCATAAAAGCTTTTGAATTCATGGACAGCGAGTTCGCTCCTAACATGTACAAGCGCCAAGGCAAGCGTCTAACTTTTCGAGTGCACAGTGACAGCGCCGAGTGCAAAATCAACGAAGATGCTTGTTCAATTCATTAACTTTTGCCAGCCTTTGTTCTTCAGTCATCTCATCACAACGACTGCCTCTATCTGGCATACGAAGCCAGTCCTGTGTTCCACCCCTAGGACTGTAAATTCGATCAAATTGTTTAAATACAACC
>SHXD01000090.1 GCA_009693505.1 Limnohabitans sp.
CAACAAACCACTGGTCACACCCGCTTGAATTTTGGTCTTGCTCACATAGCCGTTGGTTGGGCCATCAGAGACGGTGCTAGAAGCTGAGTAAAAGCCAGTTTTGTAATCCCATGCGCCTTCAACACCTGACAAATCAACCACGACACGGTTGGCTGTTGCGTTAGAGGTGTTTTCACGACGACCTGCGGGAACCATGCGCCAGCCAATACCGAGCAGGCCTTTGGTTGCATCCAAACCAGCAAAGGATTTGGGATAGAAAGGACTTGTGATGGGCATGGTCATGCCTGTCACTGGGTCTGGTGCAACGCGAGCAACGTTGGTGTTCTCTGAGTGAACAGCTTCAACTGTCAACAAACGATTGCCGCTCAAACGGAACGAGCCCTTGGTATTGAAGTTCAAGTTTTCAGTTTGAGGAATGATGTCAATGGCTGATGTGTAGTCATAACGGCAAGTGGTGCCGCTTATAAACAGCGAACCTGGAGGTGCGCAAGTTGGTGCTGTGATGTTGCCAGACTTGATGGCACCGGCCGTGTTGTAGTAGTTGAAGTTAGCAGGGAAGGTGGTGCCTGAAGTTTTGTTCAAGCCGGACGCTGGGATCACACCTGTTGCACCAAAGGCGCGATCTGTGGCCTTAGCGGATGCTTGAGTCTTGTTGTCCAAAGAGAACCACAAGTTGTAACCGTCTTTAGACAAAGAGCCTTGACCACCAGAGAAGGTGAAACGCTTGATCTGACCACCTGATGCTGAAGGGTTGGTATTTTCAACGGCAATATCTACGCCTTGGTAATCACGTTTCGTAATGAAGTTGATCACACCACCAACGGCGTCAGTACCGTAAATGGCTGAAGCGCCATCACGCAACACTTCGATGCGGTCAAGTGCTGCAAAAGGAATGGCATTCAAGTCAACAGCGCTAGCGCCAATGCCAAAGAAAGCCAAACGACGGCCATTCAATAAAATCAATGTTTTGTTGTTACCCAAACCGCGTAAGTTGGCGTATGAGCCGCCACCGGTGCTAGAGCCAATACTTTGGCTACCACCCGAACTAGATTGGCTAGAAGAAATACGCTGCACAATTTCTTCTGTGGAAGTCACACCCACAGATCTCAACTCATCGGCTGAGTAGATCGAAACGGGCAGGGCACTTTGGTTTTCAATCGAACGTTTGATTGAGGAACCTGTGATGGTCACTGTTTCAACCTGTTGAGCTTGTGCAACTTGCATGCTCGCTAGTGTCAAAGCAGCGCCACCGAAAGCCAGCCAAAGATGGCGGTTCAGGGTACTGATTTTGAATTTAGGCATTATTAAATCCTTTTGTTTCTAAATGATTATGAGACTGAATATAATAATAGACTTTTCTTTGCATCCAAACACAAGTGTGCGGGCAAAAAAAGACCAAAATTTATATTTAAAAACTCACTACTCAAATATGTGACAGAACCGAGAAAATTACTATTGTGACTTCCGTAAATGTTAAAAAAAAACAACGCCCTAAGGCGTTGCTTTCCAGTCGCAATGAAATGTGAAATTAAACGCCGCCAATGCCCCCAACAACATGACTGAATCCACCATCGACATATACAATTTCAGCGGAAATACCGGCTGACAAGGAGCTCATCAAGAATGCCGCTGTGTTGCCCACATCTTCAATGGTCACATTGCGACGAATGGGCGAAGTAGCGGCAACGGCACTCAAAATTTTGCCAAAGTCTTTGATGCCACTGGCTGCCAGCGTTTTGATCGGGCCCGCACTGATGCCATTCACACGGATCTTTTTGGGCCCCAGAGAATCGGCCAGATAGCGAACTGAGGCTTCGAGTGAAGCTTTGGCCAAGCCCATGGTGTTGTAGTTGGGCACAACTTTGACCGCGCCGAGGTAGGTCAAAGTAAGCAAAGCAGCGTCTTCTCTTAGATGAGGCAAAGCCGCCTTGGCCAAGGCAGGAAATGAATAGGCACTGATGTCGTGGGCAATTTTGAAGCCTTCTCTGCTAAGGCCTTCCAAAAAGTCGCCTGCAATGGCCTCGCGTGGCGCATAGCCGATGCTGTGCACAAAGCCATCAAACTGTGGCCAATGAAGCGACAAATCCTTGAACAAATTTTCAATTTGGGTGTCGTCTCCGACATCGCAGTCAAATATGAGCTTTGAATCAAAGTCCGCAGCAAACTCGGTGATTCTGTCTTTGAAACGTTCTCCCACGTAGCTGAAAGCCAATTCGGCGCCTTGTGCATGGCATGCTTTGGCAATGCCATAGGCAATCGATCGGTTGGACAAAACCCCCGTGATGAGGATTTTTTTACCCTTTAAAAAGCTCATGTTGTCGTTCTCATTGATCAAAGTCTTATTTTGACACGCTCAGTTTTTGGAACCTAAGCGTGCCTTGTTGTTTTTAAGTAACAAAGGGTTCTTCCGGTTAATTAATATGTTCAAGGTCATTAGACTGACCAAATCTATAAAACCATTAATTAAAAAAGGTTCCAAAGATGTTTAAGCCATCCAAGATCAGCCTTGCTGTCATGGTTCTCATGACCACAGGTTTTAGCCAAATGTCTCTCGCCCAATCTTCAGGGTTGGCCGAAGTCACAATCACTGGCTCCAATTTGAAGCGTGCTGACAAAGAGGGCACGTCCCCGATTCAGACAATCACAGCCCAAGAAATTCAACAGTCAGGTGCAACCAGCGTTCTGCAACTGTTAAAGGCTGTGCCTTCAATGGGTGTGGGTGGCTACAACGACACGCCGGATCAGAATGGCTTTTCAAGGGGTGTTGCGACAGCCTCTTTGCGCGCCTTAGGCTCTACGTCCACATTGATTTTGCTCAACGGCAGGCGCATGACACCTTCAGCTTATGCGAACCCTAACAATGGTCAGTCGACGCTGTATGACTTGAACAGCATTCCAATTTCTGCCATTGAGCGCATTGAAATTTTCAAAGATGGTGCTTCTGCGGTGTATGGCTCAGATGCCATGGCTGGCGTGATCAACTTCATCACCAAAACAGGTTTCGTGGGCGGCGAAGTTTCTACCAGCATCGGCTCCAATGACAATCAAGAATTTGGTCGTCGCAATGTGAACGGAACCATGGGTGTGGGCGATTACAAAGCCGATGGCAAGAGCCTGATGTTGTCCTTTGATTTGTCGACCCAGAATGCCACCACTGTGCGCGATGGCTCCTTTGACATCAGGGCCTCTGAATATGCTGCGATGAACAATCGCTTGTCTCCCTATTACAGCTATGTGACGAATCAACCGTTCTTTTTCAAAGAGCGTGCATTGAATTCAAAGTCTTTTTTCACCACGGGCAATGCCACTTCCCCCAACATCTTGAACACCTTGAATTGTGATGCTTCTAAGCAACTGGTCGGTGGATCTGCTTATGGCATTGCAGCAACAAGCTTTCTGTCAGGACGCACATTCTGTAACTACGATGGCGATGCATTCACAGATGTTCAAACCGCGGGCGAGGATTTCAGTGTCTTGGGTATTGGCAAATTTCGGATCAATGAAAACTTATCCGCTTTTGGTGAGTTTGCTTTCAATGACACGAAAAGAACTTACCGCTCGCCTGCACGGACCATCAGTGGTACTTCGCCTACAACCAACTTCTTGGTAGGCGGCATTGCTGCGCCTTTCCAAGCTATTTTGCCAATTGGCCACCCCGACAATCCATTCAAAGATGCTCGCACTGCCGTCATTTATCGTTTTGACAACCTCAAAACAGGCACTGATCTGTCCAACCAAAATGCACGGGTTTTGGGTGGCTTCAAAGGTGTTCAAGGCGTATGGGATTGGGAAACTGCAGTCTTGTGGAACCAGTCGCGTCGTGAAGAAACTTCTTATGGCTTCCTTTACTTGCCAACTTTGCGCAAGTTGACGACTGAAAATCGTTCATTGGCCTCCCTCGCTGCGGACCCAACGATTTCCAGAGATTTGACCAATGTGGGCATTGCAGAAATTGTTCAGTGGGATGCCAAAGCCACCCGAGAGCTGGGTCAACTGGAGGGCGGCAAGATTGGCTTGGCGGTAGGCATTGAGGCCCGTCAAGAGCGCCTAGGCATCGATCCCGATCCCGCCAATGCACGGGGTGATATCTTAGGCTTGTCTACGACGGCCATTCAAAGTAAGCGAGACGTTATGTCTTCTTTCTTCGAATTCCGTACACCGTTCACCAAAACTTTCGAGATGGATTTTGCAGGCCGTTTTGACAAATACCCCAGTTTGAAAACCAACTTTGTACCCAAAGTGGGTGCCAAGTGGAAAGCACAAGACGGGCTGGCTTTCAGGGGTACCTACTCTGAAGGTTTCCGTGCTCCCGCTTTGTCACAAGTGGCCTCAGGTGGCGCGCAATTCTTTTTAAACGGTACGGTCGATCCAATCCGCTGTCCTGATGGTGTGACGCCCGTTGCAGGCGCAGATCAAACAGATTGCGCTAAGAGTGTGTCAGGCGTTGGTGGTTCCAACCCAGATCTCAAGCCTGAGAAATCCAAGGGCTTCTCGCTGGGCATGATTTACTCACCTACCAAAGACATTGATGTTTTGTTTGACACTTACAAAGTCCGTCAAGAAAATGAAGTGGCTTTAGGCAGTGCAACTTATTTGCTCGAGCACCCTGATCGTTTTCCAGCTGATTCAATCACACGTGACACCAATCCTTTGAATCAATTGAAGGATGCCAACGGCAACGCGATTCCAGGCACAGGCCCCTTGATTGCCGTCAAAACACCTTGGGTGAATCAAGGTGCCACTGAAATTACCGGCATTGACATCGAATTGAAGTCTCGCAACAGCTTGGGAGAGTTTGGCCGTTTGACATCTTCATTCAAAATGACTCATTTAATGTCTTACATGCGCGCAGAAGCACCTGGTGACTTCATGCGCAATGCGGTGGGTACGTATGGTGGTTTGAATGATTGGGCAACTTCCGTGGGCGCCATTCCGCGCAATCGCTTTAGCTTTTCAACCGCCTTAGAGCAGGGCTCACACATCTTCCTGGCTGCCATGAAGATGACCACGTCTATCTCAATGATGCGTCGTTATGACGGTGCTAAAGAGTATCCAGAGCCCTACTGCCATTATGGTTCTGGCCAGCCAAAAACTGCGACATCATTGGGTGGCGTGCCTTTGTACAACACCTATTACCCAGATTGCAAAGTGCCATCATGGAAAACATTTGATGTGGGTTACATGTACAACGGCATTAAGAACTTCAACTTGGGCGTGAACATCTCGAACGTGTTTGACAAGCCAGCACCGTACTATCCTGGCTCTAACACCAGCACCACTGTGCAGCAGGGTTACAGCTCTGGGCTCTACAACAACACAGGTCGTTACACTCGCTTTACAGCCAAGTACACTTTTTAAGCCTGTATCGCTTTTGATTTAACTGTTTGTTAATCATGACTTCCAAAACGCCTCTTGCGAGGCGTTTTTCTTTGATGCGGGCTTTTTTTATATGCCATTCAGCTTGCGCTAAAGTACAGCATCTCTTGAAAATAAAACCCATGTTCAGCCAAATCAAACGCTTCCATTTTTTTGCAACCTGCACAGTGGCCTTAAGCCTTCTAGTGGGCTGCGGGGGAGTCACGAACGAACCTGTCCCCAAGGCCCTGCTGGCCGAAAATGTGCTGTTCAGTTCTTATCAAGAGTCGCCCAAATATCTGGATTCAACCTCTTCTTACAGCAATAACGAAACGCCTTGGACTTATGCCGTTTATGAACCGCCCTTGAAGTACCACTACCTCAAGCGGCCCTATGAGTTGGAACCCCGAACCCTGACAGAGTTGCCCAGTGTTAAATTTTTGAGCAAGGAGGGCAAAGAGCTACCGGTTCAGACGCCCGCTGATCAAATTGCGCAGAGTGTGTTCGAGCTCAAAATTCAACCAGGCATTTTGTACCAGCCTCATCCTGCGTTTGCCAAAAAGGAAGATGGTCAGTATCGATATTTGTCTTTGAAGGAATCTGACATTGAAGGCATGCGAAGGCCTTATGACTTTGAACACATGGGCAGTAGAGAGCTGCTGGCAGAAGACTATGCCTATGCCATTAAACGTTTGGCAACGCCTCGCATCAAGTCACCCTCATTTGGTTTTTTGTCAGAAAAAATTGTAGGTCTGACAGACTATGGCAAACAAATCAAAACTTTCAATGAAAAACTGAAGGAAGGCAAATCAGCCAGAGAAGTTGGGCCCCTTGGCCATCTGCCTTGGCTTGATTTTAGAGAGCATGCGCTTTCTGGCGTCGAAGTTCTAGATGCGCACACTTTGAAAATTCGCGTGGTCGGCAAGTACCCTCAGTTTAAATATTGGTTGGCCATGACCTTCTTCTCACCCATCCCTTGGGAAGTTGATGCTTTTTATGCGCAAGATGGCATGTCACGTCGAAATTTAAATCCAGATACCTGGCCAGTCGGAACCGGGCCTTACATGCTGACCGAATATGTTCCCAATTCGCGCATGGAATTGGTACGCAATCCCAATTACCGTGGTGTTCCTTATCCTTGCGAGGGTGAGCCAGGCGATCAAGAAAAAGGGCTGCTGAAGGACTGTGGCAAAAGAACACCCTTTATTGACAAGGTGGTTTCGGTCATTGAAAAAGAAGGAACTTCGGTAGCCACCAAATTCATTCAAGGCTACTACGACATTCCGCAACTTGAACGTGGCGAGCCAGGCATTGGCTATCAAGTTTCAATTCAAGATGGCACCGGACGCGCCAAAGAATTACTTGAACGAAAAATTCAACTGCCCA
>SHXD01000091.1 GCA_009693505.1 Limnohabitans sp.
GCGTTTCGGGTGATCAAGTGTCAATTTGGATACCGCAAGACTCGCTACCGTGGCTTGGCAAAGAACACCGCGCAACTCATCACGCTGTTTGCACTGAGCAATTTGTGGATGGTGAGGAAACGAATCCTGGTCGCCAATGGGTGAGTGCGACCAAAACGGGGCAAAAGCCCTCAGTGAGGGGAGAAATCGCTTGAGAATGCGGTAAAAGAGAGCGATTTTGCGATCTGACCATGGCAAATTTCACATGGTGAAGATTTGTTGCGCGAGATCTTTTTTAAACTGAGTTTTTCAGACCATCCCTAGCTGATCCAACAAAGACAACGCTACCAATGGCCCGGCATTGACAACGGCACAGTTAAACATTTGGCGCAAATTCCGCGTTCAATTCTTCTGCGTCCAGATCAACAACCGCTACACCTGAGCGTCCAGCCGCAAGTAAAAATTCCACTCGACCCATACCGCACAGCTGGCCCGCCTTGCCCGAGCTCAATCGCCCCACCTCAAACAGCTTGAGCGCCAGCATGAAACTGGCCTCGGCAGCCAGCGATTGAGCGGAAGCGCCTGGCAGCAGCAGCGCATCCATCGGTAGCTCAAGCATTAACGAGTTCATAGGGATCTCCAAAATGGGTTTGCTCGTTGTGCTTACGATACTACAGTGCTACGAACAGGTGTGCCGCGCTTGGACCGCAGGTTGTGCATTCGGTGGTCGCCCGAGCAATGTTGCTGCCGACCGAAAAATGGCTATCTTGGGGTGCAACAACAAAAAGACAAACGGTTTGGGCATCACTCCGCTGATTTACGACCCTGATTTTTTTCAAGGAGTCGAAGCTGCTGAACAGCCTTTACTTCGTAATCGTTGATCAAAATTTTGAAGTGCTCGTAAATCTCGTCCATCTTGACATTCAGACGAATGCTGGAAAAGCCCTCATCAATTTCATCCACCGGAATCAGCCCGGTGACAACGCTTTTGAAATGCTCAGGATCCTTGTGCCTGATGGGCTGATAGGCATCGATGGCCGCAAAGATGTCCTTCAGGGTGTAGCCATGGTCACGGGTAAGAATCATCAAATCAAAAATATCTCGTGACCTGACACGGTCATACACGACGATGCTTTTCATGGCCAAAAGTCCATCCAAGCCCAAAACGTCGAAGCCCCCTTTGCCAATCTCCAGCTTTGGGGATGACTTCAAGAAGTCAATCTGCCGTTGAGGTCTGTCACTCGCATTGCGTGAATGAAATGTGACTTTGGCCCCGTCAATCAAATAATCCTGAATGTAGTGGTCAAGGTTTTCAGATGTATTGATTTTGAACCCTAGCTTTTGTTCAGGCGTGATCAAGCTTTCAATCGCAACCCCCTCCGACGCCAATTCATCCAAAATTGAATCGATGCGGCCAATCGGTAACTTCTGGCCAAAAATATTAAAGTCCAAGTCTTCGCTGATCCGGTGCCCAATTTGTAAAGCCAAAGCCGTGCCACCAGCCAGCGTAAAACCTGCCAACCTGTGATCATTTTTAAGTCGAGCGAAATTCTTTTGCGTCGCCACCGGCATAAATTCCAATTTAAGGTCATGCACTTGCTTGCTCCTCTAGCGCGCGTAAGCCTTTGCTGATGTTGCCCAGCATCCGGGTCACACAGGCGCGGGTCATTTGCCCGAACTCACACCGCTTGAACACGCGCTTGACTTTGGGAACGCCGTAAAAAAAGCATAGCCGAGCCACGTCCTCAAATTTGTGTTTTTCGAGCACCTTCCCAATCAACACATCGTCACGCATATTCGGGTTAGACCAGTCGTACGCGCCAGACAGCCCCAACTTAACGGACTTGCGCGGGGCATTTGATTGTTGAATGGCCACATAAAGCCACGCCGGAATTAAGCCAGCGAAGCTGTCAATATCGCTCTGTAGCCAGTCAACTGTGGCTTGCTTGATCTCTGTTGTTGTCAGATCCACCACGCCACGGTTCCAAAGCATCAACAACACCCTGCCCTTGGGGCTTGAGGCAAGTTGGACTTTTCGCTGACTCATGCGCCGGAACTGCAGCGTATGCACCCCAGCCTTGACGGTGCGTGACAAACCAGAGGTAGGCACCACCAACTCATTATTCAGTTCAGCGTTTGGCGCAAGACCAACACGCTCGCCCGTCTTTTGCGCCACTGCACGGGCCACGGTCTGCGCATCCACACTTTGACCCGCCAAGGCGTACAAGCCCCTGGCCACCCGCACAATAACGCCGGCCCGCATCATCCTCAATAGCGCCTGGTCGATGGCTGCGCGCGAGCCCGCCAACCGCAAGTCTGCGGCAGAAAACACCGCCCCATCAGGCTTGGCTGCGATGGCTTGGCGAATGGCTTCAGATGTAAGCATGTCAGAAATTATGCATGTTTTTCGAAATTTCTCAAACCAACAATTCATCCGCTCTGTGCGCGCCCGCCTGCCCGTCGCCCCCACGGCCTCAAGTCCACCCCCCAAAAGCAAAAAAGAGCATTTCTGCTCTTTTGTGTCACAAAACAGTGTGGGCCGTTGAAGCTGCCCCGCATTTAAACGCGTTAGAACACCCTACTTCGCATCGTTTCCGGTGCCCGAAGGCGCTGGGTGCTGGCCCAGCCGATCAGCGCTTGTAGGGCTTGTTGCGCCCAATCTGAAAAAGTTATCCACAGCGCAGCTGAGTTATCCACAAAAAATCTATGAAAACATAGCTTTTCCATGATTTTGGTGGTTGAGCGTTGATTTCATTGAAGAAAATTTTCGCCAAAAAGTTATCCACAGCCTGTTCATTTCCCCATGGCCAAACACTGGTAACCCGAAGGTCTGGCGGGACTCACGCGGTATCAGGTTGTCCGGATAAATATATGAAAACACAATGCAGTTAACGCAAACACATGATGACAGGAGACGCACACCATGGCACAAGCAAAGACACTGATCCCCGCAGAGATAGAGAGATTGTTTTCGTACATCAACACCCGCAAATACGCCGCCCGGAACAGATCGATGATGCTGCTTACCCACTGGGCTGGCCTGCGGATTGGCGAGGTGGCGGGGCTGCGCTGGAGCGACGTCACCACCACAGACGGGCTGGTTAAGGACGAGATCCGCCTGCTGCCCGACATGACCAAGGGCCGCCACGCGCGCACCGTGTTTGTCAGCGCCAAGCTGAAAGCGGAACTGCAAGCCTACGCTGCGCAAGCCACGTGCTTGGACCGCAGCTACCCGTTCTTTGCCAGCCAAAAAAGCATCAAGCTGGGGTTTAACGCCAATAGCTTGGCGCAGACATTTGCACTGATCTACGAGGGCGCGGGCCTGGAAGGGGCCAGCAGCCACAGCGGCCGCAGAACGTTTTTGACGCACTTGGCCAACCAAGGCATTGCCATTCACTTGCTGAAGACGCTGGCCGGGCACCGCAGCATCAGCACGACCGCTGCCTACCTCTACAGCAGCCCCAATTTGCTCAAGGCGGCGGTCGAGTTGGCGTGATGGCTAGATGGATTGCCAAGCCCACAGCCCGTTCCGAATAGCTGCAAGTCAGCAGCCCATGTCAGCTGCTGGTCAATCTGGCGGCTACAATTGCTTATCGAATTTGTAATGGCTGGGCATCGTGATGAGCAACTGGTATTTGATTCACACCAAGATTCGCCAAGAACGCGTTGCTCTGGAAAACCTGGAACGTCAGGGTTTTGAGTGTTTCTTACCGCTCATCCGCGCTGAAAAACTGCGCCGGGGCGCGCTGCAAATTGTTCAAGAAGCGCTGTTTCCACGCTACCTCTTTATCCGCCTGGGCACCGGGCTGGAATCGCAAAGCTGGGCCCCCATTCGCTCCACCCTGGGCGTGAGCCGTTTGGTCACCTTTGGCCAAATTCCCGCCAAAATCGACGACGAACTGGTTGCCGCCATGCAATCCCAAAGAGAGGGGTCTGACATTGTGCTGCGCCACTTTGAACCCGGCGAACAAGTGATGGTGACCGAGGGGCCGTTTGTGGGGGTTGAGGCCATCTACCAAATGACCGACGGCGAGGGCCGAGTGATGCTGCTTCTCAACATCTTGAGCAAACAAGTCAAAATGACCGTTTCACCCGCCAGCGTGCGTAAAGTCCGCTGAAAGCCATTGCGGCAGACAAAGCAACCAGATATGGTCTTAACCGTTAAACCCAGCAACGCCCAAAATGCAAAAGGGGCCACACATGGCCCCCGCTCTTCAGGTTTATGGATAACCCGGCATTTCAGCCATTCAGCAGCTCTCTGATGCGTTGTTGCAGTGGCTGAGCGACGTTCTCAAACTGCACCTGATGGTAGCCCGATGCTTTGATCTTCGGCAGGTTCCGCTCGATCCAGCCGAGCAACTCTTCTGTCGCTGAAGCCTCAAGCGAGGTGTCGCGACTCATCAACATGTCATTGCCAATGGTCAACTGCACCGTACCCCATTCTCGTGGCTGAGGGATTTCGTCGATCGAGATGTAGAGGGTGTGAGGCTCACGCTGGGGTTGAATCCAGTTTTTGACGCTTTCCATGATTCCCATTGCAGTCTCCTGTTTTTCTATAGTTTATTCGTTGGCCAACGCTTCGCGCTCCAGCGCCATGTGCACCCAGTCAACCACCTCGCCACTGGGTTGGTAACCCGACACCAACTCTTGCAGTTGGCCCCGGATCACCGGCACGTCGTTCACGCTCATGGCAATGCTCAGGGCGTTGAGCTTTTGCTCCAGCAGCGGCCAGCTTAAAAACTGCTCATGCGCCTTCATGATGCGGGCATGCTGGGTCGGCTTGGGGTTGTCGCCAATCAGCAACTCTTCGTAGAGTTTTTCTCCGGGCCGCAGGCCAGTCACCGTCAACTCAATGTCGCCATCGGGTTGCAACTCCTCACGCACCGTCATGCCCGACAGCTCCACCATGCGGCGGGCCAGGTCAATGATCTTGACGGGCTGACCCATGTCCAGCACGAAGACATCACCGCCCTGCGCCATGGCACCGGCCTGGATCACCAGCTGCGCCGCCTCGGGGATGGTCATGAAGTAGCGGGTGATGTCGGCATGCGTGAGAGTGATCGGGCCACCGTTTTTGATCTGCTCGCGAAACAGCGGCACCACCGAGCCACTGGAGCCCAGCACATTGCCAAAGCGCACCATCGAAAAAGTGGTCCGCGTAGTGGGCGCCCTGCCCCCTTGGGCAGCCACGGCCACACTCACCTCGGCCAAGGCCTGCAGCACCATCTCTGCCAAGCGCTTGGTCGCGCCCATGATGTTGGTGGGGCGCACGGCTTTGTCGGTGCTCACCAGCACAAAGTTGCGCACGCTGTTGCGCATCGCGGCTTCGGCGCACACACGGGTGCCCCACACGTTGTTGCGCACACCCTCGGCGGGGTTGTGCTCTACCAAGGGCACATGCTTGTAGGCCGCCGCGTGGTACACCGTGTGCGGCTTCCAGGTGTCCATGATCTCGTGCATACGCACTTCATCGCACACCGAAGCCAGCAAGGGCACGATTTCGATGTCTGGCTCGTCACCGGAATCTGGCTTTTCAAGCGCAGCGCCCTCCACCGGTTCGTTCACGCTCAGGCCTTCGCCCGCCAAAGTCGCTTGCGGCTCTTGGTGAATCTGGTAAAGCGCAAATTCACTCATCTCCACCAGCAGCAACTGCTTGGGGTTGGTCTTGATGATCTGGCGGCACAGCTCGCTGCCAATGCTGCCCCCGGCACCCGTCACCAGCACCGTTTTGCCATGCGTGTTCAAGTTGAGCAGCAGCCCGTTAGGCTTGACCGGCTCGCGGCCCAACAGATCGTCAATGTCCAGCTCTCGCACATCGCTCAGGCTCACCTTGCCGGTGACAATGTCGCTCATACTCGGCAAAGTGCGTACCGCCAGCTTGTGGGGCTTGAGTGCGTTCAAAATCTCGTTGCGCCGCTGGCGCGACACACTGGGCAAGGCCAGCAGCACGTCGGTGATGGGCGAGACACACAAAACCTCGGCCAAGTCAGACGGGTTGTAGATCGGCAAGCCATTGAGCACATGACCATGCAGCCGATCGTCATCATCTATAAAACCTACCACCCGAATTTCGGGGCTGTTTGACATGGCCGAGGCCAATTGCCGCCCGGCACTTCCTGCACCGTAGATGAGGGCCTGAGGCAAAGACGCCTTGCGCAGCTGCTGGTGATACAGACCACCCAACCAAACACGCGCCGCAGCGCGAGATGCACCGACCAAGAGCAGCAACAAAATGGGTTGAATCAAGCCCACCGTACGCGGTACGCCATCGACACCCCAAAAGGTAAAAATGGCTGCAAAAGCCACGCCATACAAAAGCATGGCCCGCGACACAGCCACCATGGCCGGCAAGCCGCTGTAGCGGAAAATGGCCCGGTAGAGACCCGAAGTGATAAAAACCGGCAAAGCCAACGCAACGGAGGCCACTGCAGGCCAAATGACTGGACCTGAAAGTGGTGTGAAGCTGCCACTGCGCAAGTAAAAAGCCAGCCATACCGACAGAATGCAAAGGGCTGCATCCAAGGCAAGCACGACACCGCGCTTGACTGCACGCGGCAGAGCCAAAGCTGGTGCTGCAAAACGACTCAAGGTACGGATCATGATTTCACCCATGATATGAAATCCTTCGAGTCCCGAGTCCCGAGTCCTGTGGTTCAACTGGCATGACTGGCTTCAGTCATGACCGTCTTGAT
>SHXD01000092.1 GCA_009693505.1 Limnohabitans sp.
GGTTTGGCCGATTTTGCGTTTGCCATGCAGGGTTTGGGTGCAGGGGCCATTAGCCTCAAGGGCACACCCGAGCAACAAGCCGCCTACTTGCCACGGGTGGCCAAGGGCGAAGCCTTGGCAGCCTTTGCCCTGAGCGAGCCCGATGCGGGTTCCGATGTGGCCGCCATGCAATGCAGTGCCCTTGACACACCAGAGGGATATCGCTTGAATGGTTTCAAGACCTGGATTTCAAACGGCGGCATTGCCGATTTTTACGTGGTGTTTGCACGGACAGGTGAGGCGCCAGGCGCGCGAGGCATAAGCGCCTTCATTGTGGACGCCAACACGTCAGGTTTGGAAATTGCAGAACGCATCGATGTGATAGCGCCCCACCCATTGGCCACACTTCACTTCAACAATGTGTTGGTGCCCCATGCCAAGCGCATTGGCGTAGCAGGTGAGGGCTTCAAAGTAGCCATGGCCACGCTGGATGTTTTTAGAACATCTGTGGCGGCAGCATCGCTTGGCTTTGCGCGCAGAGCTTTAGACGAATCCATTGCGTGGGCCAAGCAGCGCAAGATGTTTGGTGGCACCTTGGCAGATTTTCAAATTACACAAAGCAAGTTGGCACAAATGGCCACCCTGCTTGATGCGGCTACTTTGCTGACTTACAGAGCAGCGTGGCTGCGTGACCAAGGACAGCGAATTACACAAGAAGCGGCCATGGCCAAAATGACCGCGACAGAAAATGCCCAACAGATCATTGACATGGCCGTGCAAATGCATGGTGGCATGGGGGTTAAAAAGGGTTGCATTGTGGAATCTTTGTACCGCGAAATTAGAGCCTTGCGCATTTACGAAGGTGCTACGGAAGTGCAGCAGTTGATCATTGGTCGTGATTTACTCAAGTGAGGCATGACATGAAGCAAGCTCTCTCTTCTTCACTCGATTCTTCAACGGCATCTTCATTGGCACCGTCTTCGCATGTTGATACATTCACCCGTGACCACTTGCCTCCAAAAGACCAATGGCCCGTGTTTGTGTTTGACCGGCCTGAAGTTCAATACCCTGAGCAACTCAATTGTGTTCAGGCCTTGTTAGATGAGCATGTGGCGCAAGGCCGAGGCGACAGAATGGCGGTGCGCGGTGTGGATGCAACTGGCCCGATGGGATGGACCTATGCGCAATTGCAAACCAAGGTGAATCAGATTGCCCATATGTTGGTGCATGACATGGGCTTGAAATCTGGCGAGCGCTTGTTGCTGCGGGGTGGGAACAGCCCCATGATGGCGGCGTGTTTCTTGGCTGCACTGAAAGCTGGTTTAGTGGTGGTACCCACCATGCCTTTGCTACGGGCTGCGGAGTTGAAGCAAATTTTAGACAAGGCGCAAGTCAAAGCGGCACTGTGCGACAGCTTGTTGGCAGAAGACCTAGCGCATTGCGCTGATCCAGTGCATGCGCATTTTGCAAAATCACTCACTCAGATCTTGTGGTTTAGGAGTACGGACGACGAAGGTGTAGAAGCCCGCATGGCCAAACATGCTAAAGAGTTTGAAGCATGTGACACCAGCCGCGATGACGTGTGCTTGATTGCATTTACCAGTGGCACCACCGGGCAACCCAAAGGCACCATGCATTTTCACAGAGATGTATTGGCCATGTGCGACTTGTTTCCCAAGCATGTGCTGAACATGGGCGCAGACGACGTGGTGTGCGGTACGCCGCCCATAGCGTTTACCTTTGGATTGGGCGGCATGTTGGCATTTCCCTTGCGATATGGTGCGTGTGCAGTGCTTCTCGAAAAATACACGCCTGAATCATTGCTGCTTGCTATTGGGCAATACGGCGCAACGCAATGCTACACAGCGCCGACCATGTACCGACAAATGGCCCTGCTTGTGTCTGAAAAGCCATATGCATTCAATTTGAAATCTCTGCACCACACGGTGTCGGCAGGTGAAGCCTTGCCAGATGCGACGCGTCAGTTGTGGAAAAAAGCAAGCGGCATTGAGATGACCGATGGCATTGGCGGTACTGAGGTGATTCACATTTACATTTCCAGTGCAGGCCAAGAAGTGCGAGCTGGCAGCATTGGCAAAGTGGTGCCGGGCTATCAGGCGCAAATTGTGGATGAAGACATGAAGCCTGTGCCGCCGGGTGTGGTGGGTCGCTTGGCCGTACGGGGTCCTACTGGCTGCCGATATCTAGACGACCCACGGCAAAAAGATTATGTGAAAGACGGTTGGAACCTGCCTGGCGATACGTTTGTCATGGATGCCGATGGCTATTTCAGTTACCAGGCCCGCAACGATGACATGATCATTTCTGCGGGCTACAACATTGCAGGGCCAGAAGTAGAGGGTGCGCTGATGCAGCACCCTGCAGTGTCCGAGTGTGGTGTGGTGGGCGCTGCTGACGCAGAGCGCGGCCAAGTGGTCATGGCTTTTGTGGTTTTAAAAACAAGTCACACAGGCACACCTGCATTGGAAAAAGAGATACAAGAGTTTGTGAAGCAAACCATTGCCCCTTTCAAATACCCAAGACGCGTGGTGTTTTGCGATGCCTTGCCGCGCACCGAAACTGGCAAGTTACAGCGCTTCAAATTACGGCAACAAGCGCAGGCGTTCAATTCAGAAAAATAAGGAGCAGAAGATGTCACAAGGAATTTTGAAAGTTCTTCAGCCTGAAGGATGGGCACCAGCCAAAGGCTATGCCAATGGCATTGCTGCACGTGGCGAAATGATTTTTGTTGCAGGCATGATTGGCTGGAACGGGCAATGCCAGTTTGAAACCGATGACTTTGTGGCGCAGTGCAAACAAGCGTTGCAGAACATCGTAGCCACATTAGTCTGCGCTGGTGCTGGCCCTGAGCACATGGCCCGTATGACTTGGTACGTGAAAGACAAAAAAGAATATGTGTCGCGCGGCAGAGAGCTGGGCAAGGTCTACCAAGAAGTGATGGGTAAAAACTACCCCGCCATGACCTTGGTTCAAGTGGCTGACTTGGTAGAAGACCGTGCTTTGGTAGAAATTGAGGTAACGGCTGTTAAGCCTTGACAATTAACTTTTGCAGAATACTTTTGAGCAAGGCACTGTCTGCGTTGCCCAATAACTTCATGACTTGATTCTCATGAAGTGCAGCTTTTTTTAAAAGCGGCGTAACTCGTTTTTTCCCTTTAAGTGTGAGGCTCACCCAAGCTTGCCGCTTGTCTTGGGTGCAGGCCGTGCGCATCACCAAGCCTTGGTCGGCCATTCTCAAAACCATTTTGGTTACAGTGGGTTGCTTGGCCAAAACGATGTCGGCTAACTCGCCTACAGTGCGTTGCTTCACACCTGACAGAGAGGCCAAAATGCGCCACTCAGAAACTGTGAAGCCAGCCGCTTCTACTTGCGCATGAAATTCACTGGAGATGCTAAAGCTGGCTCTTGCCAAAAGATAGGGCAAGTAACTGTCGACAAACTCTTTCTCTGCCATGGTGCTTAAGCTTTGACTTGGCCAACCTCAAAAAATCCGCCTTGCTGATGAACCAAGGGCGTACCTTGTGCAAAGCCACAGGCCTCAACTTCACCAATGAAAATGATGTGATCACCTTCGGGGTATTGGCTGCGGTTGCGACATTCGAACCAAGACAAGGCACCTTTCAAAATAGGCAAGCCTGTAGCGCCTGTTTCAAACTCTACGCCCTTGAAGCGGTCGCCTTGGCCAAACGCAAATTGCTGGCAAAGCGCCATCTGCTGATCGCTTAAAACATTGATCACATAGTGCGAAGCCTTTTGAAAAGAAGGCAAGGTCCGTGATTTCAAACCCAAACTCCAGACGATAAGCGGTGGCGTTAGCGAGACGCTGTTGAACGAACTCGCAGTCAGCCCTACAAACTGATGCCCCCAATCTGCTGGATTGGCATCGCCCAATTGATGGGTGGTAATGACCGAGACTCCTGTGGGAAAGCGCGAAAGAGCTTGCTTGAAGTGCTGTGTATCGAGGGGTGTACTAAGGGAATTCATGAGGTAATTGTATGAAATTTCATATAAACTTGCTTAAAGAATTTGGAGCCCATCTTCTCACAGGGCTGGTATCGCAAGGAGTAGAGATGCTAATTGAGCAAATTGAACACCGTTGGTTGGCTGCTTTTGAGCGCAGCTTTGCATTGTGCAAAGTTCAGCCAAGCGAAGTAGTCGCCTTGTTGACTGAAAGTCAGTCGAGGCGGGTCAATGTTGATCTGGCAAGGCTTGCCTTGCAACAAATGGGCGCCAAAGTGTTTGAAGTGTGTTTGCCCACGCCTGCATTAAGCGCACCAGCGCCCATCAGATCGACAGGTGCCACCGATGTGATTCAAAACTTGGCGCCCGTTGTGGCCGCATTGCAGCGCGCTCATTTGATCATTGATTGCACGGTAGAAGGCATGCTGCACGCACCTGAATTACCCGCAATTTTGAAAGGCGCCGATGGCGTGGTGCCGCGCTTGTTCATGATTTCCAATGAGCACCCAGAAATTTTGGAGCGTACAGTACCCGATCCTGCGCTTGAAGGTGTGGTGCGCAATGCCATGAAAAAACTTCGCGGTGCACAGCACATGCATGTCACTTCTAAAGCTGGCACTGATTTGAACATTCAACTGAAGTCTGCTGTGGTGGGAGGCGTTTGGGGTTTTTGTGCCAAGCCAGGCATGGTGTCGCATTGGCCGGGCGGTTTGGCTTTGGCGTTTCCTGCTGCTGGCAGTGTCAATGGCACTTTGGTGATGGCGCCAGGCGATGTGAATCTCACTTTCAAGCGCTACCTGCGCGATACCATTCACCTCACCATCGAAAACGACACCATTGTGCGCATTGAAGGCCAGGGCGTGGACGTGGACATGATGCGCTCTTATTACCAAGCATGGATTGACAAAGAAGGCCATCGCGATGCATGTGCTGTGTCGCACGTGGGTTTTGGTTTGAACCCTGCTGCGCGCTGGGATGCCATGACGTTTTATGACAAGCGCGATTGCAATGGCACTGAGTTGCGAGCCTTCGCTGGTAACTTTTTATATTCCACAGGTGCCAATGAAGTGGCGGGTCGCCACACTTTAGGACACTTTGATTTGCCCATGCGCCATTGCAGCATTGCCTTGGATGATCAGTTTGTGGTGCAAGAGGGTGAGTTGGTGAAGGGCGTGTTTGAAAGCGCAGCGTCATGAGTTCACTCACGCCGGTTTGGATTGAAGCTGGCTCCCACACGGCCAAAACCACCTTGGTTTTTTTGCATGGCATTGGCGGCGGTAAAAAAGGCTTCCAATCGTCTGTTGATTTTTTTGCAAAGCAGGGCTTCAGAGCCTTGGCTTGGGACATGCCGGGCTATGGCCATAGCCAACTGGACGGTACGCTCAGTTTTGAAAGTTTGGCTGCATCCCTCGAAGACATGTTGGATACCGCGAAAGTTGAAAAAGCAGTCTTAGTGGGTCACAGCATGGGCGGTATGGTGGCTTTGCAAGCCTTCACCCGCTGCCCATCGCGCATTGCAGGTCTGGTCATTGCTGCAAGCAGCCCTGCATTTGGTCAACAAGACGGTGATTTTCAAAAGCAATTTATCGCTCAAAGGTTGGCACCTTTGGACGCTGGCCAAACCATGGCTGATGTGGCCAATCGTTTAATTCCCAGCATGGTGGCCCCTCTTGCCTTGCCCCAAGGTGCAGTGCTTGCGCAATACCCTGCAGGCTTGGCATTGGCGCATGCCTGCATGTCGGCTGTGCCGCCCAGTACGTATCGCGCATCGTTAAATGCTCTGGTGAAGTTTGAGCAACGTGCTGCTCTGCCCACCATCAACGTACCCACTTTGTGTTTGGCTGGCGAGCATGACAAAACGGCACCGCCAGAAGTTTTGCGGCGCATGGCGCAAAAAATCAAAGGTGCTGAATACGAATGCATAGAAGGCGTTGGGCACCTCATGAGCTTTGAGCAAGAAGCGTCGTTTCACGCCGCTATTTTGAAATTTTTAAGCCAACATTTTTGAGTGAAGGATGTTTGTATGATGACCAGTGTGGCTTCAAAGCCTTATATGCCTATTTGCGGCGATGACTATCCGCTCACAGAAAAACAAAAACACCTCATGGCATTGGCGCATGATTTAGGTCAAAACAAATTTGCACCCCGTGCAGCGCAACTGGACCGCGACGCTCAGTTTCCATTTGAAAACTACAAGGACATGAAGGCTGCAGGACTTCTGGCGCTTTGCGTGCCCAAAGCACACGGCGGCCAAGGCGCAGATTACGCCACCTATGCCATGGTGTCAGCAGAGATTGGCCGTTGGTGTGGCGCCACGGCGCTCACCTTCAACATGCATGTGTGCACCATGATGTGGAGCGGTTTGTTGTCTGAAGATTTAGACATGACTCTCGAGCAACGTGCTTTGCACCGTGTGCATCAAAAGTCGCACTTTGCCCGTGTTGTCAACGACGGGGCCATCTATGCGCAGCCCTTTTCTGAAGGCGGTGCATCGGCAGCAGGCGCGCAACCCTTCGGCACCCAAGCCGTGAAGGTGGAGGGTGGTTGGAAAATCAATGGCAAAAAGATCTTTGCATCGCTGTCTGATGCAGCTGATTTCTTTGGCGTGCTGTGCACTGAGAAAAAACCAGATGCCGAATTGTCCAGACGCGATACGCTTTATTTGGCCATACCCCGCACAGCACCCGGCTTGACAGTTGAGG
>SHXD01000093.1 GCA_009693505.1 Limnohabitans sp.
CGATACTTTTAAATCAGTTTTATTCAAGGCTACAGCTCCGCGTCCGAAAGACTTCGTAATACTTTTGACCTCCAGACCCGCCGTAATAAATTGATTCATCGTGTCCCTGCCGATTACAACTGAGTTGCACTTACATCATTTAATTTGAGCGTAGCATTAGTTTGTGACAACATTGTTGATTGTTGAAAAAATTTGCAGTTTGTAGGCCATATGGAATACCCTAGTATTCTCAACTTGAAAAATCAGAGGTTGTTGAGTTGAGAAAGATAAATGATAGTAAAAGTACGGTGTGAAAGCCATTACTGGTTCGACTCTTGGCTTGGGTTCAAACCTATCAAGGCCTTTTGTTCAGATCTACATTCGGGGCTCGAACTTGGTGATTTGAGCAGCCGATGAATTGAAAACCGTGTCATATGTCGTGCGATTGGTTTGCAGTTTGCAGGCTGTTGCTCAACCTTCTGTCTCAAACCATTTGAAGACGGACAGCACAGCGGTCATCTTTGTAGCGCATTCATCGATGAGATTGTTTGAAACGAGGTAATCTGAACACCACCCGCATCTGTAATTTAGTAAGACTTGGGCAGGCCGAGCACTTTTTCAGCGATGAAGCACAAGATGAGTTGAGGGCTCACCGGCGCCAAACGAGGGATCCAAGACTCGCGCAAATAGCGCTCGACGTGGTATTCCTTGGCAAAGCCCATGCCGCCATGGGTGAAGATGGCGTTTTCACAGGCGTGGTAACAAGCTTCTGCCGCAAGGTACTTGGCGCTGTTGGCTTCAGCGGCGCAAGGCAAATGCTGGTCATATAACCACGCGGCCTTTTGAACCATCAAGTCCGCCGCCTCAAGCTCCATCCATGATTTAGCCAGCGGGTGCTGAATGCCTTGGTTCTGACCAATCGATCGACCAAAAACCTCTCGCTCGTTGGCATAGCCTGCGGCTCTTTTCAATGCCGCACGACCCAAGCCAACGGCTTCACTCGCGATCAAAATGCGCTCTGGGTTAAGACCATGCAAGATATAGCTGAAGCCTTGACCTTCTTCGCCTACGCGGTCTTCAACAGGGATGAGAAGACCGTCAATGAAGACTTGGTTGGAATCCACGCATTTACGGCCCATCTTTTCAATTTCACGGACTTCCATTTTGCTGCGGTCCATATCGGTGTAGAACAGGCTCAAGCCTTCAGAGCCCTTGCTGTCTTCGATGGGCGTTGTGCGTGCCAACAGCAACATCTTGTTGGCCACTTGCGCGGTGCTGATCCACACTTTTTGACCATGCACTACGTAGTGACTACCCTCACGCTGCGCAAACGTTTTGAGCTTCAGCGTGTTCAGTCCCGTGTTCGGCTCCGTCACCGCAAAGCAGGCGCGGTCAGTTCCCGCAATGAGGGGGGGAAGCCAGCGCTGTTTTTGCTCATCGTTGCCGAAGACTACGACAGGTTGCAGTCCAAAGATATTCATGTGCACCGCAGATGCGCCTGACAAGCCAGCGCCTGTCGCAGAAATCGTGTGCATCATGAGTGCGGCTTCGCTGATACCCAGACCCGCACCCCCATAGGCTTGTGGCATCGCGATGCCCAACCAACCCGATGTCGCAAGCGCTTGGTGGAAGTCATCCGGAAAGCCGCCCTCTTGGTCCTTACGCAGCCAGTAGTCAGCGTCAAATGGTACACAGACACGCTCAATCGCATCGCGAATTTGGACCTGCTCAGGCGTTAAAGCAAAGTTCATGGAGCGGTAGGGCTGGAGATGGCGTGATCGGGACGAATCAATTTGTCGGGTGATTCACCGTAGGGCGGGCTGTAAAACACGAGCAACTTCACTGGGGTATCGCTGGTGACGGTAAAGACATGCATTTCGTCCGCCGGAAAGAAGCAGCTGTCACCTGGCACCATGTCAAAGGACTGACCTGCCACTTCCACATGCGCAGATCCCTCCAAGAGGTAGCAGGCTTGCTCGATGCCTGGATGGGCATGGGGCAGGGCGCCACCGCCTTTGTGCAGGGTTCCGAGCAACATCTCCATCTGCTTGGCGCCAACGGTTTCTGGACCAATCAGTCGTTGATTGCTGGTGCGGTGGTGATTGGCGGGTTGGTATGCAGGTACTTCTGCGGTTCGAACCAGGTAATTTTTTTGCATTTTTCAGTCTATTATTTGGCGGTTCGGCAAGCGCCGTGTTGAACCAGGGCGTCAATCGCTTCGGGGGAGTAACCCGCTTCCTCTAGCAGTTGCCGGGTGTGCTCACCCAATCGTGGGGCTGGAGAAAAGCTATGCGCCGGTGGGGTACCCGACCACTTGGTCGGATGGGCGAGGCTGTGCAGATGCCCTTCGGTCGGATGAACAGTCTCACGCACAAATCCGGTAGCAAGTAACTGAGGGTTGACCAGCAGATCTTCGGGGCTGTTCATTGGCATGTTGGGCACGTCGGCCGCGTCCAGCAAGGTTCGCCATTGCGCGGTGTTGCGGGTGAGCAGGATGCGGGCGACTTCGGCGTATACCGCATCAATGTTGGCCGCGCGCGCGCTGTGTGTGACAAAACGTGGATCACGCCCTAAACCCCCTGACTCGCCAATGGCTTCAAAGAAACTTTTCCAATGCTTGTCGTTGTAGATCAAGACGCACAACATGCCGTCGCTGGTCGCATAAGGTTTGCGGTTGGGTGTGAGCAGGCGTGCGTAACCGGGCTTGCCAATGGGCGGCTCAAAGGTCAGTCCCGCCATGTGATCGCCCAAAATGAATTGGGCCATGGACTCGAACATGGGTACCACCACCGACTGACCCACCCCCGATTGGCTTCGTGCGTAAAGTGCCGCTGTGACGGCGTAGACCGTGTGCAAACCCGTTACGCGATCAGCCAGCGTGGTCGGGGCATAGGCCGGCTCGGGCATGCCGTATTGCTCCATGAGCCATGGGACACCTGTAGCGCCCTGGACCAGGTCGTCGTAGGCGGGGCGGTCTGCATCGGGTCCGTCTTGGTCAAAGCCACAGCAACTGACATGAATGATGCGCAGATTGCGCTGGCGTATCGACGCGTAGTCCAATCCCAACCGGGCCAAAGCCTGGGGCCGTACGTTGCTGATGAACACATCACAAGTTTCAGCTATCTTTAAGGCCGCCTCACAACCTTCTGGATGTTTGAGGTCCAGCACGATGCTTCGTTTGCCTGCGTTGGCATGCAAGAAAATATGGCCCATACCGGCGTTGGCCATGGGACCAACATGGCGCATATTGTCTCCCTCTGGATTCTCTAATTTGATCACTTCAGCGCCCAATTGGGCCAAGATCTGAGTCGCAAAAGGCCCCATGATCACAGAAGTCAAATCGAGAATTTTGACCCCTGCTAGAGGGCCTGCGTTAGGGGCCGAATATTCAACGCCCATGCTCATTCCGGAGTGATACCGGCCTGCTTGATCAGGGTGCCCCACTGAGCGAGTTGATCCGCCACGTATTTAGAAAACTCTTCAGGTGTCTTGGTTGGCCATGTTTCAAAGCCGAGCAGGCTCAGTGCGTTTTGCACTTCTTTGTCCGCCAGAACCTCTTGCAACTCCATGTTCAGTTTGTCCACAATGGGCTTGGGCGTGCCCGCAGGTCCAAAGATGCCGTTCCATGAAGTCAAATTAAAACCCGGAACCAGTTTAGCGATGGGGGGTATACCTGGCATAGAGCTCAATGGATCTTTGGTGGTGACGCCCAAAACGCGAACACCTCCAGATTTGATCATTCCCATGCCAGAGCCCGTGTCCACCACGTACATCTGTATCGAGCCGCCAATGAGATCCGTGAGGGCTTGCGGGCTTGATTTGTAGGGAATGCCTACTACGTCTAAGCCAGCAATTCGCTTGATAGTTTCAGAAGCTACCAAGGAAGTGCTGTTAGGTGTGGCATACGAAAATTTACCGGGATTGAGTTTGGCCAAGTCAATCCATTCCTTGAGCGTTTTCGCAGGGTCGTTTTTATTCACGACCAGCACAAAGGGAAGTTCACCTACCCGCGCGATAGGTGTGAAGTCTTTGATCGGGTCGTACTTGAGATTGACCACCAAACTGGGGTTGGCTGAATGCGATGTATTGGTGGTCATCAACAGTGTGTAACCGTCAGGCTTTGCTTTAGCGACGAACAAAGCACCTATTTGGGCGTTGGCGCCCGCCTTGTTGTCAATCTGAATAATTTGTTTGAGGCGTTCGCTCAACTTTTTGGCAACGATACGAGCTACTGCATCGGTCCCACTTCCTGCGGCAAATGGCACCACCAGAGTGATGGGGGCTGAGGGATAGGTTTGGCTCCAAACCACCGAGGCAGCCAGCAGCCCAGCAGCCAGGGTGAAGGCCCGAGAAATGATTTTCATTAAGTGTCTCCGTTTGTAAATTGACTCCAGCACCGGGTCGCAAGTCGATGCATTTACCATCTTCTAGACTTCAATTATTCATGTCTAATCCCAATTTTAGTTTGATTGATTCATTTTGTGTGGAGTTGGTGCTCAGGGAGATGTCCAGTTCAAAGCAGTTAAGTGAACTGCTGCGCGAACCAAGTCAACCTGATCGATATCGCCCCGACCGTGCTCGATAACGAACCTACCCACAGACACTAAGCTCCCGGGCCGATCGCTAGTGGCAATCGCCAATGAAAAAGATGAACCAAAACCCTCCTTTAATCAAGTACCCCTATTTGTCTCGCACACGCTGACGTCTGACAAAGTAAAACAATCCGGGTAAGAATAAAATCATCGTCGAATAATTAACCCATCGCGTTTGACTTTTCCAAATTAGCCCCGCGCTCAATCACAAACTCACGGTCTACCAATTTGCGTGAATGGTTTAAATCACTTTGCGCAATGAGCACAGAAACTTTGCTACCTTTTAATCCAGCAATCACGTCGGCCAAACGCTTTGACAAGGCAGGCGCAACGCCTTCAAAAGGCTCATCAAGCAAGAGTAAACTAGTACCTACCGCCATCGCACGTGCCAGCGCCGCCAGTTTTTGCTGGCCGCCAGACAACAACAAAGCTCGGCGGTCTTTCATCTCGATGAGTTCTGGCAACACCTCGTATACCAAGTTAAGACGAGTTTGCGCATCCAGCGAAGGATTGACCCAGACCGGAATCAATATGTTTTCTTCAACCGTCAGTTCTGGCACCAAGCCACGGTCTTCAGGCATGTAGCCGATGCCCATTGACGCGCGGGCGTGCGAAGGAAGTGCCGTTAAATCGTGACCATTAAATGTAATGCGACCTTTTGTGGGCGGCACATGGCCCATGACCGAGCGAAGCAGTGTGGTTTTACCGGCGCCATTACGACCAATCAGGCCGACCATGGTGCCATCAGCAACTTCGAGAGAAATACCTCGCAGCGCGATGACCGATTGAATGGCCACGTGCAGACCTTCTACATTTAGCATTCTTTTTCCTTAGGGGCTTTCAAGGGCTTACTCACTCAGTAACTCCCCTGTGACGTATCGGCGCACATCGTCGGTGGCCAAAGCCACCTCGGGCTTGTCATCTGCAATGATGCGGCCACTGTAAAACGCAACCACTCGGCTTGCATAGCGGCTCACGATTTCCATGTCGTGTTCAACAAACAATACCGTCGTTGATTGTCCTTGACCCAGACCCGCCATGATGGTTTCCATCATGGGAAACTTTTCTTCTGCAGACACGCCGCTGGTGGGTTCGTCTAACAATAAAAGTTTGGGCGAGCTTGTCAATGCCATGGCAATGTCGAGCAATTTACGAATACCACCGGGTAACTCGGCCACTCGGCGCGCTCGATGCTCGGTTAAAGCAAATCGATCGAGTAATGCGTCAGCTCGTTCAATAGCTTGGCGTCGGCGAGCCGGTTGCCAAAAACTCAAGCGCTGGTCATGACAGGCATTGGCCACCAGCATGTTCTCCAACACGTTGAGCTCGCCATACAACTGCGGTATTTGAAATGAGCGCGCCACACCAAGTTGGGTAATGGCTCTTGGGTATAAAAGCGTGATGTCATGACCATCCAACAAAATTTGCCCTTGGTCTGGCTTGAGGTAACCCGTAATCATGTTAACAAAGGTGGTTTTGCCAGCGCCGTTGGAGCCAATCAGGCTGACACGTTCCCCTGCAAAAATATCGATGTTGATATTGGTGGCAGCTACTACGGCACCAAATTTTTTCTCGACAGCGCGGGCTTGTAAAACAGCTTTCATTCGCTGCTCCCCTTGACCCACAGAGAGCCAATTCCGCGCGGCAAAAAGCGAATCACAATGAGCAAAAAGATGCCCAGTGCCATTTGCCAAGTATTTGGAAAATACGAACTGGAGAAGGAGCGCACCACTTCAAGCAAGGTGCTGGCCACAAACAAAGCAATCACACTCTGCCAACCTGCCAAAATGGCCACAAAAACAAACTCACCCGAGGTGGTCCAAAAGCTGAAGTTGGGCTCAATGTGACCGAGCGCCATGACTGCCAGAGAGCCGCCTAAGCCGCCACAAAAAGCCGCCAGTATGAAGTTGATGGTCATGGCTTGCCGCACCGAACCTCCCAGGTATTCCACACGCAATTCATTTTCTTTGGCCGCCACTGTAATGAGGCCGCGTGTGCTGTCGAAGTAAATTCGCGCTAACAGTGCCATGAGTGCT
>SHXD01000002.1 GCA_009693505.1 Limnohabitans sp.
TTGCGCCAATAAAAAATACGACGGTTCATTTAATTTAATGACTCACCAAAATAGTGCGTCATGCACTTTTTTAATTCATGACACGCGCAAAAAAATGAACTGTTAAATTTACCCTTCAAAATCGAGCACATTAACGAATGAAGAACTATTTAATTATCAATCCAAACACCAACGCATTAACTACCGAGCGATTACAAAATGTTCTCATGCCCCTAGTGCCAAAGGATATAAAAATATTGTTGACAACCGCAAGCTTTGGCGCAAATTACATTGCATGCGAGGCCAGTTACGCTGTGGCTTCACATGCGTGTTTAGAAGCATGGGCGAGCCAAATCCTGGTTAACCCTGAACCCTTAGCAGGCGTTTTAATTGGTTGTTTTGGCGACCCCGCCTTATTTGCTCTGCGTGAGATGTCGGCGGTGCCCGTGACGGGGCTTGCTGAGGCCTCTTTTATCCAAGCAGCACAAATAGGTCCCTTCGCTGTCGTGACGGGTGGCGAGCGTTGGAAACCAATGATCCAAAGATTAGCAATCAACCTTGGATTTGGAGACCATTTGCGACACATTGAAACAGTCACTCCCAGTGGCGCAGAACTACAAGCCAACCCAGAAATGGCTATTCAATGCCTTGGAGAAGCATGTCGTCAGGCCGCCAAAGATGGCGTTCGCGTCATTATTTTGGGCGGCGCAGGTTTGGCAGGATACGCCGAAAAACTTCAAAGTATTTGCCCTCTTCCGTTGATAGACAGTGCGCGCGCAGGCCTAGAAGTATTACTTGCTAACCAAGCACCCCGTGCTAAGAACTTTCTAAATGGCTCATATGCACAGTGGTCAGGAATGAGCACTTCTTTGTCTCAAGTAAAAAAGATTTAAAATATGCTGACCTTTTAATCCTGGTACGTAGCCTATCCGATGAGCCTGCGCCATGTGTAGGAGATGATGCAGGAGCACGTTATTTTTGTAGACCACTCCGCCGAAAATTACTAAAATCTGCTGCCTAGTCGGACTAATGTGATTTGGCCAAGTGCATTGAAGCCAAGTGGAAGTTGTTTGAACGCACGACATATGATGCGATTTTCAATTCCTAGGCTGCTCGATGTATCAAATTCAGTGTCCGCGTATGGAGTCAAACAAACGGCCTTAATTGGTTCGAGCCCCAGGCCTAGCGCCTAACTTTTTGCCGGCTAAGTGAAAGGGCTGAGTGGAAAATCTACGAAAGTACTGGAAAAATTGTCATTTACAATTTTGGTCAATTACACAAAATCAGTTTAGGATTTTCATGGACCTGCGTTCTAGAAGAAATTTAATCCAAGCTGGCGCTTTGGTGGCCTGCCTACCCTCCCTTTGTTTTTCCCAAAACAATAGCCCTGATATCGGCTCAAACATCCCATGGTCGCAGGTCAAGCTGCTCAATGACGAAGTCTTAAAGTCATCTCAACTCAAGGGTCAAGTTTTAGTGACTTACTTTTGGGCAAGTTGGTGTCCGTTTTGCGCGGTACAAACACCTGAGATTGAAAAGCTTTCTGTGAAATACCAAAGTAAAGGCCTGTTCGTGTTGGGCGTATCTGTTGACAAAGATTTATCTGCTGCAAAGGCACATTTTCAAAAGCATCGCTACAGCTTCCCTTCAACATGGCTAGATCCACAGTTAAAGTCAGATCTCAAAAAACCACCTGCTGTTCCAGTGGTCACGGTCTACGACAAGTCTGGTCTGATGGTGCAGCATGAAAAGGGACAGATGTTTGATGAAGATGTCCAGGCCTTGTCTCGTTGGATTTGAAAGTCTCGCCAATAACCCTTGGACATTCCGCATGCGAATTAACACCGATTTATCTCAAAAATTGGCTATCAATTGTGATCAACTGCCATGGCTACCCTCTCCTCAAAAAGGAGTTGAAAGAGCCATGCTCGAGCGCGATGGTGAAGAAGTTGCTCGCGCTACCAGCCTAGTGCGATATGCGCCCAAATCCAGCTTCAGCCGCCACCAACACGATCTGGGGGAAGAATTCCTGGTACTCGAGGGCGAGTTCCAAGACGAGCATGGTCAATATTCCGCAGGCACTTACGTCAAGAATCCACCTGGTTCATCCCACACACCTTTTACAGACACAGGCTGCACCTTGTTTGTCAAACTCAGATACCTTGATCCCCTAGATGATGAGCGCGTAGTCATCAACACCCAGTCATCGAAATGGTTTGCCGGTATGGTGCCAGGTCTGACCGTCTTGCCACTGTCCTCATTTGGAACCACCAGCACGGCCTTGGTTCGATGGGCGCCGGGAACTTATTTCAACCCACACAGACATTTTGGGGGAGAAGAAATATTTGTCATTGATGGCGTGTTTGAGGATGAGCATGGACGCTATCCCACAGGGACTTGGTTGCGTAGTCCGCACATGAGCGCACACAAGCCGTTCAGCGTCGAGGGCTGCACTATTTTGGTTAAGACGGGACACTTACTAGAAGACTGAGATTTGCTTTACTTGTTTACAACCCCAAGCGTGTCTAAGAACTTTTTCCCCAACTGATTCCAGCCCCAAACGTAGCGCCTAACTTTTCGCGTGCAATGTGACTGCGCCGAGCGCAAAATCTTCGAAAGTGCTGGGAAAATTGACCTACTCCCTTCCAGCCGTAACAAATTGATTCAACACGCCATAGCGTCCAGATTCTGGACACCCCCTACCCGTCCAGTGCACCCCAAGCGTCCGGAACTGAACTCATGTTTAAGAATTCTGAAATACCTAGTGAAGCAGTCCGCCGTCATCAAGTGTGAGTCAAACAGGTTTACTTGATGACAGCCTGCCCTTTTGTAATTTCTTGGCGAGCAACTTTATGCCCAAAAGTAATCGACTCCGTTAGTACGTAATCGTCGGGTGTGATCAGTGCATCGGTTTGAAAGTTCCACAAATACTTACATTTTCATTGGATGAAGATGCGACCAATACAGCTCATGGTGAACTCTTAAAAATGAAAGTCTTTAGACAAGCTTTGAAAAAGCTATACGGGAAAACCTTAAGTTTTAAATTCTTATCCATAGTAAGATATTTATAAATTCCATATGTTTGAGAGTTTTTATAGTGATTCGTTTGCGCCATTTCGCTCTTTTACTCCTGCCCTGGTTTCTGTTGATTGCTTTGTGGCAAGGCCTTGCAACCTCGGGCCTGGTAAACCAGGGCCTCATGCCTACTCCAGGCCAGGTCGCGATCAAATTTGTCGAATTGCTGTTTGGCGGTAGGCTGAGCATTGACATCCTAAAGTCGACCCAGCGTGTCACGCTGGGGGTGGCATTGGGCATTGCACTGGCGGTTCCAGTGGGATTTCTAATTGGCTGGTATAAAAGCGCTCGAACTTTTTTAGATCCGCTGATCAATTTTTTTCGAGCTCTTCCACCTATTGCACTGATTCCTTTGGTGGTGGTGTATTTTGGAATCGACGAACCCGCAAAAGTAGTGATCCTCTTTTACGCCAGTTTTTTTGCGGGCGTGATTGTGATGTATGAAGGTGTTTCTCAGATAAGTCCCATTTACATCAAGGTGGCTCGTACCTTAGGTGCTAATGACTGGGAAATTTTTTCAAGAGTAATTCTGCCAATGACAATGCCCCACATCCTGACCTCGTTGCGGGTTGCTTTGGGCGTGGCCTGGGCAACTTTGGTGGCTTCAGAGTTGGTGGCTGCACAGCAGGGACTCGGTGCCCTTATCCAGAGCGCAGGATCTTTCTTCCAAATCGATGTGATTTACGTGGGGATTGTCTGCATCGGCGTGGTGGCCATGACGATGGACATGGCGTTGCGCACAATCACTCGGCGCATGATCCGCTGGCAAGAGCGAGTGGAGGCCCAATGACTGCTCCGCGAATCCAATTTGACAAGGTTTCTTTTGATTTTCAAACCGAGAATGGTCCATTGCGGGTGGTAGAAGATGTGTCGTTGGATATCAGGGAAAACGAGTTCATCTGCATCGTCGGCCCATCGGGCTGTGGCAAAACCACGATCATGAACCTCCTGGCAGGCTTTGCGAAGCCAACCAAAGGACGTCTCACTCTTGATGGCAATACTATTGAGGGCCCTGGTCGAGATCGCGGTGTTATTTTCCAAGAGTACGGCGTTTTTCCATGGTTAACGGTGGAGCAAAATATTCTTTTCGGTTTGAGGCTCACGGCTAGCAAGACACCTGCTGCCGAAGCTGAATCTGTCTGTCGCAAGTATCTGGAGTTGATGGGGCTGACAGATTTTGCGAAAGCCTTTCCTAAAACTCTCTCAGGAGGCATGCGTCAGCGCTTGGCGATAGCACGAGCTTACGCAGCCCAACCTGAGTTCCTTTTGATGGATGAACCTTTTGGCGCACTGGACGCTCAGACGCGTTCCAAGATGCAGAACTTATTGCTGGAAGTTCTTCAGCGAGAAGGTAAGACAGTGATGATGATCACACACTCTGTGGATGAGGCGGTGTACCTTGCCACACGTATCGTTGTGGTGACTGCGCGACCTGCTCGTATCAAAGAAATCATAGAAATTCCGTTTCGACACCCTCGCAACGATAGTTTGCACGAAACGGCAGAATTCATTGCCATCAAGGCCCATGTCCGCGATCTTGTGATGGCGGAGTATGAAGTGCAGCAGCTGTTGGGTGATGCTGCTAATTAGCTTAACAGTCACTTCGTTATTCATTTTTTCATCACTATCTAAAGGAGTTTTTCATGGACAAAAATTTACAACTTCGTCGCCGCAATATCGTCCTGGGCTTGGGCGCTGCAGGCTTGTCTAGCCTTGGTGCGCCGGCTATTGCGCAGCAACGTACAAAAATCCGTGTGGGTTATGTGGACACCTTGGCCGTTACGGGTCAACTGTGGACTGGCGTACATCGAGGACATTGGGCGAAAGAGGGAATTGAATTTGACCCGGTCAAATTCAATACAGGCCTGGAGCTCTTCAACGCCATGATTGGCGGAAGCTTGGACATGTTGTCCACTGGCGCAGTGATTTCCAACTTTCCCGCACGCGGGCAGGGTAAGGCTTTTTTAATCAATAACATTGAGTTTGCTACTGCTCAGCTATGGATCCGAGAAGACCAAGGGGTCAAAACATGGGCTGACCTTAAGGGGAAAAAAATCTCCACCACCTTAGGGACCACGGCTCACGTGTTTCTAGATGTAGCGTTGCGCGCTAACGGGCTGGACCCTGCAAAGGATGTTGAACTGGTCAACCAAGGGATGCCTGTGGCGGTCACCTCATTCATTTCTGGTGCCGTCCCAGCTGTGGCCTTGTGGGTGCCTTTTAATATGCAGGTGAGCCAGCGCGTACCTGGCGCCAAAATGCTGGTGGATGCCTCGGCCTATTTCCCAAAGTCTGCGATCGTCGGCGGCTGGGCAACAAGAGCCGATTATTTTGAAAAAAATCGCTCAGTGGTTGCGCAAGTTGTACGCGGTTGGGCTGCTGCGAACGACGATTTGATCAAAAATTCGGCAACTATCTTGCCAATCATTCAGGCCAAAAACTACGAGCAAGTTCCACTGATCGAATTGCAAGAGCAGTTTAAGGCGTCAAAATATCACACAACAGCCGAATGGCAAAAGCTCTATCAGGACGGTACGGCGTTGGGCTGGTTGCAGCAAGTTACAGATTTTTATGCGCGCTTTGGCGGTATTCAGAACCCCGTCCCAGCCAAGACATATTTCGACACTTCTTTGCTATTGAACAACGTCAAGACATGATTTTTGGCATGCCAGCCCTTGCTGACTGGGCCCCGCGGTTGAGGCCACGAATTCAGTCAGTGAAGACAACTTACGGCATCATTCTTTAGGCGTTAGACGCGCAAAGACTTGGCAGGCACAGTTAAATCCAAGCGCAAAAAGGCTTCTGGAGGCGCGTCATTTTTTTCCATCAGGTTGCCAATCTGCGACAGCAAGCGCGCCTCCACTGCCGCGTCCCGGATGGGTTGCAACTGGGCTGGATCGGAAGCCAGATCAAATAGCACCGTAGTGGTGTCCTCGTAGCCGCTTCCCTGCCCCGTGTGACCCACCGGCTGGCCCTTTGCATTGCGCCGCGCCGGTACTTTGAGAAGAGGAACCCCTTGAGTAAAGTTAAAACCGCGCGCCAGCTCGGCCTGGGCCAGGTCGGCCACGGCAAACATGGACTTAAGGTGCATAGGCATCAAGGTGTATTCGTACAAATCCTGACGCGTCATGTCCTGCGGGTAGCGGAAATATGTGTAGCGCCCGTCGGTGATATTGGTGGCCGCACCAAACATGCCGTAAATAGCTGCTTCACGCAGCGGCATGTCTTGCGCCAGCAAAGGCATGAGGGAATGGCCCTCGACCGTGGCTGGCGGCTTCATGCCGTGCAAATCCAGCAAGGTGGGCATCAAGTCGGTGGTTTGGGTTAATGCCTGGCGGCGCTGGCCGGCTTCGGCGGCAAAAGCCGGATGCGCAATCACTAGAGGGATATGCGCAATTTCATTAAAAAATGGCATGCGGTTTTTGCCCCACCAGTCATGCTCGGACAGCAAAAAACCATGGTCAGTGCTCAGGATGACAGTGGTGTCCTTCCACATATCGTGGCGATCCATATAGTCGAGCAATCGGCCAAAGTATTCGTCGCACATGCTGAGTAAGGCGGCATAGTTAGCGCGCAATTCCTGTACTTCTAAGGCGGTTTCCTCATGACGCTTGTAGCGCGGCCAGTCCAGAATCGGGCCTGTGTAACCGGTGGGATAGCGCTCGCGGAAACGCGCGGGGGCAGCAAACGGCTCATGCGGATCAAAGCATTCCAGATGCAGCAACCAGTTGTCTGCATCGCGGTTGGCATCCAGAAAATCAAAACCGGCCTTGAAGGTGCGCGGGCAGCAATAGTCGGCCTCGTTTTTCATGTACTCGCGGTTCACCATGGTTTGCAAGCGACCATCATTCGGACCTTCGGGCTGCTGCATGGGGTGGTACATCTGCTTAAAGCGCTCTAAAGGCGGTTGCACCATGGCCTTCCATTTGTCCCATTCTTGCCCGCGTATGAATTCCCAGGACGAATAACGGTTGTGGTAAGTGGCACCACCGTCCTCCCAGTAGTGGTAGTGGTCCGAAATCAGGTGGGTGTAAGTGCCTTGGGTGCGAAGCAGTTCGGAGAAGGACTGGTCAAAAGGCTCGAGTGCACCCCAACTGCGGTGCAAGAAATTCAGGCGCCCAGTATGCAGATCTCGCCGGGCCGGCATGCATGGCAGGCTACCCACATAGTGATTGTCAAATGTCACTGCACGCTGCGCAAAGCGTTTGAACTGCGGCGTGGCCACGGCACTGCCTCCATAGCACTCCAAGGCGTTACGCACCAGAGAGTCAAACAGAACAAATATCGTCTTCATGCATGCCCTTGTATTGTCGGTTCTGTCCTTCGCTGCAAAGGCGAGCGCGGCGCGCACAGACGACCCGAAAAGCCATGTTACTATAGATAGAACTATCGGATTTTTAATGCAGAGTTTGACCCATCCCATCTTTCCGGACAGCCCGGTGCCGCTGTATTCCCAGCTGGCAGACCTGTTGCGTCAGCGCGTGCTGCGCGGCATGTGGGGGCCGGGTTCCAAGGTACCTTCTCTAGAGGCCATGGTAGCCGAATTCAAGGTGGCGCGCGTCACCGTGCGCCAAGCTATCGACATCCTCACGCGCGAAGGCCTTTTACTGCCTCAACGCGGGCGCGGTACCTTTGTCACCGAGCATGTGCGCACCGAACGCTCGCTCACACTTGAAACTTCTTTGCGCGGCCTGGCAGAGGCTTACCGCAACGACAAGCCCGAACTCACTTTGCTGGAAGAAGCCGGGGTGCAACCCCCGCTCACTCCAATGGACGGCAAAGCAGCACCCGCCTATCACTACATGCGCCGGGTGCATTCGCGCGACGGTCAGGCCTATTGCGCGGCGTCTATATTTATCGACCAACGGGTGTTCCGGCAGGCGCCCAAGCGCTTCCGCAAGGAAACTGTGGTGCCAGTGATGATGGACTTGCCAAAGTTGAACATCGCCGCTGCCCGCCAGACCTTGCGCATCTCGACAGCTGACGTAGAGATCGCCCACCTGATTCAGGTGCCGGTGGGATCGCCGGTAGCCGAAGTGCGCCGCATTGTGCAATCAAGCGACGGGACCGTGCTGTACCTCGGGCAAATTACCTACCGAGGCGACTTCATCCAATTCGAAATGCAGCTAACGCTCTAACTTTTTTGTACAAACACTTCAAGGCCACTGACATGCACACCACACGCTTTCCCAGCCGATATGCACTGCGCACACTGTTGGTCGCCACCGCTTTCCTCACAGTATTCTTTTCATCAGCGCAAGCACAAAACTACCCTAACAAACCGGTGCGCGTGGTCGTACCTTGGCCTGCCGGTGGCCTGGTCGATGTGGCGGCGCGCCAACTGAGCAGCCGCATGCAAACCATGTTGGGCCAACCCTTTGTTGTGGAAAACAAACTTGGTGCAGGCGGCAATATTGGCGCAGACCAAGTGGCTAAAGCCAGCGCCGACGGCTACAGCCTGCTGTTTACCACCAGCGCCCTGACTATGAATACCGCCATGCGCTCGCCAATGCCTTTTGATGCTGTCAAGGACTTCGAGCGCGTGGCCATGGTGGCCTATGGCCCGCTGATTCTGGTGGTGCAACCGAGCAGCAATATCACGTCTTTGCAGGATTTAATCAATACCGCGCGAACCAAGCCGGGCACGCTGAGCTACGCATCAGCCGGGCTAGGTTCACCGGCGCACCTGACTGGCGAACTCCTGAAATCGCGTCTCAATTTATTTGTAGTGCACATCCCCTATACCGGCGCGCCAGCAGCCATCACGGACCAAATCGCAGGACGCATTGATTACCAGTTTGCCAATGCGGCGGTTGCCCTGCCGCAAATCAAAGCCGGCAAACTGCGCGCGCTGGCGGTGACCAGCCAGCAGCGCATGCCCAGCATTCCGCAGATACCCACAATGGCCGAGGCAGGCATGAAAGATTTTGAGGTGGACCAATGGTTGGGTCTGTTGGCACCCAAAGGCACACCGCCGGCAGTGGTTGACAAGTTGGTCAGTGAAGTCAATAAAGTGCTGCTGCTGGACGACTTCGGGCAGGCCCTGGCCAATGCCGGCATGAACAGTGCCAAGCCCGGCAAGCCCGAAACTTTTGATGCTTTTTTTAAGCAAGAGTTGACGCAATGGACCAAAGTGGTCAAGGACGCCGGCATCAAACTTGAATAAATCCACACCAAGCATTTATCCAATGAATAAAGCGCAACCCAATATTTTGCTGGTCATGGCAGACCAGTTGGCTGTACAGACCTTGCCCTTTCACGGTCACCCGTTGGTGAAGACGCCGCATTTGAGCGCGCTGGCTGCACGGGGGGTGGTGTTTGACAGCGCCTATTGTAATTTCCCTATTTGCGCCCCTTCTCGCGTGTCCATGCTCAGCGGGCGCTTGCCGCATTCCCTGGGTGCATATGACAATGCGTCCGAGTTTGCATCGGCTACGCCCACCATGGCGCATTACCTGCGCCAAGCGGGCTACCACACAATTTTGTGCGGCAAGATGCATTTCGTTGGAGCAGATCAGTTGCATGGTTTTGACGAGCGCCTGACCACCGACATTTACCCAGCAGACTTTGCGTGGACTCCCGACTGGCTCAAAGGCCCCGCCTACAGGCCAACCGGCGTGAGTATGCGCCCGGTGCTGGAAGCAGGGCCCTGCGTTCGCAGCATGCAAATCGACTACGACGACGAGGTCGAATACAAAGGCGCGCAATGCCTCTACGACCTGGCGCGCTCGCCGCGTGACAAACCTTTTTTTCTGACCGTCTCTTACACCCATCCACATCCGCCCTTTGTTGCCCCGCAGCGGTTTTGGGACTTGTACCGGGAGGAGGAAATCGATGCGCCACGTGTGCCACCCATTGCTTACGACGACTTAGACGAACACAGTCAATGGCTCTATGTGGCGCATGCGCAAGATCTGTACAGCGTGTCCGAAGCACATGTTCGCCGCGCACGCCACGCATACTACGGCATGGTGAGTTATGTGGATGAAAAAATCGGCCGCATCTTGAACGTGCTCAAAGAAACCGGCCTGCAAGACAACACCATCGTGGTGTTTTGCGGCGACCACGGTGAAATGTTGGGCGAGCGCGGCATGTGGTTTAAGCAATGTTTTTTCGAATCATCGGTGCGTGTGCCTCTGATTGTCTCTATGCCTGATCGCTTTGCGCCAGCAAGGGTGGCTGACCATGTCTCGCTGTTGGATCTATTGCCTACGTTTAGGGACCTGGCGCATAACGGGCAGCCGCCACTCGCAGCAGGTCCCTTGCACGGGCTAAGCCTTTTGGGCTTGCTGCAAGGCGGGGCAGAAGCCGAGCGCTGCGTGGTGTCCGAATACAGTTCAGAAGGTGTGATGGCCCCCTCGCGCATGGTGCGCATGGGCCCGTGGAAATACATCTTCACTCATGGCCTGCCACCTTTGATGTTCAACCTGAAAACAGACCCGGATGAACTCAACAATCTGGCAGGGCAAAGTGCACATGTACAGACCGAGGAGCGCCTGCACGCCCGACTGGTGCAAGACTGGGATCCGGCCGAAATGCACGCGCGCATCCTAGCGAGCCAACGCGAGCGCCTGTTTTTGGCAGAAGTGGCCAGCCAGTCTGAAGCAACACCCAACTGGGCCTACCAACCATTCGTGGATGAAAGCCAGCGGTTTATTCGCGGCTCGGGGGCAGCTGGGCCGACCACAGTCAAAGCGCGGGCACGCTTTCCTTTCGTCGAGCCGGTACAACCCGACATACAAAAAATAGAGGACAGTGAAAAGAAGAATAAATGAAAAGCAAAAATTCGATCAAATCACCAGCCTAGCCCCGCCTTAAAGCAAACCGGCTTGCGAAATGAACTTGGGATTAAGATAGGCTTCCAGTGCTTCTGTGCCCCCTTCGGATCCGTAGCCTGAATCTTTAACGCCGCCAAAAGGTGTTTCAGGCATGCCTAAGCCAAGGTGGTTGATGCTGACCATGCCGGCCTGTAGGGCACCGCCGATTTGTTGCGCGGTGCGTGCAGAGCGAGTCCAAGCATAGGACGCAAGACCTGCGGGCAATCGGTTCGCTTCGCGCACTGCATCGTCAAAAGTGGCAAAAGGATTGATCAAGGCCATGGGGCCGAAGGGCTCGTCAAATATGGCGTGCGCGTGGTTCGGAACTTCTGTCAAAACTGTAGGCTCCCAGAAATTGCTTACACCTTTCATAGGCTTACCGCCTAAGAGCAGTTGCGCATGCTGCGCGCAGGCATCGTCGGTCAGACTTTCCATGGCTTGGACGCGGCGTGGATTTGCCAGCGGCCCCATGTTGCTGGCGACATCCAGTCCGTTGCCTACTTTGAGCTTGCGAGTGTGTTCTAGAAATTGCGCAACGAATTCGCGGTACGCCCCTTCTTGCACCCAAAACCGGGTGGGCGAAACACATACCTGACCGGCATTGCGGAACTTGCTGGCCACCATGGTCTTGGCGGCCAATGCGATGTCTGCATCGTCGAACACAATCACCGGCGCATGACCGCCCAGTTCCATGGTCATTCGCTTCATGTGCAAACCGGCCATAGACGCCAGTTGCTTGCCTACCGCCGTTGAGCCGGTAAAAGAGATTTTGCGAATCACCGGATGCGCAATCAGGTACGAAGAAATTTGCCCAGGGTCACCGTAGATTAAGTTCACAACACCGGCGGGCACGCCAGCATCAATGAATACACGGATCAGCTCTGCAGGTGACGCAGGCGTCTCCTCAGGCGCTTTGACGATGATGGAACAACCCGCGGCCAAGGCAGCAGCAAGCTTGCGCACAATTTGATTGATGGGAAAGTTCCAAGGTGTAAAAGCTGCCACTGGCCCCACCGGCTCTTTGATGACCAATTGATACACATTCATCTGGCGTGCAGGAATGACACGGCCATATGCGCGGCGTCCCTCTTCAGCAAACCAATCAATGGTGTCAGCGCCTGCCATGACTTCGATGCGGGCTTCGGCCAAGGGCTTGCCTTGTTCCAAGGTCATGAGATTCGCAACGGTTTCAACGCGATCGCGCAACAACTGCGAAGCCTTTCGCATTATTTTGTAACGGTCAAAGGCACTTATTTTGCGCTAAACATCAAAGCCACGATTGGCGGCTTCTGCGACTTCTTCCAAATCTGCTGTTTCTGCGGAAGCCAACTCGCCCATGACCTCGCCAGTGGCGAGGTTGAGCACTGGCAATTTACGCGCATCAGCGCCCTCGCGCCAGTGGCCATCGATGTAAAGCTGAACATGGGGATAGTTGGACATGGTTGATTCACCTTTAAATAAGGAGAAAATTTAACGCACAGCGTGAGTCTCTAGTTCGTAGTTTAACGAGCGTCATCCAACATCATGGCGGCACCCTTTTCACCGATCATGATGGCTGCGGCATTGGTGTTGGTCGACACCATGCGAGGCATAACAGAGGCATCGATCACCCTAAGGGCCTCGACCCCACGAACACGCAAACGTTCATCGACGACGGATGTTTCATCAGCGCCCATTCTGCAGGTGCCCACTTGGTGGTAGACCGTTCCCCCTTTTTGGCGGGCGAAGTCTTCAAGCGCCTGATCTGAGGTCAGATGATTTCCAGGAAAATATTCTTCACCCGTGACCAAATGACGGAATGCATCTTGTGCGTATATTTCACGTAATTGTCGCAATCCCTCTACCAAGACAAGAGCATCATGCGGATGCTTTAAATAATTAGAAATTATGCGGGGCGGTGCAAGTGGATCCTTGGAACTCACATGCACACTTCCGCGCGACAAGGGTCGACATTGCGTCACAGAGGCTGAAAAGCCGGGAAATTTGTGCAGAGGATCGCCGGGTTTATCTACTGACAAAGGCATCACGTTCAAGAGTACATCCGCGCGCCCATCTTCAGCGTATTTCGTACATGCCAGTCCGCCAACTTGGCCAGCACCAACCGTCAATGGCCCGCGCTTTTGGAACAACCACTGCGCCCCCATTTGCACCAAACGTAGCGGATTTCGAATGTCGTTATTGAGTGATTTTGGCTGACGTAGTTTTACAATAACACGCGCTTGATAATGGTCTTGCAAATTTTCCCCAACCTCTGGCGCATCCACATTAATTTCAATTCCTTGGGAGCGAAGCAATTTAGCAGGACCAATGCCCGATAGTTGCAGCAGTTGCGGAGATTGCAACGCGCCTGCTGACAAAATAACCTCACGATCAGCACGCGCCTCTTGAAGAATTCCATCCATTAACCATTGCACGCCTATTGCACGCCCTTTTTCTTGCAGAACTCGGCAAACGTGTGCATGCGTCATAACAGTTAAATTTTTACGATGACGCACGGGCTGGAGAAAAGCCGTCGCAGCATCGCAACGCCAATGACCACGTAAAGTCAATTGGTAACGCCCTACGCCATCCGACTGCACACCATTGAAGTCATCAGTGATGGGGTAGCCTGCTTGTTGAGCAGCGTCTAACCATGCTTCGCAATAAGGATGGTCATTTCGCAAAGTGGAGACACATAACTCACCAGAGCCTCCATGGAATGCGTTCGCACCACCTTCAAAACACTCTGATTTTTTGAAAAAGGGCAACACATCTTCATAGCCCCACCCTTTTGCACCTAATGCCACCCAATCGTCATAGTCGGCACGTTGTCCACGAATATAGAGAAGTCCATTGATGGCGCTTGAACCGCCTAAGACTTTTCCACGCGGCCACACCATGGTCCTGTTTGCAGTCTCGCGTTGTGGCTCCACAGAAAACTGCCAGGAAAATCTTTTGTCATTGATCGTCCGAAAATACCCAACAGGTAGGCGTAGCCAAAAACCTTGGGACGGCCCACCTGCTTCTAACAATAGAACCCGACAAGCGGGATCAGCACTCAATCGATTGGCCAAAACACAGCCAGCCGAACCTGCGCCGACAATGATGTAATCAAAACCTAACTTTGCGTTTGAGAAACTCATCTATGTCTTAAAAATCACGTAAATTCACTCATTGGAAATTTGTGTGTCAGATATGTTGCACGGTTAAAAGTATTATATGCTATACCTTTAGACTTTTGAAAATGCAAAACCTATTTTCAACCTCACCTCCAAACACCACAAACGATTTGTCTGTGCATCTGGTGAAGTTACAGGCATTTGTTTTTCGATGTCCCAGCCCTGTACCTGTTCGCACTTCTTTTGGCATCATGCGAGACCGACCGGCAGTCTTTGTGAAAGCAGAAAGTGCAGATGGGTACATTGGCTGGGGAGAGATTTGGTGCAATTTCCCATCATGCGGCGCTGAACACCGCGCGCGATTGCTTGAAACCGTCATTGCACCTTTGTTGTTGAACAAAGGCTTTAGCCACCCTTTACACGCCTTTGAAGAAGCCAGTTCGAAAACACACGTTCTTGCCCTGCAATCGGGCGAACTTGGACCCATGGCACAAGTTATTGCTGGCGTCGATATAGCTATTTGGGATTTATGCGCAAGACGGGCAAAACTTCCCTTGTATCAATTACTTGGTGGTTCAAATGCACGTATTGGTGTTTATGCCAGTGGTATAAATCCAGATGCATCATTGCAAACAGTCCAAAAAAAGTACCAAGAAGGCTTTCGCGCTTTTAAATTAAAAATCGGGTTTGACACGCAACTAGACATCGCTAACGTGAGAGCTGTTCGTGAGTGGCTAGACCCTTCACTTGAACTGATGGCCGATGTCAACCAAGCATGGGACTTGGCCAAAGCGCTAGACACCATACCGAAATTAGAGCCCTACCGACTGAGTTGGCTTGAAGAACCTCTTCGATGTGACAGTGAGATGCGTCAATGGCAGGCGCTAAAAGCGCATTCCCGTATTCCATTAGCTGCAGGCGAAAATATGCTGGGATCGGCTAATTTTATTTCTGCTATGGAAAGCAAAGCATTTGATGTATTGCAACCAGACATTGCCAAATGGGGAGGCATCTCTGCAAGCTGGGCAGTCATTCAAAACACTCTCGCGCGGGGTCTGCGCTACTGCCCACATTATTTAGGGGCAGGTATTGGACTCATGGCCTCAGCGCATTTGCTTGCAGCTTCAGGCGGTGACGGTTTGCTAGAAGTAGATGCCAATGAAAATCCACTTCGAACCATGCTCGCGCCGGCACTGCAAAAAATCGACAATGGGTTCATCACATTAACTCAAGATCCAGGAATTGGAGTTGAGCCGGATCTTGATGCCCTCTCGATGGCGTGCCAACAGAACTAACTCGCCTCTTTAGTTTGATCAAGCGGGTATGGGCCGCTCGCCCATGACAGTCGTTCGCCGTAATTCTCGACGAAATCCGTCGTAATCGTTAATCGCAAAGTGCTGGACTGCACGGTTGTCCCAAATCGTCAACATATTAGTTCGCCAAACCACCCTTATAGTGAACTCTGGTCGAATCGCGTGCTGGTATAAATACTCGAGTAAACCAGCGCTTTCTTCCTCTGTCATATCTGCAAATCGTATCGTATAGCCCTTGTTGACATACAGCGCATTGCGTCCAGACGCTTGATGCCTTCTCACAACAGGCTGCAAAATTTCAGCGAGCGCTTCTGGGCCTGTTTTAATTTTCATTGAACGCAGGTGCGATTTGTTTGAAAGATTGCTTTGCGGACCATAGGGACGTCTTGCACTGTGCACTGCTTGCATTTTTTCAAGTAATTGCCGCATCCCAACAGAAAGTGCTTCGTACGCCAGAATTTGATTGGCAAACAATGTATCGCCACCAAACGGAGGCAATTCGCGAGCGTGCAAAAGTGTAAAACTAGGAGGTGTTTCTAGAAAGCTCCAATCACTGTGCCAATTCCCACCAAAGTTAAGACGCTTGGTTTCATCCGCCTCTTTCACGACGGCAACCACATGGGGATGGGTTGCTTCACCTTCTAAAAAGGGTTCATTTCCAAAACTTCCCAATCTAGCGGTGAACTGTGCCAAGGCGGTATCGTCAAAATCTTGGTCTGGAAATGTCACGACAAGAAATTTTCCAAGTGCGGTTTGGATTTCAACGATATCTCTATCATCCGCGCTTGCGAGATTGATCTCTGTGATTTCAGCACCGCCGGCGCCACTTAATTGTTTGATCTTCATGCTGTATCCCGTCTAGTAATGAAAAATAAGCAAATGTCGTGTTACAACATATTTATTCGGGCTTGATATTTGCTGCCTTGATAATACCTGACCACTTCGCATAATCAGATTTGATCATGGTGTTGAACTCTTGAGCAGATGTATGCAAGGCTAGCATACCTTGCGTTAACAAAGACTCTATCACTTGCAGGTCTGCCAAGGCTCGACGAAATGCAAGATTAAGACGATCAATAGCCTCTTTGGGCACACCTGCAGGGCCGACAACCCCAACCCAAGTTGTAGCGTCTAAACCCGCTACACCCTCTTCTTGTGAAGTAGGAACCCCATCACACTTCTTCCAACCTCTAATGAAGTAAAGCAAGTGATTTGCGGGCCAGAGGGTGCCATTCGCGCAAGTACAAAAGACACCGTTTTTATTGACATGAATACGGGTTCTTTATCGGATTTCATGCAATTGCATGCTGACATCACAGCGCAAGAAATGTCATTTATTGATAGCCCTATTGCCCGCGGTCCCGAATATGCAGTTGCGCGGCAAAATCTATTTTTAGTGGGCGGAGAAAAATCAGAGCTCAATCGGATTTATCCCATCCTAGCGCCGATTTGCGAAGAAGTGGTGCATTGCGGGGAAGCTGGTAGTGCGCTTAAAACTAAGATCATCAATAACTATCTCGCTTCAGTGAGTGTCGTGGCAAATGCAGAAGCACTTGCGCTTGCCAGCGCAGTTGGTTTGGATCGTGATTTTCTAAGGAACCTCTGGAAAAGAACCGTAGCAGGCAGAGGTTCGCTTGAAACTATTTTTCCAAACAAGGCTTTTATAGGTGACTTCACCCCGGGCTTCTCCGCACGACTTGCAAGAAAAGATCTATATCTTGCACAGGAGCTTGGTCAGAAATTTGGCGTCCCGTTGTCAACGGGCGCCGCAGCGATAGAGATGTTTACGTTGCAACAAACCCAAGGACGCATAGACGATGATTGGTCGGCTTTACTCGATATCCTTCAAGACATGTCAACCAAATCTTGACCTGAATATTTAAAATCCTACTGACCTGCTCTCACCCCCAGACCCACCGAAGTGACCAAACCAAGGCGTCCAGAATCTGGACACCCCCGCCCTGTTCACTAAGGGCTCAGGGTTAACTTGCTTTTCACTAATGGATACTACCTAGAAAGGCTGTTTTTCCACATGTTTTAATCAATGCTCGCGTTTGTTTGTGTTCAGCGCTCTGCCATGGAATTAAAACGATGAAAAAAGAAAAAAGCGCCCAACCTGTAGTGGTCATCACAGGAGGGGCTCGCGGCATTGGCCTCGAAATTGCACAGCAATTTTTGAACAAAAATTACCGCGTTGCCATTATCGACATTGACAAGGCAACGCTCACCAAAACTGAAGCACAACTCAAGAATGAAAATGTGCTGACCATTCATTGTGATGTCTCCAAGCCTCAGAAAGTGGCGGCGGCTGTGGCCAAGATTGAAAAGAAATTTGGTCGCATCGACTCACTGGTGAATAACGCGGGCGTCGCCATCTTCAAGCCGATCTTAGAAATCACTTGGAAAGATTGGCGCCACATCATGGACACCAATTTGGATGGCACGTTTTTGTGCACCCAAGCTTGCGCGCCCATCATGCTAAAACATGGCGGTGGCAGTGTTGTCAATATTGCATCCATATCGGGTCTGCGTGCCAGCACCTTGCGCGTGGCCTATGGCACCAGCAAAGGGGCCATCGTTCACCTTACCAAACAACAAGCAGCCGAGTTGGGTGATGTAGGGATTCGCGTGAACTGTGTAGCGCCCGGTCCTGTCCTTACAGAAATGGCCAAACTGGTTCACAGCACCGCCATTATCAAAGACTACTTCGACACTATTCCCCTCAACCGTTACGGCAGTACCACCGAGATTGCCAACACCGTTGTGTTTCTGTGCAGCGCAGAAGCCAGTTTCATCAATGGCCAAACCATCGCAGTAGATGGTGGTTTTGATGCATCGGGAGTCGGTTTGCCTACTCTGCGCAAAAATCGCGCAGCAACTCCTGCTTCAAAAACTCAACATAAAAAACGCAAATCATGAATGCATCAGTCACTGCAAACACACCCCATATGATTGGTTGGGGACATACCCCATTTGGCAAACTCGACAACACCGACCTCGAACAACTCATTAGGGATGCGGCCTTACCAGCCGTGGCCAGCGCCGGTCTTGAACTCAAAGACATTGACGGTATTTTTGTGGGCCACTTCAATGGTGGTTTTGTTCGACAAGATTTCAGCGGTGCCATGGTGGCGGTGGCCATTCCCGAGTTCAGACATGTCCCTTCGGTGCGACTGGAAAACGCCTGCGCCACAGGTTCGGCTGCCATTTGGGCTGCCATTGACGCCCTGCAAAGTGGCCGCGTGAAACGCGCACTGGTCATTGGCCTTGAGAAAATGAACACCCTGCCCTCGGCACAAATTGGTGAGGTACTGCTTCGCTGCTCATACGTCAAAGTGGAAGGCGACACACCTGGTGGTTTTGCGGGTGTCTTTGGCAACATCGCCACCAGCTACTTTGAACGCTTTGGCGATCAATCAGATGCACTGGCCAGCATTGCCGCGAAAAATCATGTCAATGGCATGAACAATCCCTACGCGCACATGAAGCGTGATTTCGGTTTTGATTTTTGCAGACAAGCTTCAGAAAAGAACCCCTTTGTGGCCGGACCACTCAAGCGTTCTGACTGCTCTTTGGTATCAGACGGTGCGGCAGCCATGGTGCTGTCACTTGAAACCATTGGCAATGCCACGGTGCCAGCTGTCAAATGGCGCTCAAGAGCACAAGTGAATGACTTTCTGCCTTTGTCCATGCGCGACCCCACCCGATTTGAGGGAGCTGCCTTGGCTTGGAAAAAAGGCCTAGCCGATGCCCACATTGATTTGGCAGACTTGCAGTTTGTAGAAACGCACGATTGCTTCACAGTTGCAGAGTTACTTGAATATGAAGCAATGGGACTGGCGCCATACGGCCAAGGGGCCAAGGTGATTTTGGACGGCGTCTCCACCATGCAAGGAAAGCTGCCTGTGAACCCTTCTGGTGGGCTGAAATCAAAGGGACACCCTATTGGGGCCACAGGTGTTTCTCAGCACGTGATGGCCGCCATGCAACTCTCTGAAACGGCTGGCAACATGCAAGTTGCCAATGCCCATTTAGGCGCGGTCTTCAACATGGGTGGTGCTGCCGTAGCCAACTACTTGAGCATCTTGGAGAAGGTGTGAATTCTGCGCAAGTGATGAACTTGGGTCAACTGCTCAACCAGAGTTCTCAACAGTTTCCACAGCGCATCGGCCTCATTCAAGGTGACCAACAATGGACTTGGCACCAATTGCAAGAGCGCGTCCACGCCATGGCCCATGCGCTGCAGCAACTCGGTGTTCAAAAAGGCGACAAGATTCTCACGCAGTCACGCAACAATGTTCAAATGTTTGAGAGTTGCTGGGTGGCGTTCCAAATGGGTTGTGTTTGGGTGCCCACCAATTTTCGATTGTCGCCGCCAGAGGTGGCCTATCTGGCCCAATCGAGCCATGCCAAAGTGCTCATCTGCGAAAGTGTGTTTACGCAGCACATCGATGCCGCATTGGCGGCAGCGCCCTCACTTCAACACGTGATTGCCATTGGTCCCGCAAGACCAACAGAACACAGCTACGAGGATTTGGTCACTCGCAATCTCGGCCAGCAGCCTTCCGAAACCGTGGTCGGCTATGACGATCCACTTTGGTACTTCTACACTTCGGGCACTACTGGAAGACCCAAGGCAGGCATTCTCACGCATGGGCAAATGAGTTTTGTGGTGACTAACCATTTGGCCGACCTCATTCCAGGAACCAACGAAAATGACTGCTCTATTGCCGTTGCGCCTTTGTCGCATGGCGCAGGCATTCATGCCTTGTTGAATGTGGCGCGTGGTGCACCTACTATTTTGCTACCCACTGAAAAACTGATCCCCGAAATGTTCTGGCAGTTGGTAGAAAAACACCGCGTGACCAATTTATTCACAGTCCCCACCATTGTGAAAATGTTGGTGGAAGATGAAGCGGTCGACCGCTACGATCACAGTTCTCTCAAATATCTCATTTACGCTGGCGCCCCCATGTACAGGGCCGATCAAAAGTTCGCCCTGCAAAAACTGGGCAATGTGTTGGTGCAGTACTTTGGCCTAGGCGAAGTGACAGGTTGCATCACAGTGTTGCCCAGACACATGCACAGCGCCGATGATGCCAACCCCAATGCCAACATCGGCTCTTGCGGACGACCGAGAACAGGCATGCAAGTAGCTGTACTTAAGGAAGATCTCAGCCCTGCCGCTCAAGGTGAGATTGGTGAAATTTGTTGCCGAGGCCCTGCTGTGTTTGCAGGCTACTACGGCAATGCAGACGACACCCAAAAAGCCCTCAGGGGTGGCTGGTTTCACACTGGAGATTTAGGCTATTTGAACGAGCGAGGCTTCTTGTTCATTTCTGGCCGTCAATCAGACATGTACATTTCAGGGGGCTCCAATGTTTACCCCAAAGAGGTGGAAGAAGTGATATTGAATCATCCCGATGTGGCCGAAGTGGCCATTGTGGGCATGCCTGACCCCAAATGGGGAGAGGTTGGCGTGGCCGTCATCGTAAAGCGTGATGAACACAAAGACTTAACAGGCGATGACATTCTGACTTTTTTAGATGGCAAAACAGCGCGCTACCGCTGGCCACGCCACATTCAATTTTGGTCTGCCTTACCTAAGTCTGGATATGGCAAGGTGGCCAAAAAAGACATTCAAGCATTGCTCCAACAACAGGCACACTCCCAATGAGTACCGACGATTTGCAAAACCCCCTTCACATGAACAATTCCTGGCTGAAACCCCTAGAAGCCGTCGCTGCATTGTTGTTAGTGGTTATTTTCACCTTGCTTTTGGGCGGTGTGGTTTCGCGTTACGTCTTTGCCTACCCCATCATCTGGATTGATGAAGTAATCTCTTTGTCCTTTCTTTGGTTCGCCATGATTGGAACCGCCATTGCCATGCACCGCAATGAGCACCTCAGACTCACTCTCTTTCAAGACATGCTGTCCCCAAGGCTGAAAAATTTTGTGCAAGCTTTTGGCCTAGTTGCCGTTGCGGCCTTCTTGCTTGGCATATTGCCGCATGCGATTGAGTATGTGAAAGATGAAATGGTGGTCAGAACTCCCGCAATGAACATGCCCAATGGCTATCGGGTGGGCGCCATTGCCTTTGGCTTGCTGTCTATGCTGGCCATCATTGTGGTGTATGCCTTGAAGAGCACCAAGTACATTGACTTGGCTATCTCCATTCTCATTGTCGGCGGCGTTACGACTGCCTGCGCGCACTTTTCGCCGCAGCTTCAACAGCTTGGCAACATCAATCTTTTCTTCTTTTTGGTGGTCTTTGGTGTCGTTTGCTTGTTAGCAGGTGTGCCTATCGCATTCTGCTTTGGCATTGGTGCAATCAGTTATTTAGCCTTTTCCACCCAAACCCCCCTCATGGTCATAGTGGGTCGAATGGACGAAGGCATGTCGAGCTTGATTCTCATCTCGGTTCCTATTTTTGTGCTGCTGGGTTGCATTTTGGACATCACAGGCATGGGCAAAGCCATTGTTGATTTCTTGGCTTCCCTGTTGGGTCACGTCCGAGCGGGCATGTCCTATGTGCTGCTAGGCTCACTCTTCATTGTGTCGGGCATTTCAGGCTCCAAGGTTTCCGACATGGCTACTGTGGCTCCAGCTTTGTTTCCTGAAATGAAACGCAGAGGGCACAAGCCCAAAGAAATGATTGCCCTGCTGGCCACAGGTGCTGCCATGGCTGATACGGTGCCACCCAGCATTGTGATGATTGTGTTGGGCTCCGTTGCGGGCGTGTCCATTGCGGGCCTGTTTCAAAGCGGCTTTGTGATTGCCATGGTGCTGCTGGTCATGTTGGTTGCACTGGCTCGTTGGAAAGCTCGTTTGGAAGACATGAGCAATGTCAAAAAAGCCAGCATTAAAGTGGTGGGTAAATTTTTGTTGGTGGCCTCACCTGCCTTGGTGTTGCCTTTCATTATTCGCAGTGCGGTAGGTGGTGGCGTGGCCACAGCCACCGAAGTTTCAACCATTGCAGTGCTATACGCCATGATCATCGGCAAAGTTCTCTATGGCGGTATTTCACTTAAACAAATCTACGCCATGCTCGTTGAAACCGCTGCACTGAGTGGTGCCATTTTGCTCATCTTGGGCACTGCGTCGGCCATGGCATGGTCCATTGCACAGAGTGGCATGATTCAAGGCCTTTCAAACATCATGACCAGCTTGCCAGGGGGCTGGATGACCTTCATGGCAGTCACTATGGCGGTCTTCTTGTTGTTCGGTTGTTTGCTAGAAGGCTTGCCTGCCATTTTGCTGTTGGCACCCATCATGTTCCCTATTGCCAAAAAACTGGGCATTCACGACATTCACTATTCCATGGTGGTCATGGCCGCCATGAACATTGGTTTGATGATGCCGCCCATTGGTGTTGGTTTCTATCTGGCTTGTCGAATTGGCGGCGATTCGCCCGATGAAGTCATGGGCGCCATCTGGCCCTATCTCTTGGCTTTGATTTTAGGACTCATTGTGATTGCTTATGTGCCATGGCTTTCCATTGTGGCTTTGGCTTGATACTAGAAAGAGACAACTCCTATGGACACACAAAAACTGGCCGATTTGTATCGGTCAATGTTTCGCATTCGCGAGTTTGAAAACGCTGCAGAGATTGCCAGCCAAGGGGGCGTAGCAGCTTGGGGCTTGGCGGCCTCTGCCAAGCCTGCTTTGGTCCGCGGACCACTGCATCTGTCCACGGGACAAGAAGCAGTGGCCGCAGGAGTCTGCCATGCACTTACCAAAGAAGACATGCTGACATCTACCCATCGCGGGCATGGTCACACCTTGGCCAAAGGTGCCGATGCCACCAAAATGATGTGTGAATTGTTTGGCCGCGCCACGGGTTACAACAAGGGCAAAGGCGGGTCCATGCACATCGCCGATTTCTCCGTGGGCATGCTGGGTGCCAACGGCGTGGTGGCCGCAGGAATTCCCATTGCCACAGGCGCAGCACACGCTTTGAAAATTCAAAAGAAACCCTATCTGGTCGCTTGCTTTTTCGGCGATGGCGCCACCAACCGCGGACCCTTTTTAGAAGGTTTGAATTGGGCGCAGGTTTATAGTCTCCCCGTTCTTTTCATCTGTGAAGACAATCGCATTTCTGCCACAACGCCCACCAAATCCATGAGTGCGGGAGAAGGCGCATTTGCAAGGGCTCAATCGTTTGGCATTCCAGCAGTTCAAGTCGATGGCAACGATGTGCTTGCGGTTCATGAAGCTGCAGCCAAAATGACGGCCGAAATTCGCACCAAAGGTGGTCCTCGTTTCATTCACGCCGTGACCTACAGATTCAAGGGCCATGTGTCCGTCGATCCAGGCACTTACAGAGATCCAAAGGAAGTTGAAGCGGCCATCAAAAACGACCCCCTCATTGCCACACGCAAAAAATTGATTGCGGCCGGCCTGCCATTGAGCCAAGTTGAAGCCATTGAAGCAGAAGCTCAAAAGGAAATTGCAACCGCACTTGCTGTCGCGGAAGCAGCACCTTGGCCCGTGGTGGCCGATGCCTATGAAGACATTATGAACACCAGCGCGGGGGTATGGGTATGACCATCAGCACCATGAGTTATGCCGAAGCGGCATGCTTGGCTTTGCGGGAAGCCATGACAGCAGACCCCTCAGTGATCGCTTTGGGTGAAGATTTAGGACGCGGTGGCGTGTTCGGACAATACCGCGGACTGCGCGAAGAATTCGGTCCTGATCGCATCATTGACACACCCATTTCTGAATCCAACATCATGGGCAGTGCGGTGGGTATGGCTTTGGCAGGCATTCGGCCGGTGGTTGAAATGCGCGTCATTGATTTTGCTTTGTGTGCGATGGACGAAATCGTGAATCAAGCTGCCAAGAACCGCTACATGTTTGGCGGACAAGGCCGCGTACCCTTGGTAGCTCGAATGCCCATTGGCATTTGGTCTGCTTCGGCTGCGCAACACTCCCAATCGCTGGAAGCCTGGTTTGCTCACATGCCAGGTTTGGTGGTCGTTGCACCTGCCACACCAGCCGACAACTATGGCCTACTCAAGTCGTCCATGGCGTCAGGCGACCCCATCATTTACATGGAGCACAAAGAACTGTGGGGGCTTCAAGGTGAAGTAGACACTTCCATTGAAGTTCCTATTGGTAAAGGAAAAAAGCTGGCGCAAGGCAATGACCTGACCATCGTGACCTGGTCACGCGGTGTAGGTGTGTGTCAGCAAGCCTTGGCAGATGGCGCTTTTGGTGCTCTCAAACCAGACATCATTGACCTTCGCTCAATTTGGCCTTGGGACAAAGAAATGGTGTTTGAGTCTGCCGCCAGAACCGGGCGATTGTTGGTGGTGCACGAAGCCATTCAAGTGGCAGGGTTCGGCGCTGAGGTGGCAGCCGCAACGGCTGAGGCCACAGCTTGCAAAGTCAAACGGCTAGGGGCACCACGCATTCCAGTGGGCTACGCTCAAATTCTGGAAAACGAGTCACGCCTGAGTGTGGAGAAAGTGGTCACTGCCGCAAACACTCTGTTCAAGGTCTGAAAGATCAGTTAGCATTTAACTGACTTAAATTAAGCATCAATTTCAAGTTTGTATTTCAAAATTTAAAGGAGACTTCATGAGTGATATCAACACAGGCATTAAGCGCCGCACCTTTGTCAGTGCATTGTCTGCCACCGCTATTCCTGCTGCCATTACGGGTGCGCCTGCATTCGCGCAGTCTGGCACTATTACCCTCAAGTGGGCGAACAACATCCCCGTCACTCACCCCTCAAACATCCGCATCAAAGAAGCGACCGATGCCATTCGCCAAGAAACGGGGGGCAAAGTTGACATTCAAATTTTCCCCAACAACCAGTTAGGTGGCGACACCGACATGCTGTCGCAAGTGCGCTCTGGCGCCATCGACATCTTTCCGCTGTCTGGCTTGATCTTGCAAACCCTCGTGCCGCTGGCGGGTATCAATGGTTTGGCTTTTGCATTCAAAGACTACCCCACCGTTTGGGCAGCCATGGACGGCGACCTAGGTGTCTATATTCGCGCTCAAATTGCCAAAGTCAATTTGCACACCTTTGACAAAATTTTGGACAACGGTTTCCGCAACACCACATCTTCTACCAAGCCCATCGTGACGGCGGAAGACTTGCGTGGTTTCAAAATTCGCGTGCCTATCAGCCCTTTGTGGACTTCCATGTTCAAAGCCTTCGGCTCAGCGCCAACCGGCATTAACTTCGCCGAGGTGTACTCTGCATTGCAAACAAAAGTGGTTGAGGGTCAAGAAAACCCATTGGCTATCATTGAAATTGCCAAGCTCTACGAAGTGCAAAAGTTTTGCTCAATGACCGGCCACATGTGGGATGGTCAGTGGATCTTGGCCAACGGCAAGCGCTGGGCCAGCCTGCCTGCCGATGTGCAAGGCGTGATCAACAAGCACGTGAACACAGCTGTGGTCAAGCAACGCGATGACATTCGCCGCCTGAACACTGATCTGGAAACCCAGCTCAAAGCCAAAGGCATGATCTTCAACTATCCTGAAGTGACCAGCTTCCGTGATGCCCTTTCTAAAGCTGGCTTCTACCAAGAGTGGCGCGCCAAGTTTGGTGATGAAGCCATGAGCAAACTTGAAAAATACACAGGTCGTTTAGCTTAATTTTTCAAGCAATACTTAGCTTGATGGATGAACTCAAGAAAAAAACATCGCCTTGCGCGGTGCTTTTTGTTTTTTCACGCCACTGGTTATTGCACTCACATTACAAGGCCAATAACTAAAAGAAAGTGGCAGAAAACGATCAGCATGTGGATCTCCCCAACTCAATTTTGACATCCTTATTTGTTGACTGATTTGGGGACCCCAATTTTGAAGACACTGGCTATTAGATGGATAGATTTAATCAACTGGTCAGGGCGACTTGACCTTCTTAAAATGAGTTGTCATTGTTGTCGCAGAGGTTCATCATGATGGAAGGCGCTGCGCTAGATCGCACAAACGCCCTGGATTGAGCCTTTGACGCATTGACCAAGACTATTCGATCAAATTAATTTTTCTTCACAGGAGTACACATGAGCACCCCATCCACTTCCCAATGTCCTTTTCATGCTGTCGTTGGCGCGAACAGCTCCAATGGCCGGCGCTCGAATGCCGATTGGTGGCCAAACCAGCTGAACCTGGCCATCTTGCACCAACACACGCCCGTCTCCAACCCCATGGATGCGGACTACGACTACCGCAAAGAATTCGCCAAGCTTGACTTTGCCGCGCTCAAAAAAGACATGGTCGATCTGATGACCGACAACCAAGAGTGGTGGCCAGCCGACTGGGGCCACTACGGCGGTTTGTTCATTCGCCTAGCTTGGCACGCTGCCGGCACCTACCGCACAGCCGACGGCCGCGGCGGTGCCAGCACCGGCAATCAGCGCTTTGCACCCCTCAACAGCTTTCCAGACAATGGCAACCTCGACAAAGGTCGCCGCCTGCTGTGGCCCATCAAGAAAAAATACGGCAACAAAATTTCTTGGGCCGACCTGTTCATTTTGTGCGGTAACGTGGCCATGGAGTCCATGGGCTTCAAAACCTTTGGCTTTGGCGGCGGCCGACCTGACATCTGGGCACCCGAAGAAGACATCTTCTGGGGCGCTGAAACAGAGTGGCTGGCCACCAGCGACAAAGACAACAGTCGCTACAGCGGCCAACGTGAGCTGGACCACCCCCTGGCCGCCGTACAAATGGGTCTGATTTACGTGAACCCACAAGGTCCGGACGGCAACCCAGACCCCAAGCTGTCGGCCCACGATGTGCGTGAGACCTTCGCCCGCATGGCCATGAACGACTATGAAACCGTAGCCCTGGTCGCCGGTGGCCACACCTTTGGCAAGATGCACGGTGCAGGCGACGCGGCCTTGGTCGGCCCCGAGCCCGAAGGCGCGCCCATGCACGAAATGGGTTTTGGCTGGATCAACAAGCACGGCACCGGCAAGGGCGGCGACACCACCACCAGCGGCTTTGATGGCGCTTGGAAACCCAACCCGACCACCTGGGACATGGGTTACCTCAAAGTGCTGTTCAAGTATGAATACGTGCAAATGACGACCGCCGCAGGCGCCATTCAATGGCACGCCAAAGACTGCGCGCCAGAGGACATGGTGGTCGATGCTCATGACCCAAGCAAAAAGCACCCGCCAATGATGACCACGGCCGACCTGTCGCTGCGCATGGACCCTGACTACGAGAAGGTCTCGCGCCACTTCTTGAACAACCCCGATGAATTTGCCGACGCCTACGCGCGCGCTTGGTTCAAGCTGACCCACCGCGACATGGGCCCCAAGGTCAACTACCTAGGCCCTGAAGTGCCTGCTGAAGACCTGATCTGGCAAGACCCCATCCCCGCAGCCAAAGGTGCGCCAATTGACGTCGCCGACATCGCAACCCTCAAGGCAAGCATTTTGGCCAAGGGCTTGAGCGTGAGCGAGTTGGTGGCCACGGCATGGGCCTCGGCCAGCAGCTTCCGCGGCTCTGACAAGCGCGGTGGTGCCAACGGTGCGCGCATTCGCCTGGCCCCACAAAAGGACTGGGAAGCCAACCAGCCTGCACAGCTGGCCAAGGTGCTAGCGGCGCTCGAGGCCGTGCAAGCAGCTTTCAACGCCAAAGGCGGTAAGCAAGTGTCCTTGGCCGATTTGATTGTGCTGGGCGGCTGCGCCGCGGTGGAGTCAGCTGCCAAAGCCGCAGGCTTTGACGTGCAAGTGCCTTTCACCCCCGGTCGCACCGACGCGAGCGCCGAGCAAACCGATGTGGATTCTTTTGCCGTATTGGAGCCTCAGGCCGATGGCTTTCGCAACTACCAAAAGAAAGCCTTTACCGTATCTGCCGAAGAGATGCTGGTCGACAAGACCCAGCTGCTGGGCTTGAGCGCGCCAGAAATGACTGTGCTGGTGGGCGGGTTGCGCGTCTTGGGTGCCAACACCAGTGGCTCCAAGCACGGCTTGTTTACCCAGCGCGTAGGCCAATTGAGCAACGACTTCTTTGTGAACCTGACCGACATGAGCGTGGTCTGGACGCCAACCTCGCCAGCGGAAACCGCCTTTGAAGGCCGCCACCGGAAAACCGGCGCGGTAAAGTGGACAGGCACGCGCGTGGACCTGGTGTTCGGCTCCAACTCACAGCTGCGCGCCTTGTCTGAGGCCTATGCCCAAGACGACAACCAAGCCAAGTTTGTGCGTGATTTCGTGGCCGCTTGGAACAAGGTCATGAATTTGGACCGCTTCGATCTGGCGTAAGCCACTTGACCATCCCCCGGAGCCACAAAAATCCGGGGGTTTTTACCTGTTGCTTTGCAGGAGGCGTGGCCGTGAAAGACATTGATGAACAAGTTGCGGTCAAACAAGGCCACTGGTTTTACGGTGGCTTGACCCTTTGCCCCGTGCGCATCGTGCACCTCCACACGCGCTTCGGCAGCCAAGACCCCGAAGACCCGCCAGAGCTATCTGCCGACAGTTCAGCCGACTGTTTTTACATTCGTTACCGTCCCCCCGGCCCTCATGCGCATTGGCAGAGCGGCGGCATGGCGATGAGCTTGCGCGAAGCCATGTTTTTAGCGCAACGCAAACTGGGGCCCGTGCTGCAATGGGAAGACTGAGGAATGCCAAAGTAGCATAGAGTGAATTTCTGCTCGCAGGTTTGTTTGTGCGACCCGCAAACCTATTAGAGATCGCCATGCTAAGAATATTTGCTTTGCTTTCGTTCTCAAACTTGCCAATTACTCGAGTACCTTCCCTGACGCGCAACTTCTGCTTGTGCAGCGCGCAGCGCGCATCGTTCCAGAAGAAGTCTGGACAACGCTTGCAGAGGCGGAGGCTGCGCCATGACGCCAGTTCTCGTTAAAACCGATATCGAGCAGTTTAGGACCATCATTAAACCAAACTGCTGATCGTGGACGATCAAGCCGTTAACGTGCTGTTGCTTGAGCGCTTGCTGAGCGGCGCGGGCTATTCCGATATTTCCTCCACACAAAATCCGACCGAGGTGATGGCGCTGCATCGACAAAACAGATACGACTTGATCTTGTTGAATTTGAACATGCCAGAGATGGACGGTTTTCAAGTGATGGAATGTCTCAAAGCAATAGAGACGAAGAGCACCCTACCCGTTCTGGTCATCACTGCCCAGCCCAATGAAAAACTGCGGGCATTGAAGGTCGGGGCTTTGGACTTTATAAGCAAACCTTTCGAGGTTGCCGAGGTTTTGGCAAGAGTGCAAAACTTGCTGCAAGTGCGCTTGTTGAATTTTGAGACACAAAAACTTTACGAGCAAGTTCTGATTGAGCAAGATCTGTCCGAGATGCTGCTCAACAACATGTTGCCCCAAGCAATTGCAGAGCGTCTGAAAGGACGATCCAAGCTCATGGCCAATCTCCTTAACCAAGCCATTGTGGACAGCTACGCCAATGTGACGGTTTTGTTTGCGGACATTGTGGGTTTTACAGCCTTTTCACAACTCGTTTGCCCCGAGGTCATGGTCGACGTTTTGAATGATCTCTTCACGCGTTTTGACCATATTGCGGAGCACCGTAGTCTGGAAAAAATCAAAACGATTGGTGACTCTTATATGGCGGCCGCAGGTTTGCCAGTGGTGGTGTCTGACCATGCCGATCGCGCTGCACACATGGCACAGCGGGTCGGATCCATATGAGCGACGCAACCCGCGAAGCCTTGGTCCAGCCTTTCTCCAATGAGCATAGCGGTGTCATTCAAGTTAAAGACAAGGGCGCGATGAGTACTTGGTTCTTGAACAACCGCGTTGCTTCCTACTAAAGCCATCTAATTTGATTCAATCAAGATGCGGCTTTGTTTAAAAGCACGCCTTCAATGCTTCAACGCCTTAAATAATACCTCTACTCAGCCTGGTCATAGGGTTTTCATCCTATTGCAATAGCCACGATCTTGTTAAGTTGAGAAAGTAATCTTTGCCCACCCAAGGGCTGAGCACGCACAACTCAAGGAGATCCTTCATGTTCAAGAAATTTCTTTCCGCTCTCGTAGTGTCAAGTTTGTGGCTTTCAGGTGCAGCCATGGCACAAACCAAACAAATCAAAGTGGGTGTGATTTTTGATCTGTCTGGCCCCTTGGCCGCAGGCGGCTCTAATGCGAGCTATTTGGGAACCAAATACGCCATTGATTTAATGAATGAACGCGGCGGCGTAGAAGGCCACAAAATTGTGCCAATTTACGTTGATGCCCAAAGCAAAACCGAAGTAGCTATCAATGAAACTGAGCGCTTGTTGAACCAAGAAAAGGTAGACGTCATCATGGGCGTTTTCTCTTCCGCGCAATGCGTTCCCATGGCCCAACGGGTCGACCAAGCCAAGAAATTCATGTGGGCCAATGTCTGCGTGTCTTCTGCTGTTTTCAAAGACAAGAACCTGAAATATGTGTTCCGACCACAAGTTCACTCCGATCAAATGGGCGAAACTTCTTGCCGCTTTTTGGGTGAAAACAGCAAAGCCAAATTGGGCAAAGAAGTTAAAGATCTCAAAGTGGCTGTGATCTATGAAGACGGCCCTTACGGTGCAGGAGTTGCAGCAGGCAACGATTTGGTTTGCAAACAATTGGGCATGCAAGTGGTCTTGAAAGAAGGGTACGCTGCAACCTCTCCTGACCTGTCTCCCTTAGTTACAAAGTTACGTCGAGCAAAACCCGATGTCATCTTGCACACTGGCTACAACCCTGACATCACTTTGTTCTTGCGCCAGGCAAAAGAGCAAGGTTTGAAGTGGGATGCATTGATTGGCCACGGTGCAGGCCACGGTCAATTTGACAAGCTGTTTGCCACTTTCAAAGATGACGCCAACTTGATCTTGAATGTGGACCCAGTGGCAGCTCAATTGCTTGACGCTAAAACGCTAAAGCCAGGGATCGGCGCGCTGACAGCTGAGATGATCAAGCGCTACAAAGCTGAAGTGAAAGGTGACGAAATTCCCCCTCACGTTTCCATGGGCTTTAACCAAACCTGGATTTTATTGAGCGATGTGATGCCGCGCGCCATTAAAAAGTATGGTGGCTACGACCCAGAATCACTGCGCAAAGCCGCATTGGAGACGGACATTCCTGAAGGCGGCACGATCCAAGGTTATGGCGTCAAATTTTTCCCACCGGGTCACCCCATGTCTGGCCAAAACGAACGCTCTTCACCCGTCGTTCACCAGTACTCGGGCAACGACACATTTGTGGTATGGCCTAGAGCCATCAAAAGCCGCGATCCTGTGATGCCTCTTCCAAAAGGCAACTCTTACGCCAACTGATTGTGCTTGAAGTCCATGAACTGACCAAGAAATTCGGTGGCTTCACAGCCGTCAACCGAATTTCTTTTGAAGTCCAGCGCGGAGAAATTGTGGGTCTGATTGGCCCCAATGGCTCCGGAAAAAGTACTACCTTTAATTTATTGGCGGGTATGTTTGAACCCACATCAGGCCATGTCATGTTTGATGGCCAGCCTATGTTGGGCTTGTCGTCTTCAAACATTTGCAAACGTGGGGTGGCCAGAACTTTTCAAATTCCCAGACCCTTTCGCAAACTCTCGATTCTTGAAAATACCACCCTCGCCGCTTTCTACGGCTCAAGCGAACCCATCACAAAAAGCGAGGCCGAGCGCCGAGCGCACGATGCCTTGTCCTTGATTGATTTGCCACGCGACCCCGGCATTCGTGTAGATGGGCTTGGCGCTGCAGGTTTGAAAAAACTCGAAATGGCCCGGGCCTTGGCCACACAACCCAAGCTGCTGCTAGCCGATGAAAGTTTAGGTGGCTTAGACGAAACAGAAATGGCACAAGCCGCGCAAATGCTAAAACGAATTCGCGATGAACGCGGTATCACCATCATCTGGGTTGAACACATCATGGGGGTGTTGATGAAGGTGATTGATCGCTGCTTGGTGTTAGACCACGGCGAGTTGATCGCTCAAGGCTCGCCTTCGGAGGTCACGCATGACCCGCGGGTGATTGAAGTGTATTTAGGCACGGATGCCCAAAGTATTCAGCAGCAAGTTGCGCGCAATGCGTCGAGTCAGGACGCATGATGCTGGAGTTGAAAAATATCAACGCCGGCTACAACAGTTTTCAGGCGCTGTTTGATGTTTCTTTAAGCGTCAAAGCGGGCGAGGCCGTGGCCGTGATCGGGCCCAACGGCGCAGGCAAAAGCACCCTTCTGCGTGTCATCTCCCGATTGATTGAAGCCACTGCAGGCAGCATGCAGATGGAAGGCAGATCCTACAGAGACCTCCCCTCGCATGAAGTGGTAGGACTGGGCATTGCACAAGTGCCTGAGGGGCGCCGATTGTTTCCGCGTCTGAGCGTTGAGGACAACTTGAAAATAGGGGCCTACACCCCTGCCGCCCGCGCCAAACTGCAAGAGCGCTTGGACTATGTCTACAAATTGTTTCCGCGCATGGCCGAGCGGCGAAAGCAATTGGCAGGCACCATGTCTGGGGGCGAGCAACAAATGTGTGCCATTGGGCGAGCCCTGATGAGTGGCCCCAAATTGCTGCTTCTCGATGAGCCTTCTGCTGGCTTAGCGCCTGTCATTGTTCAATCTATTTTTGAGCTGATGCACCGCATTCGCGCTGAAGGCTATACCGTTTTAATTGTTGAACAAAACATCCAGCAAGTGCTCAAGGTGGTCGACCGTGCGTACTTGCTAGAAATTGGAAAAATTCGCGCTTCCGGGACTGCCGCCGAATTGTTGGCAAGCGATGAAGTTCATAAAGCCTATCTGGGGGTGTGATGGAATTTTTTGACATATTTTTGCTCGAAGCGGTTCTCAATGGGCTATTGCTTGGTGGCTTGTTGGCACTTTTGTCTTTGGGCTTGAACCTGATCTTTGGCGTGATCGATGTGGTCTGGATTTCCTACGCCGAATTGATGATGGTGGGCATGTATGCCATCTATTGGTCACACACAAGCTTAGGTCTGCCCTTGGCTTTGGCTTTCATATTGGGCGTTTTGGGCGTGGCTGCTTTGGGCATGGCCATGCATTGGTTCATCATCCGGCCGGTTTTGTCGGCCGAACCTATCAATCAATTGCTGGTCACGGGCGGTGTTTTGTTTTTTCTGCAAGCCTTGGCCACCGTGATCTTTGGCATTGATTTCAAAAACTTAGGTGTGCGCATGCCCAGTTTGATGGTGGGTGATATCAGCTTGTCGATGGCGCGCCTGATTGCTTTTTGCGTGGCCATGGTGGCCATTGCCGCCACTTATTTGTTCTTGAACCGAACTTTCGCGGGCACCGCCATTCGAGCCATCAGCCAAGATCGCAGTATCATGCCCTTGATGGGCGTGAACACTGAGCGCATTTATTTGATCACCTCGGCCATGGGAGGCGCATTGGCGGGTCTGGCAGCTTGTTTGTTGGTGCTGCAATACGACATACACCCCGCTATTGGCTTGTCGTTTGGCCCCATCACATTTTTGGTGTGCGTCATGGGCGGCTTAGGCAATTTATTGGGTGGCTTTATAGCCGCGTTTATTTTTGCACAGCTGATATCTGTGGGTGGCTATGTCTACGCCATTGAATGGGGTTATGTGATGGCGTTTGTGTTCTTCATCGCCATGATGTTCATCCGCCCTGAAGGTATTTTATTTCGCAGGCGCTAAAACATGCCTCTGATATCTTCCAACTATAAGTTTGGCGCCTTGCTGGCGGCCTTGATGCTGGCGCCTTGGCTAGGCTTGGGCTCCTATCCCTTGCACTTGATCATCATGGCTTTGCTGATGGGCTTTATCTACACCAGCTGGGCCTTGATGGGTCGCCTTGGTTTGGTCAGCCTAGGGCATGGCGCCTTCTTGGGCATTGGCGCTTACAGCGTGGTCTTATTGTGGAATCAATATGGCGTGCCGCCTTTGGCGGGCGCTCTTTTTGCGTTGGTCTTAACGGTGATTTTGGCATTGGTCATAGGCTACCCGTGTTTTCGTTTCAAAATTGTGGGGCACTATTTTGCACTTGTGACTTTGGCTTTGGCCGAAGTGGTGCGCTTGGTGATTGTGGCCACGCGAGAATTGACAGGTGGCTCGTTGGGCCTGACACCCAAGCCGGGCTTGCCCAATGAGGCCACTGCCTCTTTGTGGTCATTTCAATTTTCAAACCGTGTGGTGTGGTTTTACATTGTTTTGGCTTGCTGGCTTTTCGCACTATGGGTGTGGCGCAAAGTAGACCAAAGCATGTTGCGCGATGCACTCCAAGCCATCAGCGAGGACGAGGATGCTGCCGCATCCATTGGCATCAATGTGACCAGAACCAAATTGAAAATTACGGTCCTCTCGGCAGCCATGACTTGCTTTGGAGGCGTTTTGTATGCGCAATACCAAGCCTATGTGAACCCAGATACCGTCTCGGGCATTGCCATTTCTTTGCAAATGGTTTTTGGTGTGATTGCCGGAGGGATGTTTGTCATGCTGGGGCCTACCTTCGGCGCTGTATTTTTGCTAGCACTCCAAGAAGTATTGCGGGTCTTGATTGGCAACCAAATTCATGGCCTCGACTTGTTGATCTACGGCGCCTTGCTGGTGTTCTTCATCATCCGCATGCCCAAGGGTATCTTGGGCTCGTGGCTGGAACGCAAAACCTAAAGGTGCACAACACGTTCGTGATGCACACTGCGAGCGTCCATTTCAAACTCCAACTCTTGAATGGGCGGATTGCAAATGTGCCACGACAGTCCAGGGCTCAACATGCCTGCGGTTTTGAACACCGTTGGAATCAAGGCTGAAAAGTCATGCACTGTGTAAATTTGTGCGGCTGTTAATCGGTTCCACTGCGCCTGCAAGCCCTGTGCCCGATCTTGCATGGTTTGCACCACATAGCGGACTTTGCGCTCAATGCCATCAGGGCTGGTGTCGCCCCGTGCCACAATGCCTTCAGGAAAAGGCAAATGCTCAGGCCATTCGCCGCTACCAGCAATCAGCCAGTCTGATTGGTTGGAAGTCTCAGGCACGGTGTAGGTAAAAGCATAAAAGCCCGGAACGTCTGGTGGTGAAAAAGCCGGCGCCAAGTTGCTGCGCGCTACAGGGTTGAGCCCATTTTGAATCAGGCCCCAATCAGTGAGTACCTTCACATAACTTTGATTGAAACCTCGAAAGCCCTCCATCGTGAAAGCGCTTGGCGATCTTAGCTCGCATGCAGCCAATGCCGTTAAAGGCCGATTGTTTTGCTGAAGGTGCTGACGAATCCAGTCAAAGCCTTGTTCAACCGGAACAACGCTTGAAAACCGAATGCGCCGAAATGCAAAGCCAGGCAACGCAATAACGGCTTGCGAGTAGGGAAAGCCGCCTTCTAAAAAGGCATAAGAACCCGGGTTGAAATTGTGCAATTTGGCCATTTCGCTGACTCCAGTTCAATGTGTAGAGTTATTGGCTTGCACTGCCCTGATGGCAAACAAACTCGCAGGGTTTGATAATGATTTTAATTCTAAGGCAATGCCAAGAATATGCGAATCAAAACAAACGCAGTGTTTCGTCAGGGCTGGACTTAGCTGATACAAAAAAGTGGGTTTCAAAAAGAACAATTAAGCAGAAATTAAAGTCGACATTAGTTTTGACTTTGCACCTGCAGTCGGATGGCTTTTTTATCAACCTTACCCAGGCCTGTGGTGGGCAACTTGTCTACCGCATGAAAATATTTGGGTACATGGACAGCGCCTTTTTTGATTCGCACCATCTCGCTAAGCTCGCCCCACTTCGCCACTTGGCCAGAGCGCCACACAACGACCGCATGCACCGCCTCTCCCCACTTTTCATGAGGGGCTCCCACCACCGCTACGGCTGCTACTGCGGGGTGCGTGGCCAACACATCTTCTATTTCACGAGGATAGACATTGAAGCCTCCGGTGATCACCATGTCTTTAGATCTGTCCACAATGTACAAATACCCGTCCGCATCGCGCCTGGCCAAATCTCCGGAGTAGAGCCAACCATATCGAAAGGCCACTGCGTTTTCATTCGACTTGTTGATGTATTCCTGCATCACCAGTGGACCCCGAACACATATCTCACCCACCTCACCAGTGGGCACCTCTTGGCCATGCTCGTCCAGCAAGGCCAGTTGAATACCTACCACTGGTGTGCCACAAGAACTTAGGCGATGCGGATGATTAACAGGATCATGTTCGTGCTTGTGCAAAACTGTCATGGCCATGGGTGCCTCAGATTGCCCGTACAGTTGCATGAAGATGGGTCCAAGTTCTGCAATACCCTCTTGCAGGCGTGCAGGTGTTATAGCGGCTGCGCCGTATATCAGGGTTTCCAAACTGCTGAGGTCATGGTCCTGTCGCACCGGCGAGTCAAGCAAGACATAGATCATTGTGGGAACCATGAAAGTGCAATTGACCCGGTGGCGCTCAACCAGTGTGCAAAAAGTTTTAACATCGAAGCCTGGGTGCATGATGACCGTGCCCGAGCGCATGAGCACTGGCGGAATCAAAGCGCCGGCGGCGTGGGTGATGGGTGTCATCGCCAAAAAGCGAGGGTTGGCAGGCCAATCAAAATCGGCCATTTGCATCATCACCATGGCGACCATCACACGGTGGTTGTGCAATACACCCTTGGGTTTGCCGGTAGTGCCACCGGTGTAAATCAAAATGCAGTCATCATCCTCCTGGCTGCATGAAACAAGGGTCTGAGGTTTGTATTGCTTCATCAGACTGAACACATCGATTTGTTCGCCCCAAGTCCCCAGCCCAAGAACAGTGAAGGGCCGATCTACTGACTGAACAATTTTCAAGGCACGCTCGCCAAAACTATGCGGCTCAACGATCATCAGTTGCACTTGCGCGTCTTCGACCTGATAAAGATGATCATCGGGTGAAGACATAGGATTCATCCACACCACACGCAGCCCCATCACATAAGCCGCTGCCGAAATAAGAAAGGCATGTGGCCGATTTGTGGATAAAGTGGCAATGGTTTGACCGTGTTGCAAGCCCATGCCCTCAAGCACCTGAATGATTTGACTGACCTGGCGCCCCATCTCGCGGTAGGTGATGTGCAAGTCGGCCAGCACAAAGGCGTCACGATCGCCACCGCGTTGAATGGCGGTGATGATGAGATCGCCCATGCTGCAGCCCTGATGGACTTGTGACTTCATGCCTTGTCTCCAATATGGTGTGTCGCAGAGATAAAAAATGCCGCAAAATGCGGCATTTTTTTTAGCTGATGCAGTGAATTACCTCACAGCAACTGGCTTACCAAAATCGACCCAAGATTTACCATCAAACTTCACCAGTTGCATGGTTTGGAACAATGCAAAATCAGTTGGTGATGTGTTCGCCAGTACACCGGGCAAGGCCATCGGCACTTGAAAGTCCTTGATGCTGGCGGCTTGTTTCATGACGTTTTCGCGGGTTAGGTTGTCCCCTGCCTGCCTGAGCACGTGAGCCATTAACTGAGCCACCGCATAGCCATAAGTGGCGACGCCATCGTCTGGACTGACTTCAGGCGCGTATTTTTTAATCAATGCTTTGAAATCCTTCATCGTCGGATCATTGTCCCAGCGGGTATCGGCACCTTCTTTGATGTAGTTCATTGAAATCAAGCCAACCGAGACATCCAGGCCCGCAGGCTTCAAGACGCTACCCACTGAAGCAGAAACTTGGTTCAGGTAGTGTGTGGGCTTCCAGCCCACTTCACTGACCTTGCGAATGGCTTGCGCTGCAAACTTGGGGGTCGTGATGTTGAAGAAGGTGTCGGCACCCGAACCCTTGAGCGTGACAATTTGAGAGTCGATGGTTGGGTCTGTCACTTCATAGGTAGCTTGGGAAACAATCATGCTTGCAGCCTTAGCGCCCAAGCCTTCTTTGAATCCGTTGAAGTAGTCCTTGCCGTAATCGTCATTTTGCATCAGCACCGCAATTTTGGCATTGGGCTTAGTGGCCAGAATATGCTGTGCATACAGCTTGCCTTCGGATTGGTAATTGGGGTTAAAACCAATGGTCCAAGGGTAGTTTTTCGGATCGTTCCATTTCGATGCGCCTGTGGCCAAGAACATGTGCGGCACTTTCTTGGTATTCATGTACTTGTGAATTGCGGTATTGGAAGGTGTGCCCAAGGTACCCAGGGTCAAAAGGACTTCATCTTGCTCTACCAAACGGCGAATCATCTCTACCGTTTTAGGCGGGCTGTAGCCATCGTCTAGGGTGATGAAGTTGATCTTGCGGCCATTGACGCCACCTTGTTCGTTCAATTGCTTGAAGTAAGCTGCCTGAACCTTGCCGATGACGCCGTAAGCCGAAGCTGGGCCGCTGTATGGCATGGTTTGACCAATTTTAATTTCAGTGTCGCTGGCACCGGGATCGTATTTTTTTTGCGCGGCGGCCGGTAAGGCAAAGCCAATGAGGGAAATGCACAGAGCAGTTAGGGCAAATTGTCTCTTTTTCATGGTGGTCCTTGGTTGAGAGAAAAGGTTGAAAATCAAGAGCGAGTTGGGCGAAACTTCTCGCTTAACAAACGGAGGGCACCCGCAATACCAGTGGGCATGGTGTACATAAACAGGATTAACATGGTTCCATAGATGGCCCAAGGTGCGGCCCTGGAAATCTGGTCAGCGATGTTGGGAATGAACTGGATAAATATTGCACCATACAAAGCACCAGGCAAAGAAGTCACGCCACCAATCACCATGCCAACCAGCAATGTGATCGATAGGAAAACGGTGAAACTGTCGGGTGCCACAAAGGCCACCAAAATAGCACTCAGTGCACCCGCCACACCCGTGAACATTGCGCTAACACCGAAAGCCAAACTTTTGTACATTGGCGTGTTAATGCCCATGGAAGCAGCAGCAATAGGTTGGTCGCGGATGGCGATCAGGGCACGACCTACTCGGCCGCGAATTAAATTCCAACCAATGACGAACATCACCACGGTGACTGCCAAGGTAAAGAAATAAAGCCAACGGTCTGAATTGAGTTTCAAGCCGAACAAAGACTCCCAAGGCGGGTCGGGTTTCATGATCACAATGCCCTGTACCCCGCCCGTCAAAGATTCTAGATGCTTGAACTTGAGCAACTGCGGTAAAGCCACTGCCAGTGCAAACGTGGCCAAGGCCAAGTAGTGCCCCTCTAGCCGCAGGGCAGGCAAGCCAAACAAAAAACCCACTACCAAACAAATGAAGGCCGCAATTGGGATGGTCATCCAATAGGGAATATTCATCTTATCCATCAGGATGGCACTGGTGTAGGCCCCGATGGCCAAGAAGGCGCCATGTCCCAAAGAGATTTGGCCACTGTAACCAATGAGAATATTCATGCCCACCAACGCAATGGCATAGCTCAACACCATGGAGGCTTGAAACACATGGTAATTGGATATAAAAAAGGGCAAGACGCAGGCTGCGATCAGGCCCAACACGATTCGAATCCATGGGATCGAATTTTCGGTAGATGGTAGATTGGAAGACATCTAATTCAGACCCTTGAAACAATCACTTTACCGAACAGGCCGGCAGGTTTGATGGTAAGCACAACAATGATCAATACCAAGGCGACCGACAGCTTGAGTTCTGTGCCGATGACGTAGGCACCTAGAATATTTTCAAGAATGCCAACGATGAAGCCGCCCAACACCGCACCCCCCGGGCTGTCAATGCCCCCCACCAATGCCGCAGCAAAGGCATAGAGCAAGACACCCGACATCATGTTGGGCTCAAGGAAGACCACTGGCGCAATCATCATGCCCGCTACAGAACCAATGGCGGCGGCAAGTCCCCAACCCAAGGCCAACATCCAACCCACGCGGATGCCCACCAAGCGGCTTGAATCTGGATTTTGCGCGGCAGCACGCATGGCCAGTCCCAAAGGGGTGAACTTGAAAAAGCTGTAAAGCAAGAGCAGAAGCACCATGGTGACGCCAATGGAGCCTAGTTCGTGAGATGAGATGAAATACAAACCAAACGGCGGCTCTTTGGGAAAAGGAGATGGAAAAGCTTTGATGGTGTATGTGAAGATCCAACCCGCAATGCTGTTCAGGATGACCAACAGGCCAATGAAAACCACCACAATGTTAAGCACCGGCGCATTTTCCACAGGCCGAATGATGATGCGCTGGATCAAAACCCCCAAGCTAAACGACAGCAAGATGGTGCAAACGAAAGCCAGCCAGTAGGAGACGCCTGCGTTGATCAGGGTCCAAGCCATGTAAGTGGCAAACATTGCAATTTCGCCTTGTGCAAAATTGATGTGGTGCGTCGATTGGTAAATCATCACGAGCGCTAAGGCAAGGCTGGCGTAAACCCCGCCCGTGGCAATGCCAGCAACAACTTGGTGAATAAAAGTTTCCATGTTGGTGTTCTCAGTGACCGAGGTAAGAGCGACGAACAGCTTCGTCTTGTTTCAGGTCTTTCGAAAGACCCGACAAAACCAGTTTGCCGGTTTCCAAAAGGTAGGCGTAATTTGCCAGATCGAGTGCCATGGCAGCGTTTTGTTCAACCAACAAGATAGTCACTTTATCGGTCTGGTTGATGGTTTGCATGATGTCAAAAATCTCTCGGACAATGAGCGGTGCCAAGCCAAACGAAGGTTCGTCCAGCAACAGCAATCGGGGGCGCAGCATAAGGGCCCTTGCAATGGCCAGCATTTGTTGCTCACCGCCGGAGAGGGTGCCAGCTTGCTGATTCCGCCTTTCTTTCAAACGGGGAAAGTAGCTGTACATCTTCTCCTGATCAAGTGCCACCTCGTGTTTGTCTTTGCGGGTGTAACTGCCCAGTTGCAAATTTTCTTCTGTGGAAAGGCTGCCGAAGGTGCCACGGCCGTCGGGCACATGTGCCACACCTAGTCGAACAATGTCTTCAGTTGCCTTGCCTTCAATGGCTTGACCATCAAACAGTATTTGGCCACGAACTTTGATCATCTTGCTCAATGCACGCAGCGTGGTGGTTTTACCTGCACCGTTGGCGCCTAGCAAGGTCGTGATACTGCCCTCTTCAATTTGCATCGACAGGCCATGCAGCACTTCGGTGGCGTCATAGCCGGCAAAAAGGTCTTTGACTTCCAGAAGCATTCGGCTCATTTTGAAGACCCCAGGTAAGCTTGAATCACATCGGGATGTTGACGCACTTGAGTCGGTGTGTCGTCGGCAATTTTTTTGCCGAAATTCAGAGCCACCACTTTGTCGGAGATGCTCATGACCAGACTCATGTGGTGTTCCACCAATAGCACTGTGATCTTGAATTCATCACGGATTCGCTTGATCAGATGGCCCAAGGCGTTGACTTCTTCATGATTAAGACCTGAGGCTGGTTCGTCCAGCAGCAAGAGTTTTGGCTGGCTGGCTAAAGCACGGGCAAGTTCCACGCGTTTTTGGGTGCCGAAAGGTAAGTCGGAAACTTTGCGCAAGGCCAGAGATTGCAAATCTAAAAATTCGACCAATTGCATGGCGTTCTGGTGAATTTTGGCTTCTTCTTGACGCACGCCTGGCAGTCGCAGGGCGTGGGACAGAAAGCCTTTTTCTGCACGGCAGTGTGAGCCAACCTTGATGTTGTCTAGCACCGACATGGTTTTGTAAAGTGCCAGGTTCTGAAAGGTCCGTCCAATTCCAATTTCGGCCGTCTTGTGGCGTGTCATGCCATGGAGGTTTTGACCCTCAAAATGAATTTCACCCTCGCTGTAATCGTACAAGCGTGAAAGGCAATTGAACAATGTGGTTTTGCCAGCACCGTTGGGGCCGATGAGGCCAGCAATCTGACCTTGTTGAACATCGAAGGAGACACCATCTAAGGCAACAATACCGCGGAATTTGACGGTGACTTGCGAAACCGAGAGCAACACTGGCGCATCGGCCTTAGGGCGCGACTCGAGAATTGAATCCTGAACGATCATCTATCCCCTTTAGGACATGTGAAGTAAATATAGAAACTAAGTGAGATCCTGTCAGAAAGAAATCCAGTGACCATCGGGAGTTTCCCGAGCACGCTTAATTCGGAAACATTTCTCGAAGTTTAAGTTTGTAAAACTTGCCTGTTGAAGTGCGAGGCACACTTGCGATCCATTCATAGCGGTCGGGTACTTGCCACTTGGCAAAGCCCATTTTCAGCAAATGGGCAGCCAGTTCTTCGGCTTGCGGTGCTAGGCCGGGTTTGGCCACGACACAAGCCAAAGGCCGTTCGCTCCATTTTTCGTCTGGAATGGCGATGACTGCCGCTTCGGCAATGCCGGGATGAGCCATCAGAGCGTTTTCCAAATCGACCGAGCTGATCCACTCTCCGCCAGATTTGATCAAGTCTTTGGTGCGATCGGTAATGCGCACAAATCCCATGGTGTCTACGCTGGCCACATCGCCAGTTCGCAGCCATCCGTCGTCGGTGAATTTATCTTCGCTCACGGGCACATGATGGTAGCTGCCAGTAATGAAGGGGCCTCGCACCTGCAACTCACCCACCTGCTGTCCGTCCCAAGCTTGATCTTGGCCTTCATCGTTGCGGATGCGCAAATCAACCAACGGCACCGGAATGCCGGCCATGGCAGCGCGGCGGTAGCGCTCATCCATAGGCGCATCGCGCAATTCGGACTTGGGGTAAGAAATGGTGCAGACTGGCGAAGTTTCGGTCATGCCCCAGCCCTGCAAAATCCAGATGCCATGTTTGTCAAATGCGCGTATCAGGGCTTCGGGTACTGCTGCACCGCCAACCAAGCTGCGCATGCCAGCCGGTAGTTTCCAGCGGCCCGGTTGTTGGGTCAAGGCCGCTTCGTAGGCCTGAATCAAACCCATCCATATCGTGGGCACGCCCAATGACAAAGTAGGCGGCTCCAGTTGCATCAGGTCCAACAAGTCGTCTGGGTGCAGGTGCGGACCTGGAAAAACCATTTTGACCCCCATCATGACCGCTCCGTAGGGGATACCCCAGCTGTTGGCATGGAACATGGGAGTGACAGGTAAGACCACATCGGTGCCGCGCAAAGACCAAAAATCACCCAAGGATGCGACAAGCGTGTGCAACACCGTAGAGCGGTGCGAGTAGACCACGCCTTTGGGGCGACCTGTGGTGCCAGAGGTATAGCACATGGAAACCGGATCGTCTTCCGAGTGAGCGGCGTATTCAAAATGGCGGCCATCCGTGCCAGCCAACCATTGTTCGTAATTCATAAACTCTGCAGGCGCATCGGCGCCAGAAAAGGGGAACACGATGACTTTCTCAAAGTTGTATGTGTGCTCAATTTGGCGATACAGCGGCAGCAAAATGTCATCGATGATCAAAAACCGGTCTTTCGCATCGTTTGCAATCCAAGCAATTTCGTCTGGTGACAAGCGCAAATTCAGAGTGTGCATGACACCGCCTGCAGCAGGAATGCCGAAGTAGCATTCCAAATGGGCATGGTGGTTCCAACACAAGGTGGCCACCCGATCGCCTTTTTTCAGCCCTAAATCTTTCAAGCCCTTGGCCAGGCTTCGCGTGCGGCTATAAAACTGTGCATAGGTGTGCTTGACCAGAGATTTATCGGGCAGTCGCGAGACAATTTCATTCTCTGGGAATAAAGTGCCCGCTCGGTCTAAAAAATGATTGATGGACAAGTCCACCTTCATCATGGTGCTGGTTACATCTGCGTTAGATTTCATCAAGTGCACTCCATGGTTTTTTGATCTAGTAAACCGGTTTGTATTTCACTAAAGTGTCCAATACCCCTTTAGAGACATTGAACCCATTACCATATTGAGCAGCGAGTTCTTGACTCCGCTTCGCAAAATTTGAAACGCCCATGCCATAAATAAATTGCAAAGCGCCGCCGGTCCATGCTGGATATCCAATGCCGAAAATAGAGCCAATGTTGCCCTCGTGGACGGATGCCAAAACACCTTCGTCTAAACACCTGGCAGTTTCAATTGCTTGTCTGTAAAGAATTCGGTCTTTAATGTCCTGCAGATCAAATGTGACATGGCTCTTTTCAAATATTTTTTTCAATTCAGGCCACAGCATCTTTTTTTGTCCGGCTGGGTAATCGTAAAAACCGCCACCCGATGCTCGCCCACCTCGCTTGAACTCTTTGACCATTCTTTCGACCAATAGTTCTCCAGGGCTTTCAGCATAAGTTCGCCCTTCTTTCATGAAATCTTCGCGAGTTTGTTCTAAAACATGAACCGACAAAGTCAGCGCAGTTTCATCGATCACGGCCAATGGACCAACGGGCATGCCAACTTGCATCGCCAGATTTTCGATGACTGGCGCTGGAATGCCCTCGCCTAACATGGCGGCACCTTCCATGACGAAAGTGGCAAAGGTACGACTGGTATAAAAACCTCGTGAGTCGTTCACGACAATGGGCAGCTTACCCAATGCCTGAACATAATCGCAAGCACGCGCGACGGTTTCATCGTCGGTTTTTTCGCCTCGAATAATTTCAACCAATTTCATTTTTTCTACGGGACTGAAAAAATGGATGCCAATAAATTTCTCTGGCCGATTGCTTGCAGTGGCTAATCCGCTTATAGGCAAGGTCGATGTGTTGCTTGCAAAAAACCCACCTTCGGCCAGCATGGTTTGCGCATCTTTTGTGGCCGTGGCTTTGACATCACGTTGTTCAAAAACAGCTTCAATGATGAGGTCGCATCCTTTCAAGTCTTGCGTATTGTCTGTGGCTTGAATCAAGTTCAACAAAGTTGCTTGTTGTTCTGCCGTGATTCCACCTTTTTCCACTAACTTTTGCGAGAGTACCGCACTGTAGGCCTTGCCTTTTTCAGCTTTTTCAATCGTTACATCTTTCAGAACAGACGCAATACCCCGACTGGCTTGGCTGTATGCAATGCCGGATCCCATCAAGCCCGCCCCTAAAATGCCAACCTTCTGGGGTCGATAGCGAGGTACGCCCGCAGGACGACTGTGGCCGCTTTTGATGCTGTTCATATTGAAAAAGACAGTGTTGATCATGTTGCGCGCAATACCACTGGTCATCAGGCCAGCCAGGTAGCGGCTCTCTATGCGCATGGCTGTGTCAAAGTCGACCAGCGCCCCTTCCACCATAGCAGCCAAAGCAGCCTCTGGTGCCGGATATAAACCGCGTGTTTTTTGTTTCAATGCTGCAGGCGCCAAACTCAACATACCCGCCAATTTGGGGTTATGGGGCGTTCCGCCAGGCATCTTATAGTCCTTGCGGTCCCAAATGTGCAGACAAGCCTCTGGCTTGTTCTGAGATGCTGCAATAAAGGCCAAGGCACATTTGCGAAGCTCTAAATCAGTCTCGACCAACTCATGCACCAAACCGAGTTTCAAAGCTTGCTCAGGATCAAACAACTTACTTTCCAAAATATAAGGCTGGGCCGCAAGCAGTCCTAAAGCGCGCGTCATCTTGGTAATTCCGCCACCACCGGGAATGAGGCCCAGCGTGACCTCTGGTAAACCAAACTGAATTTTAGGATTGCGGGTGGCAATTCTGTGATGACCAATCAGCGCAACTTCCCAGCCACCGCCCAAGGCACTGCCATTCAAACAACTGACAACAGGAATCCCCAGCGTCTCAATGGTTCTGAAACTCTTTTTAATGCGTTCAATTTCAGTAAATACTTTTGGGCCATCAGCAGCGCTTGATCGCATGACCCCTTTTAGATCGGCTCCAGCAAAGAAAGTCGATTTGTTGGAGGCCAAAATAACACCCTGAAGCTTTGACCGGTCTTTGACAAGCACCTGGGCTACTTCGGCTAAATCATCTTGCCATTGCAAGCACATGGTATTGACGGGCGAGCCTTGCTCGTCAAAGGTAATGGTGGCAATGCCCTGCTCAATCTCGTAGCGCAATGTTTTCAAAATCATGGGGCCACCTTTTCTTAAACGCGTTCAACGATGGTGGCAATGCCCATACCACCTCCCACACAGAGTGTGGCCAAACCATAGCGGAGTTGTCGACGGTGTAATTCATCAATCAAAGTTCCAAGAATCATGGCGCCTGTAGCACCAAGCGGATGACCCATGGCAATGGCGCCGCCATTGACATTGACGCGATCGTGCGACACGCCCATTTCTTGCATGAACTTGAGTGGTACTGCAGCAAAGGCTTCGTTGACTTCAAACAAATCAATCTGATCAATTCTGAGACCTGCCTTGGTGAGCGCTTTTCTAGTTGCGGGCATGGGGCCTGTGAGCATGATGGTGGGATCGGCGCCCGACAATGCTGCCGCCACAATTCTGGCGCGTGGCTTCAGAGCATGAATTTTTCCTGCCGCCTCGCTGCCAATGAGCACTGCGGCAGCACCATCAACAATGCCAGAGGAATTGCCTGCGTGATGCACATGAAAAATACGTTCAACTTGCGGATAGCGCTGTAAAGCAACTGCATCAAATCCCATAGCCCCTAACTGCTCAAAAGAGGCCCGAAGAGCACCCAAAGTTTCAGTCGTCGTTTGCGGTTTGATGAATTCATCTTGGGCCAGAATGACTTGACCCAATTTATCTAAAACTGGCACCACAGACCCATCAAAGTAGCCACTGGCTCTGGCGTGTGTAGCTCGCTTTTGTGACTCCACTGCGAAGGCATCTAAGTCATATCGACTGAAGCTGCAAAGGGTGGCAATCAAGTCTGCCCCAATACCTTGAGGCACAAACAAGGTCGCACTGTTTGTTTCTGGATCTTGTGCCCATGCACCGCCATCTGCACCAATCGGGACGCGGCTCATACTTTCCAAACCACCCGCCACCACCAACTCTTCCCAACCGCTTCGAACCTTCATAGCGGCCAAGTTAACTGCTTCTAAACCAGAGGCACAAAACCGATTGACTTGAAGCCCAGCACATTGCCAATCCCAGCCGGCTTTAAGCGCAGCCACCTTGGGCACCACCGAGCCCTGCTCTCCGATGGGAGACACAACGCCCATGACCACATCGTCAACAGCGGCCGTATCGAGTTGATTGCGCCTTTGAAGTTGCGCCAACACACCGGCCAGTAAATCAACGGGCTTGACCTCATGAAGGCTGCCTTCTTTTTTTCCTTTGCCGCGTGGCGTGCGAATTGCGTCGTATACAAATGCTTCGGACATACCATCTCCAAAAATTTGAGGCCATCAAGGACTGCAAAGCAGTTGCATTCGAGACGAGTATACTTTTAAGAAGCGCTTGCTTTGTGTCCATCAACTTGCACTTTCATCAGGACAAACCATGATCTCAAGAACTCTCTTTACGCTTGAACACGAATCATTTCGTGACAGTTTCAAACGCTTCATGGAAAAAGAAATTGCTCCCTTTCATGAAGCTTGGGAGGAACAAGGCTATGTCGATCGCGAAGTCTGGGGCAAAGCAGGCGTCAATGGATTTTTGTGCATGACGCTCCCCGTGGTTTATGGTGGTGCAGGTGCTGACAAGCTTTATTCTGTGGTTCAAATGGAAGAGTTGGGCCGTGCGGGCTTTACAGGTATCGGTTATGGCCTGCACAACGAAATTGTTGCCCCTTATATTTTGAATTACGGCACTGAATCACAGAAGAAAAAGTACTTGCCCAAGTTTGCTTCAGGTGAAATAGTTGGTGCCATTGCCATGAGTGAACCGGCGGCAGGCTCTGATCTTCAGGGTGTCAAAACAAGCGCTATCAAGCAACCTGATGGCTCCTATTTGCTGAACGGAAGCAAAACATTTATCACCAATGGTTGGCATTCCGATCTGGTGATAGTGGTGGCAAAAACTAACCCTAGCGCAGGCGCCAAAGGGACCAGTTTGTTTTTAATTGAACGTGGCATGCCTGGCTTTGAAAAAGGCAAACGATTGAAAAAATTAGGTCTTAAGGCACAAGATACTTCAGAGCTATTTTTTAACAATGTCAAAGTTCCGGCTACCCAATTGCTGGGCGGACCTAACTACGAAGGCAAAGGATTTATTTGCCTGATGGAACAACTGCCATGGGAGCGACTACAAATAGCCATAAGTGCAGTAGCTGCGGCCCAGGCCGCCATTGATTGGACGTTGCAGTACACCCAAGATCGGAAAGTCTTCGGACAGGCTATCGCCAATTATCAAAACACGCGATACAAACTTGCTGAGATGCAAACTGAAGTTCAAATTGCCAGAGTATTTGTTGACAAATGTTGTGAACTGGTGAATGTGGGCCAGTTAGACACCCAAACCGCCAGCATGGCCAAATATTGGTGCTCTGATCTTCAGTGCAAAGTGATGGATGAATGTGTGCAGTTGCACGGCGGGTATGGCTATATGTGGGAATACCCCATCACAAGGGCCTTTGCAGATGCGCGTGTGCAACGAATTTACGGGGGCACCAATGAAATCATGAAAGAGGTCATTTCTAGAAGTATGGGACTTGCAGGAAAGTAAGCAAAAAAGTACGGCATTCTAAAAGCACTTAAACCGGCCTCTGCTCCAAACTCGATACCTCATTGGTCAACGTAGTTCTGCGCATATCGCGAACTTCTTTTGGATCATAGCGACGTGCGCGGTGCATCGTAACGCGGTTGTCCCACATCACCAGGTCCGATGGACGCCATACATGCGCGTAGACAAACTGGCGCTGCGTGGCATGTTCGTTCAGGTCACGTAAAAATGAACGCGCCTCTGGCATTGGCCACCCCTCAATGCCGCCGGCATGGCTTGCCAGATACAACGAAAGGAGGCCTGTGTTGGGGTGCCGCCGCACAAGACGTTGGCGCACTGGCGCCCACTTTGAGCGTTCGACATCTGTGAAATCATCAAAGCCCAAAATACCTCGAGAAAAAATCTGGCTGTGCAAGCAAATCAGGTCGTGCACCTCGCCCTTCGTCTCATCGTCCAGCGCGTCATATGCAGCACGCATGTCAGCGAATTCTGTATTGCCACCGGCTAAAGGAATCTTGCGTGCCGAAAGCATTGAATACTTGGCTGGCACCTCCTTGAACGAACTGTCTGAGTGCCACAACAAATTGCCCAAACCAAACAAACGCCGGCGGTCATCGCGAGGAAGTAATTCGCCGTTTTTGTCGAGGTTCGAAATATCGTTCAAATCCATGCTGAGGCGCCGGTCCTTTTCAGACATGATGTCCCCGGTAGCCTCCTCCAGCATTCCGAGTTGACGGCTGAAAGAAATTTGCTGCTCATCGTCAAAATGTTGGTCATGAAATACCAGCACACCGAAGCGGTCCATGCCGGCATGGATAGCGCTGACCTCTTCTTCTACAAGCTTACGCGTTAGGTCAATACCTGAAACCTCGCCAATAAAAGCGGGGCTTGCCGGATCAATGGCGTGGATAGCATGTGAAATAAAGATCTCCAACAGGGAAATTGTTGAAACGGTATCACAACCCATACAAAAACTCCATCGGGTGTTTGCTGGACGGGCCTGCTAGATTACAGTTCAATCTAACGTCAAACCGCATTAAGCGCAAAAGTTAGCACTATTCGTGAAGGAAAACTATGAAGATTGTCATCGCGCAAATGAATCACGAGACCAATACGTTCTCCCCGGTGCCAACACCCATCAGCCGATTTGCCAGGGCAAACTCACTGCCTCTGGAGGGAGAAGCTGCTATCGGCGCAATCCGCGGCACTGGCACTGCCATCGGTGCATTCATTGAGCTTGCGGAGCAGGCAGGCGCCACCATCTCCTTACCAGTTTCTGGCCATGCTTGGCCAAGCGGCCCAGTCGAAGATCAAGCATACGAGTACATGTGCCAACGAATTTGCGATGCAGTGTCTGAAGGCTGTGACGCCATCCTTCTAGATTTGCATGGCGCAATGGTGACTGAAAGCTACTCTGATGGTGAAGGTGAGTTGCTTGCTCGCCTGCGACGCATCGCGCCACACACACCCATCGGCGTTGCACTCGACATGCATGCCAATGTCTACCCTGCGATGGTGGAAAACGCTGACGTGATTGCGGGCTTTCAGACCTATCCGCATGTCGATGTTTACGAAACGGGTCGACGTGCAGGGGCTGCACTTTTTTCTATGCTTGCCGGCAAAGCATCCCCTTCCATGGCTTGGGGGCAAAGGCCCATGTTGCCGCACGTCATGCGCCAGTCCAGCCTCGACTCGCCAAACCGTGAAATTCAAGAGAGAGCTGCAGAAATGGAAAGACAAGGTGCGTTGTGTGCCAGCTTGTTCGTCGGATTTCCACATGCCGACATCGTGAATGCTGGGCTATCGGCTGTGGTGGTCACCGACAACGACCCTGCGCTGGCGCAGCGTTGGTGTGACGAGCTGCTCGACATGGCATGGAAAGACCGCGCAAAATGGGTCTACCAGGTGGAGCCTCTTGAAAAGTCTCTAGACCTTGCGCGCGCGATGAATCCCAGTGCAAACGCTGGTCCAGTGGTCCTGCTAGACCACTACGACAACGCGGCCTCAGGCGGTACGATGGACACGATGGCGGTGCTTGATGGCATTCTCCAATCTGGCCTCGAAGATGTGGCGGCGTTTGCTGTGTTTGATCCACAAGCTGTTAGCGAAATGCAGAAGGCGGGGTTGGGCGCACACATCACGCTCATGCTAGGCGGCAAGCTGGACATGCCAAGCCTTGGTCTTCAAGGGCAAGCTCTCAAGGTCAGCGGAACCGTGAAACATCTTTCTGACGGCCGCTTTGTCAACCGTGGGCCCATGTCAAAAGGGGTTCAAATGGACATGGGGCCTACCGCAGTTCTTGATACAGGAAAAGTAGAGATCGTTGTGATTTCGCGCCAACAAGAGCCCAATGACATTGAATGTTTCGCTTCCCAGGGTATTGATCCAAGTAAGAAGCGCTTTCTGATGCTTAAGAGCAGAGTGCACTGGCGCGCGGGGTTTGGTCATTTGGCAAGCGCAATTGTCGAATGCTCCGGGGTAGGCGTTTGCACTTCTGATTTCAGCGTTCTCGACTTCAAACATGTTCGACGCCCCATCTACCCTCTCGACCTTGACGCACAACACTAAACCAGCAAGTCCATGATCAAAATTCCAAAAACTGATTTACGCGTTCACCCACTTTGCCTTGGCGCCAATGTCTTTGGCTGGAGTGCCGACGAAAAAGAATCGAATGCTGTACTGGATGCTTATGAATCGCATGGCGGCAATTTCATCGATACTGCAGATGCTTATTCACAGTGGAAACCTGGAAATCAAGGGGGTGAGTCTGAAACACTGATTGGCCATTGGCTCAAAAAGCAAGATCGCCAAAAATTTGTCATCGCAACAAAGGTTGCACTTCTCAACACCCGGCCTGGCTTGTCGGCTGCAAATATTTTGGCTGCTTGCGACGATTCACTGCGCCGTTTGCAAACTGATTACATCGATATTTATTACTCACACCGTGACGATGCCACAACCCCGATGGAAGAGACCTTAGGTGCTTATGCCCAATTAATCAAAGCGGGAAAAGTGCGCTATATCGCTGCCTCTCAGCATACCGGTGCGCGCCTGCAAGAGGCGCTGAGCATCTCAGCCAAACATGCCCTGCCCTCCTATATCGCGCTGCAAGACCAATACAACTTGGTGCATCGCGAACCATTTGAATCTGAGCAAGCCCCCGTGCTTGCTGCCAATGACTTAAGTGCATTTCCTTTTTATGGTTTGGCGCGTGGGTTCTTATCAGGCAAATACCGGCCTGGGTTGAAAATTGATTCCGTTCGAGCGGATGGCGTTGCTGAGTTTTATTCAGACCAAAACTGGAAAATCATTGAAGCTTTGCGCGATATCGCTGAAGCACGCAGCGCACCGGTTTCGGCAATCGCCTTGGCCTGGTTGCGCTCACACCCCCAAGTCTGCGCTCCAATTGCTAGCGCGCGCACCCCCAAACAGTTAGAAGAGATTGTTCAGATCATTGAGTTGAGCGCAGCAGAAATGACACGTCTCAATACGCTATCAACCTCCCGGAAGCCCTTAACTTAGTCTATGCTGAACATCATGACAAAACACAATCCACTTGACGATACAGTACCCCAACGTGTAGCTCGATATGCAGATTTGGTGCCCTACAAGGACTCCATGAACAACTCGGAGGGTATCCCCCCCGAGGCCATGCTGATGATGTCGCCCGATAAGGTCATGCCCATCATGTCACCCAAAGGCTGGGAGGGTCGAAGCAAAATTGCGCCAGTTAAAGGGGCTCCTGGGTTGACAATCACTTTGGCTGAATGCCCCCCGGGTGACAGCGCGGGCCTGCACAAACACACCGGCGCTGTAGAAAATTTCTTTTGTGTCCAAGGTAGGTTTGAAATTATTTGGGGCGATGTAGGGCAGTTTTCTACAATCCTAGAGCCCTTAGATTTTGTGTCAGTGCCGTCGGGTATTTACCGTGATTTCAAAAATGTCGGAACCGAATTAGGTCGACTGCTGGTCATGATCCAACCTGAACCTGGTGATACACAAGACGCGGTTTATCACGCCAAATCCAGCGGGGAAGAAATTGCCAAACGCTGGGGCCCCTCCACTGTGGATGCGATGGCTAAAGTTGGAATTCGATTTGGTGAACCGGTTTAAAGCCAACTTTCTGTAGGTCTCTGTCTTCAGATTGCCCCACAAATTCGTTTGTGTCCAGAGCTTCCAAATTCCAGCCCAGCTGAGGGGCTTAATCGAAACAAATGCGCTGGAAAGTGGCCGTGGCTAGTCAACCTTCATACCGGATTCGCGGATCACTGGCGCCCATCGAGCGATCTCGTCCTTGGTAATGGTCGCAAGTTCGGCCGGTCCGGCCTTCATCGGGGTCGCTCCCTGGGCACTTAAGAAGGTGTCCATTTCAGGCAAGGTCTGAACAGCAGCGACTGCCTTGCGCATCTGCTAGATCAGCTCACGCGACACGCCCTTAGGGGCATACATGGCTACCCACAACTCACCAACCAGGCCTGGCACACTCTCATTGGCTAGCGGCACGTTGGGAAGCGCCGGAGCGCGTTGCAGCGAGGGTACGGCCAGCGCCTTGAGCTGCCCGCCCTTGACGAACTGCAGACAGGCCGGAATGGTGCTGATCATGATATCGAGGTTGCCTCCGATCACATCCGTGAGGGCTGGAGCCACGCCTTTATAGGGAATGTGCGTGATTTGTACATTCTGCGACTTCTTCAGCATTTCCATCAGCAGATGCGAAAAAGTGCCGTTGCCCGACGAGCCGTAGCTGTACTTACCGGGGTCCTTGCGCACCAGCGCAACCAGCTCCGACAAGGTGTTCGCTGGGAACTTAGGATTCACGACGATCGCGTGCTGCACGATCGCAATCCCGGCTACTGGCTCAAAGTCATTGATGGGATCAAAGCCAGTGGACTTGTAAAGGCTGGGATTGACTGCCTGAGCGCTGTTCACAGTGACCATCCAGACACTACCGTCCTTGGGCGCAGACTTTGCTACCCAAGCCGAGCCAACGTTGCCCCCCGCACCTGGGCGGTTTTCTACAACGACGTTCGATCCACCAAGAAGCTGCGGCAAGCGGGCCGCAACAGCACGCGCCACAACATCATTAGATCCACCCGCGTTCTGCGGAACCAAAAGGGTGAGGGTCTTTGGCATGGCAGCCTGTCCAAAAACGGACAAGCTGGTTGCAAGCGGTGCCAGTGCAAGGCCAGCGGCAATATGGCGGCGGCGGGAGTCGATGAAGTTCATGGGGAGTCTCCTTTTCAATTTTTTAGTTGGCGGGTTTTGATCCACCGAGCAGGACTTGATCCTGTCCGATTTCCGGCGCGGTGCTTCGGATGCGCCCAGGTGTGCGCGATAGGCGCGGAAAAACGTTATGCATCATGATGCTACCGAATTGCGAGTCTGGCACCTCCACCAGCACTTGGCGCCCAGTGACATGCGGGTCTCGCATCAGCTGATCCACATTCATCATGGGGCCGACTGTTACCTCGAACTTGTCAAAGTGCACCAGGTTGTCTTCCAGCGTGCGCTGGGCAACGAAGTTGCCAATCATCTCGTCCAGCGAATCCACGTTGGCAATGCGCGCGGCGTTGTTGACATAGCGTGGGTCACTCACCAGTTCGGGCTTGCCGATAGCATCCAGCACTCGCTCGGCCATTCGCTGGGTGGAACCTGACATGACCAGCCAGACGCCGTCGCTGCAAAGGTAGGCATTGCGCGGCGCTGCGTTCTCCACGCGGTTGCCCAGACGGCGCGGCAGCTTGCCGGTGTGCTGGTAGATGGCTGCGTCCGGACCCAGCACGCCTAGCATTGGCTCGAGCAATGACAGGTCAATGATCTGGCCCAAGCCGCCGTTGACCTCTACCTCTCTTAAGGCGGCAAGCGTGGCGAAAGCACCTGACAGCCCGGCAATCATGTCCGCCAGGCCTAGGTTGGGCAGTGCGGGGGGCTTGTCCGGAAAGCCGTTGCGCTGCGCGAAGCCGGAGAAAGCCTCAACAAGGGTACCAAAGCCCGGACGGTGCGCATATGGCCCCGTCTGCCCCCATCCAGAGATGCGTACGATGACCAACAGAGGGTTAGCCGCGTGCAGGACAGCTGGGCCGAGCCCGAAGGCTTCCATACCCCCATGGCGAAAGCTTTCGATGACCACCTGCGCCTGCGGTACCAGCTTGAGCAGGGCTTGGCGATCGGCATCGCTTTTGAGGTCAAGGCAGATGCTCTTCTTGTTGCGGCCATAGACCTTCCACCACAGCGGTTTGCCATCGTTTGTCCAGTCGCGAAGTGTGTCGCCTTGCGCGCTTTCCACCTTGATGACCTCGGCGCCAAAGTCCGCCAACTGAAGCGTGAGCATGTTGCCTGCCATGAGGCGTGAAAGGTCTAACACGCGGATGCCGGAGAGAGGCATTCGCCCTGATGCAGAGTCGCTCATGGCGTCACCCCCTTGCCGCGCGAACGACGAAGCTGTAGTGCGTCGTAACGCTGCAGAAAGCGGCGAGCGCGAATGGCGATAGGCTCGTCTATCATCTTGCCCTCGTATGCAATAGCCCCTCTGCCGGCAGCCACAGAAGCATCAAAAACTGCAAGCAGGCGGCGAGCCCTTTCTGCTTCCTCGGCTGTACCACCAAATACCTCATTGATCACCGGCACCTGGGCAGGGTGAATGCAGATGGATCCGCGCATGCCGATGCGCCGGGCTTTCATGGCAACCGCGCGATAGGCATCTGCATCCTTGAACTCGGCCACAGTGCCAGGCAGCCCCATGGGGTGGAGACCGGCAGCAGAAGCAGCAAGCGCCACTATTTGAGCCGGAACCGACATGCTCTCGGGAGTCGACTCGAGGCCCGTCGCAGCGCCGAAGTCCTCAGTTCCAAATAGAAGTGCCGACAGGCGTGAGGACGACTGTGCAATTGGCAGCGCATTACAGATGGCCAGCGGCGACTCGAGCAAAGCCACCACGCGAATGCTGCCGGGCGCGCGCTGGTACTGCCTTTCCAGCCTAAGCATGTCGGCATCAAGTTGAACCACCTGCGCAGCCGAGTCCAACTTGGGCATCAGCAGGCCATCTGCGCCGGCCGCGATAGCAGCCTCTAGATCTGCGGCAAGAAGCTCTGGCTCATTGTTAACACGAACATAGACGGGCACACCGGCACTGGCCTGCAGCAAGGGCACGAAGGTCGCCAGGTTCTGCCTTGCGGCCTCCTTGGACTGGCGCGCCACCGCGTCTTCCAGATCCAGAATAAGCGCATCGGCGCCACGCTGACCCGCCTTGGCTAGGAAGCGTTCTGTGTCCGCAGGGACGAACAGCATGGAACAGGGTTCGGTCATAGGTTCACGCGTCAACTCGAAGTTTGAAAACCAAGACTTGCAGTTTGTAATCTTATTTTTTGATGCTTTTGAAAATCAATGGTTTTGTCGCCAATCTACATCAATCGGCTGGAAATTCAATCACTTAAAGCCAAGTATGGCACTGCGGTACAAAACAAGATCCCCGTGAAATCCCTCGAATGCTGTTTAGGGGTCCATGTGCTATTTGCTGACGTCGGACAGTGCATAGATAATCGAATTAATGACCTCCTAAGGAACAGCGTTCAAAGTTGACAACTAAATAGAATGCTCTTAAAAAAGATGGAAAACAAAATTGAATTTTCAGTAAATTAAGGGGCTACTTGAACACACCCACCTTTAACCACATTGCAGTAGTTGGCGCAGGCGCCGTTGGTAGCTTTTATGGCGCCATGCTCGCCCGCGCCGGGCACAGGGTGACGCTCATCGGCCGACCCGCACATGTGCAGGCTACAACGCGCGACGGTTTGAAGTTAGATTTATCAACATCCTCTGCGACAGAGATCATTCGGATTGAGGCCAGCAGTGACTTTTCAAGCTTGCGAACAGCGGACTTGGTATTGTTCTGTGTCAAATCAACAGACAGCGCTTCGGTCGCACTTCAAATTGCGCCCTACCTCGCACCGCACGCTTTGATAATGAGTTTACAAAACGGAGTGGAGAATGCAGCCCTGATTGCACAACATGTACCCCATGCGGTGATCCCCTCTGTCGTCTATGTGGCCACAGAAATTACTGCGCCAGGATGTGTGAAGCACCATGGTCGCGGTGAGCTTGTGATCGGAACAATGCAGGTTTCACGACTGAGCGATCCGCAAAAAACTCTTCAAGAAATAGTGGTGCTATTTGGCTCAGCGCAGGTACCGGTTCAGATTTCACAAAATGTCATGGCTGAGTTATGGTCCAAGTTGATGATCAATTGTGCTTTCAATGCGATTTCAGGTTTAGCCCAAATTCAATACGGGAAACTTGCGGCCTTGGCGTCAGTTCGCAGCACCCAGACAGCTTTAGTAAAGGAAGTCATTGCAGTGGCCCACGCCGATGGCATCCATTTATCTGAGGCTGTCGCCCTGCAAGCCGTCGAACAAATATCTGTCACGATGGGAAGTCAAAAATCATCCACTGCACAAGATATGGCGCGCTCTAAACCCAGTGAAATTGACCATCTGAATGGATTCATTGTGAGACGTGGACAGGCGCTTGGGGTGGCGACTCCTGTTAACCAAGCCTTGTTTGCATTGGTCAAACTAGTTGAATCCACTTATATCGCTCATGTCTAAGGCAGAAGTCCCCATGGAGTTCGTTCGGGCCTTGAACGAACTGGGTCTTTCAAACGCTTCTTTCTTGTATGGCAACCCTCTAACAGGCGGCGTGTCATCTGATATTTGGTGCATTGAGACAGAGAAAGGATTTGTTTGCGCCAAACGCGCTTTGTCCAAATTGCGGGTGGCTGCCGATTGGCATGCGCCTGTGGAGCGAAACCTTTTTGAGGCCCGTTGGTTGCAAGTTGCCCACCAAGCCTCAGCAGGTTGTGCACCAGAATTTTTAGGCCAACACCCAGAACTAGGGGTATTGGTCATGCAGTACCTTGACCCAGTTCACTATCGTCTCTGGAAGCAAGAATTGCATGCTGGCAATGCTGACGCGCAGACTGCAAATGCAATAGGGCAAATACTTTCGAAGATTCACAGTTATGCAGCAAGAAATAGCCAATTAGCAAGCGAGTTTCCAACTGACAAAATATTTTTTGAAATCAGACTGGCACCCTACTTACTCGCCACCGCAGAGCGCCATCCCAAACTAGCGCTCGCACTAGAAGAGCTGGTATTGCAAACACAAAACAATGCAAAGACCTTGGTGCATGGCGATGTCAGCCCTAAGAATATCTTGTTAGGACCACAGGGTCCCATGTTGTTAGATGCAGAATGCGCCACTTGGAGTGACCCTGCATTTGACTTGGCGTTTTGCCTGAACCACTTATTGCTGAAGTGTCTATGGACGCCGTCATCATCTTCAGATTTTTTGCATTGCTTTGAAGTTCTGACCAACAGCTACTTGCAATCAGTAGATTGGGAACTGCCCAGTCCACTTGAAGCAAGAGCGGCTCGACTACTACCCGGACTGTTGCTGGCCAGAGTGGATGGCAAATCTCCTGTCGAATATGTCACTGAAGAACATCAACGCAATCACATCAGACGCGTAGCCAGCGCATTGCTCATCAAGCCAGCGAGCTATTTGAAAGAAATCGCCCATGCATGGGCCAAGGACCTCAAGACATGACACCTTTTACCATCAAATCTATCTTTGCAAGACGAGTCTGGGACAGTCGCGGGCGACCAACCGTAGAAGCTGAGGTCATTCTCAACGATGGGTCTATAGGCAGAGCCATTGCACCAGCAGGCGCCTCTAAAGGAACGCGTGAAGCACTGGAATTAAGGGATGGTGGTGCTAGGTTTGGTGGACTTGATGTGATGCAGGCGATCGGACATGTCAACGGTGAAATTTCAACTGCACTGGTGGGGACACAGGCTGACAACCAGTCTGTTCTTGATCAGGCGCTCATTGACCTTGATGGAACCATCAACAAGTCAAGATTAGGTGCAAATGCAACTTTGGCTGTTTCAATGGCAGCAGCGCATGCTATGGCCGCGGCCTCTGGCATGCCCTTATACCGTTACCTTGGTAACGGGAAAATAGGACGCTTGCCCATGCCTCAAATCCAAATTTTTGGCGGTGGTGCGCATGCAGGCCGACGTGTCGATGTTCAAGACTTCATGGTGGTCTGTACTGGCGCGACCAATTTCGCTCAGGCTTTGGAGTGGACCGCAGAAGTCTACCGCCATGCGGGATTACTGATGGCGCAACGCGGTTCACTGTTTGGCGTTGCTGACGAAGGGGGTTGGTGGCCTGACTTCTCAAGCAATGAGCAAGCACTGGAGATGCTGATACTTGCCATTGAACGCGCAGGCTTTATTCCTGGAGATCAAGTTGCAATTGCTTTGGATATTGCAGCATCCGAATTTGGGCAACAGGGTCAATACCGCCTAGGACTTGAATCCCGAGAACTGGACTCCGACGGCATGATTGAAATGCTGCTGAGATGGGTTGAGAAGTACCCTATCGTGTCTATTGAAGACCCTTTGGCAGAAGACGATCCGGTGGGGTTCTCTCGCTTTACCAAGGCCATTGGCCATCGACTGCAAATTGTGGGCGATGATTTTTTGGTCTCCAATTCGAGCCTCATTCGAGAAGCCGCCAATTTAGGCGCTGCCAACACGGTACTGCTCAAACCCAACCAAAGAGGCACGCTGAGCGAAACCTTGCAAGCTTGGAGAGTGGCACAAGAGTTGGGCTATTCAGCCATCGTGTCCGCCCGCTCCGGTGAAACCGAAGATGCCACCATTGTCGACCTGGCCATTGGGTGGAATGTCGGTCAACTCAAAGTCGGATCGTTCGCAAGAAGTGAGCGCATGGTCAAGTGGAACCATGCACTGCGCATTGAAGAACAACTAGGCGCTCAAGCCCGTTTTGCTGGCTCTAGCGTATTCCGAAGAACTCGCTGAACCTCAATACCTGGCATCGGTGCTTAAGTCGCCACTTTTCACGCATCCGTCGCTCACCTGGCTTTCTGTTGGTTAAAGAATTCCATATCTTGCGAATACATCTGCTAATTTATCGCCGCGTTGTAAGTCTTTCAGCGTATTTGATTCGCCTGACACTTTTTTAAAAGCAATCTCTAAAACTTTATCTTCTACGCTTTGAGGAACAACAACCAAGCCATCTACATCTCCCACAACCAAGTCCCCGGGCAACACGTAAACACCAGCACATTCAATTGGAATATCCAGCGCCATGATTCGAGCCCGGCCTTTGCTATCTAGTGGCGCAACACCACCATGAAAAACGGGGAATTTCATGGCACGAATTGCACGGACATCTCTAGTGCATCCATCCATGACAGCTCCAGCTGCGCCACGGGCTTGTGCCGCTGTAGACAGTAATTCCCCCCAAGGGCCAATCCGGGCTGAGTTTGAGCACGCAAAAATAGGAATTTCAAAGGGCATCAAACTGTCGACCAATTTAATCTCTAATTCATAGGGATTTGTGCCCTCATCGTGGTGCCACACCTCCATGAAACTAGCAGTTCGGGCTCTTCCAACCAAAATCAGTGCATCATCAATTGGGCGAATTTTTGACGACATCGCTTGATTGCGAAATCCTGCACTGTCCAATGCGTCAGAAATAATCGATGTGAAAAGTTTATCTCGAATCTGCTCAAAGAGTCTTCGATCGATTTCTTGGGATGAAGTCATTACAGTGCTCCTAAAACATGTTAATAATTCAACGAATTAACTCTAGCAACTATCAACGATGGTTGGCTGATGAGACTGGGTATCGTGCAAATGCAAACAAATTTTCAATTACATCGCAGAAGTAAAACCGCCATCAACCGTCAAAATTAATCCATTCACAAAAGATGCTTCATCTGAGGCTAAAAAAACAGCCGCAGGACCAATTTCTTCTACCCGCCCCCACCGCCCAACCGGCGTTCTTTCTTTGACCCATTTGGTAAATTGAGGGTCTTCTACCAAAGCAGTGTTCATTTCCGTGGCAAAAAAGCCTGGTGCGATGCAATTCACAGTGATCAAATTAGGCGCAAGTTCCACTGCCAGTTGCTTACATAAGGCATGCACTGCCCCTTTACTGGCCACATAAGCGGAAATGGAAGGCCTCGCATTGATAGCGCTCATTGAACCTATCAAGATAATGCGCCCATTTTTCTTCTCCACCATTAAAGGCGTCAGTGCTTTGCAAAGTACCCATATTGCTTTGAAATTAGTATTGATAACTTTTTCGAAATCTTCTAATTCAAAATCTTGTATTGCTTGCCTGTGATTGATGCCGGCATTGGCAATCAAAATATCTATTTTTCCCCATTGTTTTTGTAAGTCGTTGATGCACGCCTGAGCCGCTTCAAAATTGGTGACATCAAAAGCCGCCGCCTGCGCAGAGAGTCCTTGCTCAGTGAGTGTTTTGACACGCTCGCTTAAGAGCTTTTCGTCACGAGCATTGAGAACCACATGGGCACCAGCCTTTGCAAGTGATTGGGCCATTGACCAGCCCAGTCCTCGGGATGCACCTGTGATGAGTGCTATTTTGTTGGCAAGGTCAAACATATGGCCGTTCCTTTAGTGCACGATGATTCTGCGCTTGATATAAAAGATTGGCAATTCTATTTAAGAAGAAGGAATTGGCTCCTCTTTGGCAAAAATTACAGCTTTATTTTAGAAAGCGGCAAAAAATCAAACTAATTGGTCATAAACAACCATAAACCGGCCAAATTAGCATGGCGCGGTTTATGCACGCTGCTTCAAACATGAGGCAGAAGTGATGCAGCTAAGCCAACTGCATGTTTAGCATTGACACAAATATCATCTGCACCAAAGTCAATAGCGCGCAATTCTTTGACTGCGAAAATGGGTCCACCCAATAAAACAGCCACGCGCGGGTTGACAGATGAACATTTAAATTGGCTTATTAACTCAGATAAAGTCGAAAGTTGTTGCTCCATGCTAATTGACAATCCGATCACATCAAACCATTCATCACTGCTAGCCTGAACCAGTTCGTTGGCGCAGGATGGAATGGACACCACAACCTGCCAGCCTTTTTTGCAGAAAAAATCAGCCACGATAGTCGTACCGAGCATGTGCAAAGATCCAGGTGCAGAAGCTATCATCACTCGCTTCACTTTACCTTTGGCAAATCCACCCTCTTTGTAGGCCAATCTAAACTCATTTGCAATTGCATGGAGTCGAATAAATCCCAGATTGACTTGAGAAAAATCCATACAGTCATCATCCCATTGAGATCCTAAATATCGAGCTGCAGGGGCAATAAGCTCTAAGAAGATATCTTCTTTCCTCAAGCCTATCTCTAAAAAATGGTCGACAAAGGCTTGCGTAACTTTTTGATCTTGTGAAACGCAAAGATCTGCAAATTTCTCTATTTCTTTTTGTGAAGGTAATTTACGCAATGAAGAGACCAAACTCAGATGCCGTGTTCTGATCTTTTCAGCTTTTAACAAACGAGGAATGATCTGTGATTCGACGATTGACAAGACAGAGAATTGGAAATTAGAATCCGTATGCTCATGAGTTGAGAAATTTCTCAAGTGCTTGTTTTCATGCAAGATTTGTTTTTGAAGAATTCCATTTTGATTTTGTAAGCTCATTGATTTTATCCTTCAAATGCTCAAGATCAAGCATGTTTTGACTTTCACGTTTGCAGCTAAAGCACGAAGTTCACGATCGCACTTTCATTGGAAATATATTGACTTTGTCCGTGACAAAATAGATCGGACAAATGTTTATTTAACTGTTACTGTGAATAATCATGCGCATCAACCCATTTTTTTCCCCTTCGGAAATCGAGCGTGAAACGGGATTTGGGAAAGAACAATTGCGAAAGTGGCGCCAGAGATTTGGTTTCCCGCCAAGGGAAGCAACCCTTGATGGGCGGTCGACCTATTCAATCGAGACTGTCCAACAGCTTCTTCTGATCAAACGCTTGCTGGAAGCCGGCTTTCGGCCTGCGCAAGTTGTAGGCAAGCCCGTATTGGAACTTGAAAAACTAAAATCAGAGTTGGGTTTGAATATTCAGCTTGAAATACAAGATGAATCAACCAATCAATTTGTTGAATACATCAAGATCAACAATCTGCAAGCATTTGTAAATCTTTTAAAGGAGAAGCGACGCACGCAAACAATGCTTGATTTTACTCAAAGGACAATTACGCCGCTGATGATCAGTCTTGGTGATGCTTGGACTCGCGATGAAATCGACATTCACCATGAACACCTTTGTTCTGCTTATATCGAACGTTATTTGCAGGCAGAGATTCTCAATTTGCTTCCAAGAAAAGGTTTACCGATCATTTTGTTGTCTCTTCCACCAGGCGAGCATCATTTTCTTGGCTTGTTGATGGCTGAGGCTGTGCTGGCTGAACAAGGCGCTGTCACGATCAATATTGGCGCCGATATACCCTTGAACAATCTGAAGTTGGCCGCTATTTCATGCAAGGCGGATGTCGTTGCACTTTCCTTCAGTTTTGCACACCCGGCTCGCTATGTATTACCAACCCTATTACATTTTCGGCGTTTACTTCCGCCTAATATTCAGATCTGGGCTGGAGGTGCTGGCATTTCCGTCATTAGAAAGAAACCTAAAGGCGTGAAAATGATCTACGCACTCAGTGACGCAGTGACTGCGCTGAATGAAATTCCTTTGCAGTAGAAGATATCTGTAGGTTGTAGTTTTAAAACAAATAATGATCTACCAGCATGGCCGCGAAAAGCACACTCAAATGAACAAGAGAAAATTTAAACGTCTGTCGTGCTTGCTCGTCTGAATATTGCCGCCAGAGCTTGAATGCATGAACCACAAAAACCAGACTTAAACCCAATGCAACCAAGAGATAGAGCCAAGAACTCATGCCGTAAACAAATGGCATTAAACAAGCAGCCAACAAAATAAGGGTGTAGAGCAAAATTTGCAGGCACGTAAAATTAGTGCCATGGGTGACGGGCAACATAGGCAGTCCCGACTTCCTATATTCATCAACTCGGTAAAGTGCCAGCGCCCAGAAATGAGGTGGCGTCCATAAGAAAATAATCAGAAAGAGCAGAAGCGCTTCGGGTCCCACCTGATCCGTCATGGCAGCCCATCCCAGCACTGGCGGCATTGCACCAGACGAGCCCCCAATCACGATGTTTTGCGGCGTGAGTGGCTTCAAGATCAATGTGTAAATAACCGCGTATCCCAAAAAAGTACCCAAGGTAAGCCACATGGTGAGGGGGTTGATCCAAAAATAGAGCAGCGCCGAACCAGCTACGCAAAGTACAGAAGAAAACAATAAAGTCAGCAAGCCGTCAACTTGACCTTGTGCCGTTGGGCGCCAAGAAGTTCTTTTCATCTTGGCATCTATTTCTTTTTCAACCAAGCAGTTAATGGCTGCGGCTGCGCCAGCAACCAGCCAGATACCAACACAAGCCAATATGGCGCGTTGGATTTCATTCAAAGTTGGTATTTTCGGTACCGCCATCACCATGCCCACAAGGGCGCAAAAGACAATCAGCTGCAGCACTCTAGGTTTAGTCAGCGCATGAAGCTGACTTAAAACGACCAGAGAATTTCGCGTAACAATTGTCGGCATAAATTGAATTTAATCGTGGTGGACAATAATTCTGGAACTATGAGTGACGAATCATTCCTACTTTGCACTGAAGGCTCACCAGCCAGTGGGGAGGACCATCTTCCGTTCCCGCCCGATCTAAGTTGGGGTGAAGTTTTAGAATTTGTTCAAGAATTTTTTCCTGTTCAGGCTCTAGATCAACGAAAAAAACATGACAATCTTCTGCTAAAATTTTTTCGAACCGAGCAAACTTATAGTTAGGCGTCTGAATTCCAATAAAGCCGCCCAGCCAAGCGCTAAAGCCTAAAATGACAACCGAAAGAAAAACAAAGGGTGTCCAGCCTTCTGGCGTGCTTACCAGCTCAAAGCTGAAAGCCATCATGAGCATCGTAATGGCCAAGCCACTACCAACCAACGCGCCCAGTATCGACTTGTGCACAACGTCTTGCTTCATAAAAGATTGAACTTCGTGAAGGCGTGGATGTTCTGACAAGCTCTTGTCATCCAAGCTCAACACATGAATCTGAGGCGTGGCAATACCAGCGCCCTCAAGTTGCTCTTCGAAAAGCTCTAAATCATCCAGACTCGGACCCGTAAAATAACTTCTCTTTAGCTTCATACGACACCCTCAGTTAAAAGTACGCCTTGCTCTAATTTGTTTTTGTCTTGGCTACGATATAGTCCACAGCGGCCTTCACTTCTGCGTCACTCAATGAAGCGTTGCCACCCTTTGCGGGCATGACGCCAGTCGAACTGCTGATGCCATTAAGGGCGTTGACATAAAGAACCTTGGTCCCTTTAGCAAACCGTGTTTTCCACTGAACCTGATCGCCAAGTTTGGGTGCGCCTGCAATCCCTGAAGCATGACAAGCGGCACAACTTTGGTCAAAAACCTGAGCACCATCGCGTGTAAGCGTGCCAGTGCTTATCGATGCGTTGATGACAGCAACTTCTGTAGGCAACTCCATGGCAAGCTTGCCAACCGGTTTAATGCGATCAAGCACACTGAGCCCATTGCTAAGCAAGCTATCCCGGCTGTGCATGACCTGATTTGACATGCTCATATGATGCGAAACAAGGAGATAAGCAAACAAGGCAACACCCAAGAAAAAACCAGAAATGACCACGGTGTGTACAACGTATTTTTTCTCTGCCATGCGTGACTCTCCAATTATTGAATGTCAATGAAATTAAACTTGCTTTAGATTGACTGATCTTTTTTTACGGCGCACCTTTGAAGAAAAATATACCGCGCGTCAGAAACGTATAGTCAGCTTCCAGTGCCCCAATACCGATGAAAGTTAGGATCAAGAGGGGTGGCAGCAAGATGGCATAAACGAAGGCCAAACGCTCCCACATCATGTGCATGAACACGGCAACGATCAAGCCAGCCTTTAACAACATAAAGACAATGATCAAGGACCAGCGCAGGTAGCCTTCCACATGAAAGTAATCAACCATATAAGAGGCCGTACTTAGTACGAAAAGCAGCAGCCATATTTTGAGATAAATGCCAATCGGATGATGTTGATTTTCTGCTTCAGACATAGGTTCTCCTTACCAAAGATAGAAAAACGCAAAAATAAAGACCCAGACCAAGTCGACAAAGTGCCAGTACAAACCGACAATTTCTATCGTTTCATAGCCACCCTTACGTCCTGTCAGGAAACCAGGCCGTTCGTGTTCTAAATCACCACGCCAGACCTTGAAAGCAAAGATCAATAACAAAATGACGCCTATGGAGACATGGGTACCGTGAAATCCAGTGACCATAAAAAAGACGGAACCAAATTGCGCAGCACCCAAAGGATTGCCCCAAGGCCGAATCCCCTCTTCGGTAATTAACTTTGTCCACTCGAATGCCTGCATGCCTACAAATGAGGCCCCCAATAAGGCAGTGATCATCAGCATCACAAAGGTGGTTCGTCGGTCTTTGCGGTAGCCATAATTCACGGCCATGGCCATGGTTCCACTGCTGGTAATGAGAATGAAGGTCATCAACGCAATCAGGACCAAAGGGATCTCCTTGCCGCCAAGCGTCAATGCAAACACTTCGCTCGAATTGGGCCAGAGATCGGGAGTTGACATGCGCACAGTCATGTACGAAATCAAGAAAATACTAAAGATGAAGGTGTCGCTGACCAAAAAAATCCACATCATGGTTTTGCCCCATGGGACCTTCTTGAAAGACTGTTGATCAGACGACCAGTCACTCACAAGGCCCTGCATACCGGGCTCCAAGACGGGCGAGTGAATGGGTATTGTCGAAACAGGGTGTGACATATCAGGTCCTTCCTTTTATTCCGCAGATAATCATCAATTCGTCTAGGTTATTTCCTGTGAACAACAGGCCGAAAAGTACAAGCCATACCAACAACAAAAAGTGCCAGTAGAGCGTGCACAACTCAACACTGTGCCGAACTTTCTCTATCGCACAACCTCTCCACAAGCGGGTCAGTGTTTGACCCCAGACCACCAAGCCACCTAGCAAATGCAAGCCATGCAAACCCGTGATGAGATAGAAAAAAGCAATGGCAGGGTTGGTCACTTCAAAATAGACCAATGCGCCAAGTTCACGCCAGGCTTGAGCCTGACCCATCAAGAACAACAAGGTGCAAAGTCCTGCAGCCAAAAGACTTCGAAGCAATAGCTTTTGTTGACCACGCCTAACAGCGTACTGAGCCAACTCAAGCCCCAAACTGCCCAGAAACAACACCAGTGTATTGGCCCACATCAGTCTAATTTGTGGGGCAGGCCGCCAATCTTCGTAGGCCATGCGTCCGGCATAAGCCACGATTAACAGCATGAACAAAACAGTGACGACGCCCAAAAATACTTTGAGTGCAGCCCGCTTATTCTGTTGATTGGAATACTGCTGAAGCAAAGGTAACTCGCCCGTGGCTTCCCAAGGCTTGGTGGTCAAATGATGAATGATGTTCATGGCTGAGCGCACTTAAACACGCTTGACGTCTTGCGGCGCCACGTTTTGCGGTATGAAGTCATCAACCGCCCCAGGCACACTGAAATCGTAAGCCCAGCGATAGACCTTCGGTAATTCAGGTCCAAAATTACCATGTATTGGCGGCGTCTCAGAGGTTTGCCACTCAAGCGTGGTTGCATTCCAAGGATTGGGGCCAGACGGCTTGCCATTGAAATAACTCCAAAATAAGTTATACAAAAAGAGCAGTTGAAACGCCCCTACAAACAAAGCAGCCAAAGTAATTCCGATGTTCAAATCGTGCGCTGAAGCCGGAATGAAACTTGTCCCCTCGACTGAAAAATACCGTCTTGGCACTCCTAAAAATCCCAGGTAGTGCATGGGCAGGTAAATCGCATAGGTGCCCAGAAAGGTGGTCCAGAAATGAATCTTGCCCATGCCCTCGTGCATCATGCGCCCCGTAATTTTGGGGTACCAGTGGTAAATTGCGCCAAGCACCACCATGACGGGAGCCACTGCCATGACCATGTGGAAATGAGCCACTACAAACATGGTGTCCGACAGTGGCACGCTGACGCTGACGTTGCCCAAGAACAAACCAGTCAAGCCGCCGTGTAAAAATGCGAAAATAAAACCGATGGCAAACAGCATGGGTACAGTGAGATGAATACTCCCCTGCCAAAGCGTCAGAACCCAGTTATAAACTTTCAAAGCAGTGGGAATGGCAATGATCAAGGTTGTGGTGGCAAAGAAGAATCCGAAATAGGGATTCATGCCACTGACATACATGTGGTGTGCCCAGACAAAGAAACTGAGAACGCCAATGGCGACAATGGCCCAAACCATCATGCGATAACCAAAAATGTTCTTTCTGGCGTGAACACTGAGCAGGTCCGAGACAATGCCGAATGCAGGCAAGGCAACAATGTAGACCTCAGGGTGACCAAAAAACCAGAACAAATGCTGGAACAGCAAAGGACTACCACCGGTATAACTGGCTTGCTGTCCCATCGACACCAGTGCAGGCATAAAGAAGCTGGTGCCCAACAACAAGTCAAACAACATCATCACCGCGCTGACAAACAAAGCCGGAAAGGCAAGCAAGGCCAAAATGGTTGCGACAAAAATGCCCCATATGGTCAATGGCATTCGCATCAAAGTCATACCACGAGTGCGAGCTTGCAGAATAGTGACGACGTAATTCAGACCGCCCATGGTAAAACCAATGATGAAGAACGCCAGCGACACCAGCATGAGAATAATACCCCATGTTGCCCCCGGAGTACCTTGTAAAATCGCCTGCGGCGGGTAAAGGGTCCAGCCCGAACCGGTGGGCCCACCAGGCACAAAAAAACTGATCACCAGAAGAATGACGGCGAAAAGGTATATCCAAAAACTCAACATATTGAGATACGGAAAGACCATGTCTCGAGCACCCACCATCAAAGGAATCAGGTAGTTGCCAAAACCACCCAGAAACAAGGCAGTCAATAAATAAACAACCATGATCATGCCGTGCATGGTGACGGCCTGAAGGTAGTTGCTGGGGTCTATAAACGAAAAACTGTTGGGGTAGGCCAGTTGAAGCCTCATCATCCAAGACAAGACCAAGGCTACCAGCCCAATAGAAATGGCGGTGACAGCGTATTGGATTGCAATCACCTTAGCGTCTTGGCTCCAGATGTACTTGCCTAAAAACGTTTTGGGATGGTAAAGCTCCATCTCCGCAACTTCTAATGGTCCAACGTCAGCGGACTCATCGTGTGCCATGTGTTCCATCAGATATCCTTTTTTTAAGATTCGTCCACCTGTCCTGTCAAAGCCCGTTCAAGGCAGCACATTGATATAAGCCACCAAATCGTTGATGGCCTGTTCATCTTTCAAAATGGCCGCCATCAATGCCATTTGAGGTCCATATTGATCCTTGGCGTGAGCACCTCGAAATCCTTGCTTAAAATTTTTCAACTGCGTCACCGTATACCAGTCGCTCATGCCCTTAAGTTTGGGGGCTTGCATCAGGCGAACGCCTTGTCCGTTCTGGCCATGGCAGGTTGAGCAGGTTGAAACAAACAATGGTTTGCCAATGCTGGCGTTTCCCTTGACCGTATGGGGTGCAGCTGTATCTGGCAGCGATGTAATGAATGCACTGACATTGGCAATGGCAGCATCGTCAACCAGCAAAGATGCCATCGGTGCCATCACCTTGCCAAACACATCTCGCTCATTACTCCCTCGAATACCATGTTTGAAATAACTCAGTTGCCGCTGCAGATACCATTCACCCTGCCCGGCCAACTTAGGCGCATGAAGCAAGAGATTGCCTTCGGCCTCGGCACCATGGCAAGCCGCACATGTTGCATAAAGGGCTTTACCAAGTGTTTTGTCACCACTGGGTTTAGCTAAATTGTCAGCAAATGTTTTCTGATCTCCCAGCCAAGACAGATAAGCCGCCTCTTCTTCCACCACAATGACCCCGCGCATCACAAAATGACCAACACCGCACAATTCATTGCACAGCAGATCAAACTTACCAGTTCGGGTGGGTGTTAACCAAAGATAGGTGACCATACCAGGCACCAAATCCATCTTGGCGCGGAACTGGGGTACCGCGAAGTTGTGCAATACGTCAATCGAACGTAACAAGATCTTGACAGGCTTGCCGATTTGCAAATGCAACTCTTGGCTTGAGACCAAAATATCGTCTCGCCCATTTGCGTCCGACTGGTCCATTCCAAACGGATTAGCATCATTGATGTGCTTGGCATTAACAACGCCAAGCTTGCCGTCTTTACCAGGAAGTCGGTATTGCCAATGCCATTGCTGTCCAACAGCCTCAATCAGGTGCGCATCTGCAGGGACGTTGACAAAATTGGCCCAGATGATCAAGCCCGGAGCCAGCATTGCGGCTACACCTACAGTTGTAACACCTATTAACCACCACTCTAGTTTTTTGTTTTCAGGCTCGTAAGCAGCTCGAACACCCTGCTTAGCTCGGAACTTGACAATGCAATAGGCAACGAAAAGATTGACAGCTACAAAAGCCAGTCCGGTAATCCAGAAGGTCAGTTCAATCGTATCGTCCATGCCCTTCCAGTTGGAAGCGATGGGTGTGAAATACCAGGGGCTTAGATAATGGAAAATCAGTGATCCAAGTACCAACAACACCAATATGATTGCGATTGTCATGTCGATTCTCACTCCAAGTTAATACTTGCCGAGGAAACACTAAAAAGCTACTCAGGCTCACTTTGCTGGAATGAACATTGTCATAAGTTATGCCCTTATTAATAATATGTCTATAAGTAATTACCTTGTGAAGTATTGCTCTCAATAGTGCTATACGCTAATAACAATCTTGGTCATGATTGGTGATAGCCACAGTCAGATCAATTAGCAGGAGTCAAGAGATGGGCAGCAGACGAGAGTGGATTCAATGGGCCGGCCTTGGTGCCGCTAGCTTGGGTATCATGGGCCGCGCGTGGGCCGGACCATTTCCTGAAAAACCAATCAAATTGATCGTGCCCTACCCTGCAGGCGGAGGTGCTGATCAATGGGCCCGAATTGTAGGAGGTAAGGCTGAAAAATTATTCGGACAACCCATCGTGTTTGATTACAAGCCAGGTGCCAGTACAACGATTGGGGCTGATGCTGCAGCGAAAGCCCCAGCCGATGGTTACACCATCCATTTGATTGACAGCACCGCTTTTGCCTACGTGCCCAACATGCGCAAAGTGCCTTATGACCCGTTGAAATCCTTCACGCCCTTGGTCCATTTGGGCGAGTTACCGTTTGTGCTGGTGGCACATCCTTCTGTGCCTGTTCGAAATTTGCAAGAGTTAATTGCATTTGCAAAAGCCAACCCCAACAAACTCAATTGCGCCAGCGCAGGTGTCGGTTCACCCCATCACTTAATTGCTGAAATTTTCAAGCAACGTGCAGGCATTGCCATGAACCATGTGCCTTACAAGGGGGCTGCACAGTACATGGCCGATTTGGTGGGGGGGCAGGTTGATCTGGCCGTTTCAACCCTTGGGCCAGCCATGCCTCATATACAAACTGGTCGCATACGCGCTTTGGCCGTCTCCTCAGCCAAACGCTCAGGAGCCATACCCGATGTTCCCACCATTGCCGAGCAAGGGTTTGAAGGTTTTGATGAAAAACCCTGGAACTGTTTTGTGACCAACGCCGGTGTGCCTGCCGAAGCTCTCGACAAATTGCGCTCAGTTTTTCGCGCAACCATGGATGACCCGGAGGTTGTTCAAGCTTTGCGCAAGACGGGTGTTGAAGAAATCGGCCAAATGCCCTTGGCCCAGATCAGCGAGCAAATGCGTCTTGACAACTTGAAATGGGGCGAAGTGATTCGCCGCGCCAAAATAACCGTGGACAGTTGAACGCCAGAGTTGTTTGTTGGGGCTTCAAGTTAGCCCTCAATCAGAGGGGCGTAACTTTTCGCGGTATTGGTCAAACACGGTGCCATTCGCAAACAAGGTGTCCATTTCTTCTTCCGAATAGCCCAGCTGGCTAAGCACGGACTTAGAGTGCTGACCCAGCCACGGGGCCGGCATTCGAATGCTTGCCAAAGTGCCACTCGATTTGATAGGTAAGCCCAAGGTCTTCATGGGGCCAATGATGGGATGATCGATGTCGTGCACCATTTGCCGGGCCAAAACATGCGGGTCTTTCAGGGCTTGCTCATAACCAAAAACCGGACCAGCAGGTATACCCACAGCATCCAACAGTTTCACCCAATGGGTGGTTGTTTGTTGCGTCATGACCGATTCAATGTCTTGTTCAAGCGCATCTACATTTTTAACCCTCAAGGTCTGTGTCAGGTAGTCTGGGCGCTGAATCCAATCAGGTCGTGCAATCACTTTTTCGCAAAAAATCACCCACATTTTTTGCGATCCTGCACCGACTGTGACATAACCGTCCAAGGTTCGGTACGCTTGATAAGGTGCTGCGCGCCTATGTCGCGTGCCGGTGGCAATGGGGATTTCGCCGGAACCAAAATATGCACCAAATTCCCAGGGCGTCCAGGCCAACCCCGCCTCCAGCAGCGAAGTCTCAAGGTACTGCCCTTCGCCAAAACGCAGTTTACCGATCAGTGCTCCCAAAATGCCAGAAAGCGCGGTTACACCGCTTGCAATGTCGTTCATAGCGATGCCAACTTTGGCAGGCCGACCACCAGGATGGCCGGTCATCATCATGATGCCCGACATGCCTTGGGCAATGATGTCAAATCCGCCTTTTTGGCCATAAGGTCCAGTTTGGCCAAAGCCCGACATAGATGCGTAGATCACGCTGGGGTTGTTTGTGCGAACGCTGTCGTAGTCTATCCCCATGCGCTTCACCACACCTGGTCGAAAGTTTTCCATCACGATGTCTGCTTGCGCGGCCAACTGGTGGGCGATCTTTAAACCGGCCGGGTCTTTCAAGTTCAGGGCAATGCTTTTTTTGTTTCGATTGAGCACTGCAAAGCAATATGACTCACCGTTGACTTGCGGCTCAAATTGGCGAGATGAGTCGCCTTTGTCTGCGTTTTCCAGTTTGATGACATCGGCCCCCATGTCTGCCAAAACCATGCCGCAATAGGGGCCGGCCAAGACATTCGTCAGGTCCAGAACGTGCAGGCCAGACAGAGGAAGTTTCATGGTGTGTCTGTCGCAGTTGAATGCAGAAAATTCAGCGACCCATGAACACCGGTTTGCGTTTTTCCATGAAGGCAGTGCGTCCTTCGGTGAAGTCTGAGCTATTAAAACACTCCGCCACCAATTGGTCACAAAGAGCAACGTTGCGCAAAGACTCGTCTTTGACGAGCTCGCACACAATGGTTTTGATAGAGGCTACGGTCATGGGTGCGTTGGCCGCGATGGTCTCGGCATACTGCTGCACATAAGCCAACAGTTCAGCTTTGGGCACCATTCGGTTGATCAAGCCCATGGAGAGGGCCTCGGGGGCACTGAATTGCCGCGCAGTAAAAAATATTTCTTTTGCAAAAGAGGGGCCCACCACGTCTACCAGTTTGCGTACGCCGTCGTATTCATAGCCCAGGCCTAATTTGGCGGCAGGTACAGCAAAACGCGAATGGTCCGCCGCAATTCGAATGTCGCAGTTCAGGGCTACAGCCACGCCGCCACCGATGCAGTACCCATCAATCATGGCCAGAGTGGGCTTCTTGAGATTTTTCAGGGCCTGCGTACCTTCTTGGGCCACCGCATCGTACCGTTGGGTAGCCTCAGCAGAGTTGCGCTGCTGGGCAAATTCCGAAATATCAGCGCCCGAAACAAAGGCCTTGTCCCCTGCCCCGTTCACCACCACCACGCGAATTTCGTCATCATGTGCAAAGTCGTTCGCAATGTCCGCCAGTCCTTGCCACATTTCTAATGAAACAGCGTTGTGACGGGCCGGGTTGTTAAAGGTAATCCAGCCGACATGCTTGTTTTTTCGAGCAAGCATCTTGTCTGTTTTCAAATGGACCATATTTTGACTCCGAGGGTGTTGCATGCGATTATGTTTGGTGATTGAGTGCTTAGCGGTTGCCTATGCGACAAGCTTGATGGTTTGTACCAATTAACTATATTAACGGTTATGTGATGATTGTGTTTAACAGTCTGACCCTGTGCAATGGCTTCATATTTTGGAAAGCAAGATGGCATCTCCGTTTGAAATATTGGTCACCGCGATTGGCGGCCCAGAGGTGTTGCAAAGTAGTCCGATCAACATGCCATTGCCAGCGCCCCATGAAGTTGTTTTGGCACACACGGCCATTGGTGTCAACTTTGTCGATATTTACTTGCGTGCTGGGCAGGCCCATTCACATAACCCGCATCCGCCTTTCGTGCCTGGTATCAATGCAGTGGGCAAGATCATTGCTCGGGGCTCTCAAATCCAAGATTTACAAATTGGGCAGAAGGTCACCTACACCAACGCGGGTGTGGGAAGCTATAGCACCCATGTAGCGGTATCAGCTGAACGACTGATACCTGTGCCACCAGGTGTGGACGATGTGCGGGTGGCTGCCGGTTTGGTGCGGGCCCTCACATGCCAATACTTGCTCAAACAAATGCGCCAACTCGACCCAGGCACCCGCGTGCTGGTACATGCTGCTGCTGGTGGTGTAGGGCAAATTTTGGTTCAATGGGCCAAGCGTCTTGGGTTGGTTGTTTTGGCTACAGCGGGTAGCGACATCAAGGTTAAAACAGCATTGGCGTTGGGGGCTGACTTTGCCATCAATTACCGCACTCAGGATTTTGTGTCTGAGGTCAATCAAATTACTCAAGATCAAGGCGTCAGCGTTGTGTTTGACTCTGTCGGCAAAGACACTTTTGAGGGCTCCCTCAAGTGCTTGGAGCCCAAGGGTTTGGTGGTTAACTTTGGCACCGCCTCAGGGCAAGTCGAGGGGTTCGCATTGCAGGAACTGCATAGCAAATCACTATGGGTTTGCCGCCCCACCTTGCGCACCTACATCGCCAACCGCCATGACATGCTTGCTATGAGCGCTGAGGCCTTCGAAATTTTGTGCGACCCCACAATTCGCTTAGACATCGACACCTTACTGCCCCTGAGCCAGGCCAGCGAGGCACACCGATTGCTGGAAAGCCGAACTACGCAAGGGGCGATTGTTCTAATTCCCGACTCGCTCATTAATCCACAGGAGTAAAAATGCACATGTTCAAAACCCTTTTGACCACCGCCTTCTGCCTGACAGCACTGGTCTTGCCAGTCAGTGCAGAGTACCCGGACAAACCAATTCGCATGGTGGTGGGTTACGCGCCAGGCGGCGCAGCTGACAAGTTGGTGCGTCCCATCACCGATCGGCTGGCTCGCATTTTGAAACAACCATTTGTGGTGGATTACAAGCCTGGTGCGGGAGCAGCACTTGCGGCTGAATTGACAGCCAAGGCGCCTGCCGATGGCTACACCTTGCACATCACAGATTCTGGTCCCATGACGATCTTGCCGCACATGCGCAAACTTGGTTACGACCCCTTAAGCAGTTTCACACCCATATCGATGGTGGGGGGTGGAGGAGTTGTTGTGGTGGTGTTGCCCTCGTCCAAAGCCACTGATATGAAGTCTTTAATAGAGTTGGCCAAAAAAGATCCCAAAAACTGGAGTTATGGCACCTCGGGTGTTGGCGGCGTGGGTCATTTGGCTGGCGAGCAATTCAAGGCTGCCGCGAAAATTAACATGGATCACATTCCTTATAAAGGAGGCAGCCCCGCCATCACCGAACTGCTAGGTGGGCATGTGCCGATACTTTTTTCTTCATTGGGGGCTGCAGCCTCACACATTCAAGCGGGTAGATTGAGGGCTTTGGCCGATTCATCTGGCAAACGCAGCTCTATGTTTCCCGATGTACCCACCATGGCAGAGGCCGGGTTTCCAGGCTTCGATGCCAGCATTTGGTTCAGCATCGTCGGGCCAGCAGGCCTGCCAAAAGAGGTCATGGACAAATTGGTCCCTGCCTTGACAAGCGTGATGAGAGATCCGGAAGTCATCTTAGCCATCAAACGAGAAGGCTACGACCCAATGCCCATGACACCTCAGCAAACTGCAGAGCGGATCAAATCCGATTTTGAGCTGTGGGGAAAAACTGTAAAAAGTGCAAACATCACGGCCGACTGAGTACTCCAACTCGCCTCGGCCAATCAAGCTGTCGTTTAACTTTCGTTATGGATACTCAATGACTGATAGCAATCAAGCCTTTGATATGATGTTTTTCAATTGACCTAGCAACAAAGCCTGTTTCGATCAACTCTTTGACAAAATTTTGCAAATAGTTATTTGCCGCGGCCTTTCCAAGTGCAATTGCAAAGCCATGATTGACCGTCATGAAATTGCCTTGCAATAACTTTCCTTCGGGGAGTTTATGCATTGATTCAATAAGATTTGGTTTTAGCCCGGCGATTGCATCAACTTTATTTTCATTGAATATTTGAATTGAAGCGCCAAAGTTCTTTGTTCGAACAATCGCCGCATTTTTCAAAGCACTCGTTAAATAAAGTTCATAACCTGCTTTTTCAGGGGCGGCAATTTTCATTCCCTTGGCATCTACTTCTTCAGTACTTTTCAAAGTTGAGGTTTGATGAACAACATATCCCGCTTCAATTTCAGTCATAGCAGGAGAAAATGAAATGGTCTTTGCTCTTGTTTTTTCAATGGCAAGGATGGCAATGTCCCACACACCCTTGGTGGCATCGTCTGCAACTTGACCAGGCTGGTCGTAAATGACCATCTCTAATGAAACACCAAGGCGTTTGGCTAACTCTTGCTGTAAGTCAACACTAACGCCAAACAATTCCCCTGAATCATTTTTGCGTGTAAACAAGTTATTGCCCAAATTCATACCAGCCCGCAGCTTTCCAGTGGGCGCCAATTCATTGATTGCGTTCATAGTCATACCCTAATGCGTTGTTAAATCATGAAGTTTGTGCATCCAGTTGCTACTCATCTTGACGCGGCCATATTGAATGTCTGTTAGCTTCTGACGCAGAGACAGGCTGACCTTGGCTGCTTCAGCGTTGGGAATACTGCAAGTGAAGTTGTGGCTTTTTAAAATACTGATCGGAAAAAGAACAGCCGCTGTACCGCAGGCGAACAGCTCTGTCATATCGCCATTGGCTAGCCCTGTTCGCACTTCCTCTAAACCAATTTGACGCTCGTCAACGCTACGGCCATCAGCCTTTGCAATTTCGATAATGCTCTGACGTGTCACGCCGGCCAATATGCTATCGCTCAAGGCTGGGGTTGCAAGCGAGCCATCTTTGTACACAATAAAAATATTCATACCACCGAGTTCTTCGAGAAATTGCCCATGTTGTGCATCTAAAAACAAGACTTGTGCACACCCATTTTTTCGTGCTTCTTGAAGCGGCGCCAATGAGCCTGCGTAGTTGCCAGCGCACTTTGCGTAGCCGGTGCCTCCTCTGGCTGCGCGAGTGTGGTGGGCAGAAACCCAAATCGGTATGGATGACACACCGTTTTCAAAGTAGGGGCCGGCTGGACTTGCAATGACATAAAAGGCAACTTTTTCAGCGCCGCGAACACCTAAAAAACTTTCATCGGCGATCATGAATGGACGCAAGTACAGACTGGTTTCCGGTGTTTGTGAAAGCCACTTTGAATCGGCGCAAACAAGTTGTTGGATCGATTGAAGAAATAATTCTTTGGGTAGTTCTGGCAGGCCTAAACGCTCTGCAGACTTGGCAAAGCGGGCTGCATTGAGCTCAGGTCGAAAGGCCCAGATCGAGCCATCGGCGTGTTGGTAGGCTTTGAGTCCTTCAAAAATAGCTTGCGCGTAATGCAGCACCAATGAAGCAGGGTCAAGCATCAAAGGGCCATAGGGAATAATGCGCGGCTCGTTCCAGCCTTTGTCTAAAGTCCAGTCAATGGCGACCATGTGGTCTGTGAAGTATTTCCCAAAACCGGGCTTGGACAAAATCTTTTCACGATCGCCATCGGAAGTGGGGCGACTTGAAGTTTCAATGCTGAATTCGCTTGAGGGAAAATGGGTCAAAGTCAAAACAATTCCTTTTAAGTCTTTGCGTTTTACGTTAGCATAGTATGAGTAACTCACATCAAAAAAGAGGTAATTAGTGAAAAAGCTTGTGTGTTTATCGATGCTTTCACTTGCACTGTCTGCCCCTCACTTTACTAGCGCTCAAGACTACCCCATACGTCCTGTCAAAATGATAGTCCCTTTTCCGCCAGCGGGTGGAACTGACAATGTGGCACGCATATTTGCTCAACAAGTATCACAAGACTTAGGCCAAAGCATCATTATCGAAAATCGTGCGGGAGCGGCCGGCATGATTGGTGCTGATGCAGTTGCAAAGGCTGAGCCTGATGGTTACACCATCGTTCTCACCACCAATAGCACGCATGTCATTGGGCCGCTTTTAAATCCCAAGACACCGTATTCACCAACCAAGAGTTTCAGCCCGATTATTTATTTGGCGCAGTCGCCTTCCATCATGATCGTTCCTGTTAGTTCGCCAGCTAAAACCGTCAAAGAATTTATCGAGTTGGCCAAGAAAAATCCTGGCAAGTTGAATTATGGTTCGGCTGGAACGGGCGGTATTCCTCACCTTTCTGGCGAACGATTTCAAGCCTTGTCTGGAACCAGCATGGCGCATGTCCCCTACAAGGGCACCGCCTTGGCATTGCCCGACCTCATTGCAGGCCGCTTAGATGTCATTTTCGATAGTTTTTCTTCAGGCTACCCTCAGTCCCGTGACGGCAAGGTGCGGGCATTAGGCGTTTCGTCTCCCGATCGTTCTCCCTTGGTGCCGGAGCTGCCGGCCATCAATGAGCAACTTCCGGGTTTTATTTCGATGACCTGGTTTGGCGTTTTCGGTCCCGCTGGCATGCCTCACTCAGTGGTCAATAAACTGAATGCATCTTTCAATAAAGTGTTAAAAGACCCTCAGTTGAAAGAGCAATTGACAAAAATGGGGATTGACGGAATCGGTGGCACACCGGCAGATTTCAGTAAAAAATTAACGCTCGATACGCAAGAGTGGCAAAAAGTGATCACCGATGCAAAGATCACTTTGCAATCAAACTGATTTCTCAACTTTCAAAGGGCTGGCTATGATCACATTGACGATTCAAAATAGGTGTCTGGTTTTTCTCAAGGCCGGCCTTATTGCTTTGTTGCTCAGCGCAAGCTGGGGGCAGGCTCAAACTCAGTGGCCCAGCAAGGCTGTGACCCTTGTCGTACCATTTGCGCCGGGGGGCGGAACCGACATCGGATCGCGCATTGTGGCTCAAAAGCTATCGCAACTTTGGGGCCAATCGGTGCTGGTCGACAACCGCGGCGGGGCTGGCGGCAATCTTGGTTTAGAGATCGTCTCAAGAGCCAAGCCCGATGGCTACACACTGCTAACAGGTAACGTGGGCACCCAATCTATCAACCCGACTTTGTACAAAAAACTCAACTACAACCCAGACACCTCATTTGCGCCAATTGGCTTGTTTGCAGAGTTGCCATTTGTCTTGGCTGTGACGCCATCATTGCCCGCCAATTCGGTGAAAGAGTTGGTGGCACTTGCCAAAGCTTCGCCCGATAAATTAACCTATGCCAGTTCTGGCAATGGTGGCTCTCCACATCTCTCGGCAGAAACTTTCAAAATCGCAACGGGAACACAAATTTTGCACATTCCTTACAAGGGTGGCGGTGCCGCAATGACTGACTTGATGTCTGGAAATGTGCACATGATTTTTTCCTCAGTGCTTGAAACTTCTGCACAAATCAAAGCGGGCAAACTCAAAGCCTTGGCCATTTCCAGCAAAAATCGGGTTTCAGCCTTGCCCGATGTGCCAACCTTAGAGGAAAGCGGTATCAATGGCGCTGAGTCAGGTTCTTGGTTAGGTTTACTGGCCCCATCTGGCACGCCTCAGCCAATTCTGGACAAAATTTCGCAGAGTTTGCAGCAAGTATTGGCCATGCCCGATGTTCAGCAACAACTCATTGGCCAAGGGGCCGTGGCAAAGGGTGGCACAACTGCAGAGTTCGTCAGCCTCATTGCCAACGATCGAAAAAGATACGCCAAGATCATTTTGGACAACAAATTGCTTGTAGATTAAAACGATCACGAAGAACAACCCAAATCATCACATCACCGCGCTGTGATGCTTAATGATTTCAGTTGATCCAGTGAATCTAACCAAGCCAAGGCGGGGGTGTTTTGAATGGTTTCACCGTGGTTGTAACCATAGGTCATAAGCACCACAGGACAGCCTGCAGCATTGGCCGCTTGCGCGTCGTTGCTTGAATCGCCCACCATCAAGGTGCGCGCCGGATTGCTGCGTAAAGCTTCACAAGTTTTAAGAAGGGGCAGAGGGTCTGGTTTTTTTCGCTCAAAACTGTCACCCCCAAAAACTTGCTCAAAGTATGTCGACAGGCCTTTGTCTTTTAGCAATGGTGTTGTGAACGATAAAGGTTTGTTGGTCAGGCAAGCCAATGGCAAACCCATAGCTTTTAGAAGCTCCAGGCCTTCTATCACACCCGGAAAGACCTTTGAAAACTCACCGTTGATGCCAAGGTAATGATGCTCGTAACGCTTCCAGACGGGTGTTAACAATTGTTCTACTTCGCGCTGATGGCTAGCCAATTCTGTCAATGCCAGTTGGTGCAACAGCACTGTGCGAATGAGGTGCTCTGAGCCTTTGCCAATGCCGCGTTCAATCAAGGCACGATTAGCTGTTGGAATGCTCAGGTCAGTCAAGGCGCGGTTGAGTGCAGCTTCAAAGTCGCCAATGGTATCGACCATGGTGCCGTCTAGGTCAATCATAACGGCTTGTAAATTGAGTTTTTTCATTTTTTGAATGTGCGTGAGTGCAGAGACTCAGATTTCCAAAAGTCTAATGTATGCAGACCTGGGAAAAAAATAACACCGCCTTAAATAATGTTGGCTTCAAAATAAGGGCGGTTGTTAATCACGCGGCTCCAACCAAAAGCGCCCAAATCAAGACTTCTAAACTCTCCGTATGTTATCAGTTCAGATAAGGCCCGACCAATGGCAGGTGAATGCTGCAAACCATGACCACTGAAGCCGTTTGCAAAGAGTAAATTGTCAATCTCAGGGTGCGCACCCAAAATGACATTTTGGTCAAGCGTGTTCATATCGTAGTGGCCTGCCCAGCTGCGCTTTAGTCGCAAGGCCTCAAATCCTGGAACACGTGCCGCAAGCAGGGGCCACAGAACTTCTTCAAACAAATGATGCTGAATGATGAAATCATGACACTGCACATCATCTTCCAATCTGGGTGCAATTCCGCAAATGTAGCCGTCACCTTCTGGCCGGAAATAGGCCCCAGAGGGATCAATCACCATTGGGCAATTCTCTAATTTGGCGCTGCTGGTGAAGTAAAAAATAGTCCTTTTACGAGCTTCCACGGGTAGCTCAATGCCAGCTGTTTGGGCTAGCGCAGATGCACCTGTGCCAGCTGCATTAATAAGCTTATCAAAACTGATTTGAGTACCGTCTGTTAATTCAGCCGAAATTATTTTTCGCCCTGACCTGTGTAGTTTCTTTGCACGAGCCTGCACGTAATGCACACCTAATGAAATGGCTTTTTTGCGAAAGCCTTGCATCAGCCCGTAGGCATCTAGCCAACCCTCTCCACTGTTGCCAATAGAGCCGGCTGAAAGGTCATTCACATTCATCCATGCATACCGAGCACTCAGTTGAGAAGGTGTTAAAAGGGATACGTCAACTTTTTCTAATTTTTGAACAGCGTGATTAGATTGCAAAGTGTGTAGGCCATCTGGGGTGGCAAGAAACAGATAACCACGCTCTTTAAAGTTAACAGCGGGAACTTCGTCACCCACTGCCAAATAATGCTCGATGCCTTTTAAGAAAGCACTGCTAAATTGGGAAAGTTTGATGTTCTCAGGCGTTGAAAACTGATGCCGTATAGACGCTGCTGAAAGTGCAGTTGCAGATTTTTCATAAGAAAAATCTTGTTCTATGACGTGAATTTTTCCTTTGAAATCTGGCTGCGAAGCTAGAAAAAATGCGGCAGCACTTCCAATGGCAGCACCCCCCACAATCAAGACATCAGTTTGCATAGAAATAGTCATTGAACATACACTTGCCAGATTTATACAACATATTGTCAGATAAAAATACCATGGACTACTTTGATTCAAGTGCTGTTAAAAACGCCCTGCCCTATCCTCAGTTAGTTGAAGCCTTGGCCCGAGGATTGCAATTGCCAATCGAAGTACCGTTGCGAAGCTATTTTGCGCCCAATGCTGACGCCAGTTGTGTACTGATCATGCCAGCTTGGAAAGCTAAAGAAGTTTTTGGCGTCAAACTTGTCTCTGTATGGCCCTCCAACAAAGCTATCGGCTCACCCACAGTTTCAGCCGTTTATGTATTACTTTCATGTGAAAACGGAATGCCGCTTGCCGTCATTGATGGAACTGAACTTACGTTGCGCCGAACTGCCGCTGCTGCAGCTTTAGCGGCCAAAATCCTTGCACGCAGCAACAGCCAAACACTTGCAATATTGGGCACAGGCGCTTTGTGTGTGCCTATGGTTCAAGCGCATGCAAGCGTGCACCCCTTCAAAAGCATCTTGATCTGGGGAAGACAAAAAACCAAAGCGCTAGCAGCGGTAGCTGAGCTCAGGACTCTGGGCATTGAGTCTAATTACTCAGAAGACTTAGACGAAACCTTGAACCAAGCAGACGTTGTGGCAGCAGCCACAACAGCCACAGAGCCTTTCATACTGTCCAAATGGCTCAAACCTGGGACGCACTTAGGTCTTATAGGCGCATTTACAACGCAGATGGCAGAAGCCGAACCAGCGCTTATGAACAAGGCGCAGGTGTATGCAGACAATCGAGCCTCTGTACTTGAAAAAGGCGGAGAAATATACCAAGCTATTCAACAAGGCATCATGTTGCCCTCAGGCATAGAGGGCGAGCTGGCTGAGTTGGCATCCGACCCTTCTAAATCATGGCGTAAGAATGATCAGTCCATAACCGTTTTCAAGTCGGTTGGGTTTGCATCTCTTGATCTCATTGCAGCAGAGCTTGTGTATCAGGCTGGCAGTCACAAAACTGTCAAATGAATGACTCAGAATCTTGACAGTTAGCTTTTACAAGCAAACTCTCCATTCTCAGCTTCATGATTGAATACAAATGTCCAAAGACTTCTCCTTGATGGAAGACAGCAACCGCTCTTCTAACCTCAGCATTCACGATGTTTCCGATCCATCACGCCGTCAAGTCTTGCGCGGCGGCTTGGGCGCTTTGGCAGGTGTGACTGAAACGCCCGATGGCAGAACCATGTTTTTGAACGTGCAGCACCCAGGTAAGCCTTCCAACGAGCGCACCAACCCAGCCAACCCCACCGCCTTTTCTAACTGGCCTGACAAAAAAGCCACTGGCCGCCCACGTTCTGCAACCGTGGTTGTTCGGAAATTAGATGGTGGCATCATCGGCACTTGATGTCCTGCCGGGGTGGGTAAGACCCACTTCGTGACTCAATATTTAAGTCCTTGAGTTCTTTGATAACCTCAGAGCCAATGGCCCCAGCATGACACCTGCTGCCAGCACACCAAACGCAGCCAGCCATGCTTGTGGCTCTTGAGTGCCGCCATGAGAATCTAACGCAAGTCCGACCATCCAGCCCGACAAGGCCGATAGCCCAAACCCAACAGTGGAATGCATGGCTAAAGTCAAGCCCTTAAATTGAGGTTGTGCATATGACATCATTCCAGCAGTCAGTGATCCAGAGTCGGCTGGTACTGTCATGGCATAAATAAGAATCAAAACCAATATCACCCAAGCAGAACCACCTGCCAAAACCCCAATAGACAATGCTGTCAGGGCTGAAATCACCTGAATCCAGCTGATAGCGCTAGCTCGTCCAAAACGCAAAGACAACTCGTTTCCAATGATGCTGGCCGGCATGGCCAGTAAGGAGGCCAGAAAACTCACTGTCATGGCGTCTGGCAAAGAGCCGCCCTGATGACGTGAAATGACAAAGGTCCAAAACGCAACAAGCCAGGTTCTGAATCCATACAACTCGAAACAATGCGCGCCATAGCTCAAGATATAGGCCATTGCAGGACGATTTCGCAATACGGGGCGAACATCCAAAAGGTGGCCCTCTTTTGGAATGGGCAATACAGGCTCCATTCGCCAAGCCACAAAGGCCATGATTAGAGGGCCCAGGCCTGTGATGCCGAACGACCATCGCCACCCATAGGCATCGGCAACGAGTTGCGATACCAAAAAAGAAAAACCTACCCCCATTGAATAACTGGCGGTGTACAAAGTAATACTGCGCGAGGCGTCAGCAGTTTCTAATCGATCAGTTAAAGCACGCAAGCCCGGCATGTAGGCCCCAGCAAAGCTTGCGCCTGCCAAGCCCCAAATGAATACGCCTGTTAACCAGCTTGTGGCAAACAAAGCGAAAGCCAGCGTGCTCAGCCCGGTGCACAATGAGCCTAGCAGCAGAATACGCCTTGCATCGTAGCGATCAGTTAAGGAACTCAAAAATGGCACAGCAAGCATATAACCCGCTGCATAGGCTGATGCAAGCAATCCTGCTTGGGTATTTGTCATTCCCCATAAAGGAATCAGGTACTGAACCATGACAGCGGGCACCACCACATGAGGTAACAAATTGCCTATTTGGCCAATGCACATGGCCCAAACCAGGGCCTTAGCTTGCAATGTTTTCAAACCTGCTGCCTACCAAGCGGCTTCTAAAATACGACGAACATCTTCAGGCCCATGTATTTTTCGAGGATTGCTGTGAATCAAACGGTCGTGCATTGAATTTTGTGCAATCAAGTCCAACATTTCAGCTTTGACGCCCACCTCCCTTAGCGTGCTTGGAAGACCCAGTTGAGCCACCAACTCTGATACAACATCGCAGGCTGGCTTGTGAGGTTCACCCAAGGCTTCACTGACCAACTTTTGCTGTGAGCCGTTGGTGCTCTGATTGAAGCGCAATACGTGTGGCAACATGACACATGACGTGTAGCCATGCGGCACACTTGCAGTTCCGCCTAATATATGTCCAATACCGTGACTGGCACCCTTTTGCACACCAGCACTTGACCCAATGATTGACATCCATGCACCCAATTGACAGTCAAGGCGGGCTTCCAGATCTGAGGGGTCTTTTTTGACTGCGCGCAAGCCTCTGCCAAGTAAGCGCAAAGCCTGAAAAGAAGTGGCTTCAGAAATGGGTTGTGGATTGATGGAACACAAATCTTCTACAGCATGATCCAATGCACGAATGCCTGTGGAGAGCCAAAGCCATTCAGGGGTGTGCAATGTCAATGCAGGGTCCAAAATGACCGATCGAGGTGAGGCTTTTGGATGCAAAAAATTCTCTTTCATGCCTCTGACCGTATCTGTACAGCCAGCCAGTGCGCTGAATTCTCCAGCCGAAAGCGTTGTAGAAATCACAGAACAAGGCACCGTAGGCGCTTGAAACTCCGGTCTTTCTATCCTTCCATCTGCGTGCACTTTGGTGGCCAGTTGGTCTAAGTCTTGTGCCGACTCAATACCATTGCTCATGCAAAGCGTGAGCATTTTTCCAGCATCTGTCATGGATCCACCGCCAAGCGTGAGAATCAAATCGGCTTGAGCTTGTTGCGCTTCCTGTGCCGCCTTGACTACAGCGATACGGGGAGTATGAGCGGGCATTTCATGAAAAAGTCCGACACAACGGGAACCTAAGACAGCCCTAAGTTGATTGACTACTTCGGTATCACGGTAAAGGCTACCACTGGTCAGCACGTAAACACGTTGAGCGCCAATTGTTTCAAGTTCCTTTGAAATCGCTTGTTCAAACGGCGTACCGAAAATGACTCTTTGGGTATTCGGATAACTGTAAATGCCTGAACGCATGTTGTTCCTTATGAAATTTCGGATCAAGGGTCATGGGCATCATCCCTTATTCAGACCTAAGTAGAGTCACCTAGTTGTCTTTCGCTTCCTTGACATTCCCCAATGGCAGTATAAAGATAGGACAAATCTATTTCAGCGGCGAAAGTAATTAAATGCATGATTTTGTATTTCCTGCGGTGACATTGCCAGAGAGTGCCAACTTGCTCAGACAGCAAGTGAGAGAGTTCCTCCAAAAAGAGAGAGATGCTGGCACATTCACCCCACGCAAAAACTCTTGGTCCGATGGCGATGCCGAATTCAGTCGCAAGTGCGGACAAGCTGGCTACATCGGCATGGTTTGGCCCAAAAAATACGGCGGTCAAGAAAGAACAGCACTTGACCGGTATGTCATGACGGAAGAAATGTTGGCGGGTGGTGCGCCTGTGGGATCACATTGGGTGGCTGATCGGCAAAGTGGCAATCAAATTTTGCGCCATGGCAGCGAACGCGCTCGCCAGTTGATCTTGCCCAAAATTGCCGCGGGTGAATGTTTCTTTGCAATTGGCATGAGTGAGCCAGACTCTGGGTCTGATTTGGCGGCGGTTAGAACGTCTGCAGTCAAGGCTGAAGGTGGCTGGAAAATCACAGGCACCAAAGTCTGGACAAGCAGTGCACACAGAGCCCATTACTTAATCGCTTTGGTTCGCACAGCACCCAAAGAAGAAAACCGCCATGCTGGCATGACGCAGTTTATTGTTGACCTGAAATCACCAGGTTTGAAGTTGAGTCCTATTCTTAATATCTACGGCGCCCACGACTGGAATGAAGTTGTTTTTGACGAATGCTTTGTGCCTGATGACATGGTCGTCGGCGAAGTGGGTGGCGGCTGGAACATGGTCACCAGTGAGTTGGCTTTTGAGCGCTCCGGGCCCGACCGATTCCTCAGCACGTACCAACTTCTTCTGGCGTCCATGGAGCAGTTGGAAGAAAAGCCCGATGCTCGATCTGTCAACGAAATTGGGCGCTTTGTTGCGCACCTGACCACTTTGCGACGAATGTCAACTTCGGTGGCAGGCATGCTGACAAAGGGAGAAAAACCCATTTTGGAAGCGGCTCTGGTGAAGGACATCGGCACTGCATTTGAACGAGAAATTCCCGAGATTTTCCGCCAACTGATTCCTTCAGAACCGCAAATGGACAACGAAAGTCTTGACTTCGCTGCCTTGTTGGGAATGTCTACGCTCAAAGCGCCAGGCTTCACCATCAGGGGTGGTACACGCGAAATATTGCGGGGAATGATTGCAAAAGGATTGGGGCTGAGATGAGTGACATTCGAGATGATCTGGAAAAAACAGTTGACCGCATCTGTCAAGAGCACTGCCTTAAAGAAGTCTTCATGTCGAGCGAGGCAGGCGTTTGGCCTCAAGCACTTTGGCAGGCCCTTGAAGAAGTCGGCCTGCCGCAAGCTTGTTTAAATGAAGCGCAAGGCGGCAGTGGCCTGTCCTTTGATGATGCGATGTTTGTGTTGCGGCGCAGTGCTTACCATGCCGCACCTGTTCCCTTGGCCGAGACTTTTTTGGCCAGCCGTTTACTAAGCGCGGCGGGTCTGAAAGTACCAGTGGGTGTTTTATCCGTGAGTGTGGCTCATGCCAAAGACAGTTTAGAGCTCAAAGGGAGTCAGAACTCACCCACCCTTTTGGGCCATGCACACCGAGTTCCTTGGGGCTTATCTTGCGACCATCTGGTTGTGGTGGCGCAACGCGAAGGTCAGCCCTACATTGTTTTGATCGAGCGCGAAGCCCTTGGTCAAAGTCAATCGGAATGGGTCAAAAATTTAGCGGGCGAGCCCAGAGTTCAATTTGATTTTGTCAATACACCGCTCAGTGCCTTTGCCCCTCTAGCCAATGCCAAAGAACGCTTGTTGTGCGAAGGCGCATTATTGCGCTCTGTCCAAATGGCGGGTGCATTACAGCGTTCGTTAGAGTATTCCTTGCAATATGCAAATGACCGTGTTCAATTTGGTCGACCCATTGGTAAATTTCAGGCTGTTCAGCACATGCTTGCCGTTTTGGCCGGCCACGTGGCCGCCAGTGCAGCGGCGGCAGACGCCGCCATTGAGCTTTCGGCTGAAGCACCAGAAGAATTCTTCATAGCTGTTGCCAAATCTCGGGTTGGCGAAGCTGCCGGAAAAGGCGCAGAAATTGCACATCAAGTCCATGGTGCCATGGGCTTTACCCGCGAGCACAATTTGCACCATCTGACACGTCGTCTCTGGTCATGGCGTGACGAGTTTGGCAACGAAACCCATTGGCAAACTCGGATTGGGGAAATGGCGTTGAAACAGGGTGCAGACAATCTTTGGCCATTTTTGACACGTTTGTGATTTTCAACTGACTCAGGAGAATGAACATGCTTAAGCGAAATTTCTTTTTTGCAGCGACTTTGGCCTTTGCTTTGACGGGCAGCGTCTTTGCACAGAATAAAGACTTTCCTACTAAGCCATTTCGTATTTTTGTGCCCTTTACTGCGGGCAGCGGTTCTGACACCTCGGCTCGCTTTTTTGGCGAACGTTTGGCAAAACAATTCGGTCAAACGGCGCTGGTCGAAAACAAACCTGGCGCCAGTGGCATCATTGCAGTTCAAGCATTGCTGGCTCTGCCAGCCGATGGGCATGCTATTTTGCTGGCCAGCAACTCGCCCATCTCAGTGAATCCGATTAGCATCAAAAATTTACCTTACAACCCCATGACTGACCTTGCACCCTTGGCCGGACTGTCCAGAAATATGAACGTCTGGGTTGTCAATGGCAACTCCAAATTCAACAATTTGAAGGACGTGGTTGAACATTCTAAAAATAACCCTAGTAAACCTTTGAGCTTGGCCAATTACTCAGCGGGTTATCGTTTGGCTGGTGAATGGTTTACCAGCATGACCAACGTCAAGTTCAATCACATCTCCTACAAAGGCGGTGCGCAAATTTTCACTGACCTCATGGGTGATCAACTCGACATTGGCATTGCAGACCTAGGCGGTGCAGCCGCTTTGATCAAGTCAGGCAAACTCAAGGCGCTTGCTGTTTCTGGTGAAAAACGGCACCTCGATTTCCCCAACGTACCCAACTTCATTGACAGCGGCTTTCCAGAATATGTGAACTACGCATGGACTTCTTTCTATGTGAAAGCCGGCACACCAGAGGCTATCAAGAAAAGACTCATCGATGCGCTTGTGAAAATACGCGACTCCAAAGAGGGCGTCGATTTCATTAAGGCGTCCGGCGCGGACAGCATGCCCTTTTTTGGAGACAGCATGCAAAAATTCCAGCAGGACGAGTTAGAACGTTTTAGCCGCATTGCCAAATCAGCGGGAATACAAGCTGAATGATAGACACACTCAAAAGCATGTACAGATCGGATTTGCTTTCTGGTAAACGCATTCTGATCACTGGCGGTGGCACGGGGTTGGGAAAAAGTATCGGTCAACGCTATGTTGAGTTGGGCGCAAATTTAGTCATCTGTGGCCGAAGAAAAGAAGTTCTTGATCAGACTGCTAAGGAATTCAAAGAAAGCTTGGAAGTCAGTATTGAAACCCATGTCTGTGATGTGCGTGATGCCAAAGCGGTTGAGTCCATGATGGACACCATTTGGGCTACGGGTCCTTTGGATGTATTGCTTAACAATGCCGCTGGCAATTTTTTAGCTCGTACAGAACGTTTGTCCACTCGCGCATTTGATGCAGTTGTAGACATTGTGCTCAAAGGATCGGCTTATTGCACCATGGATGTAGGTCGCCGCTGGATAAAAGCTGGCCGCAAAGGCACTGTGATGCAAATACTGACCCAGTCTGCCATGACTGGCATGCCCTTTACCGTCCCATCAGCCATGGCCAAAGCAGGCGCACTGGCCATGATCCGAAGTTTGGCTGTGGAATGGGGGCCCTATGGCATTCGCACTGTTGGCGTTGTTCCTGGACCCTTTCCTACTGAGGGTGCTTGGTCCAGATTGATGCCCAAAGAAAGAATTGGGGAAGCACCCATTGAACAAGGCGTTGCATTAAGGCGCGTTGGCGAGCATCATGAATTGGCGGATCTGTGTGTTTATTTGATTTCCGACAGCGCCGCATTCATTACGGGTGAAGCTGTCACCATCGACGGTGGCCGCTGGTTGCAAGGCGCGGCGGGGCCATCGGCTTACAACATGCAGCAGTGGCCCGACAGCACTTGGGAAAGCCTTAAACCTAAGAAATCGAAATAATGAGCAACACCATGGACTTGTCGAATGGACCCCTGACAGGCATTCGCATTTTGGATCTGACTTCAGTCGTTTTAGGACCACTGGCCACTCAAATTCTTGGGGACTATGGTGCAGAGATCATCAAAGTTGAAAGCCTTGAAGGTGACTTGATGCGCTCCAATGGCGTCAATCTTTCTCCCGGCATGAGTTCCATTTATTTGACGATTAACCGCAACAAGCAATCCCTTGCTTTAGACCTTAAAAGTGAAGCAGGCAAATCAATTTTGCGCCAATTGATTCCACGTGTTGATGCTTTTGTGCACAACATGCGTGTGTCTGCCATCGACAAGCTTGGATTTGGATATGACCAAGTTGTCAAACTCAACGCCCAAATTGTTTATTGCGCCGCTACAGGTTTTGACCAAGACGGACCTGACAAAGATCGCCCCGCATTTGACGACATCATTCAAGCCGCTTGTGGTTTGGCCAGCGTGAACAGTCTTGGAAAATCGCGTCCTGATTACATCTCAACGCTGGTCGCCGATAAGACCACTGGCATGGCACTGGTAAATGCAGTTCTGGCAGCCCTATTGGCCAAGGAGCGCAGTGGTCAAGGCCAATATGTAGAAGTGCCCATGTTAGAAACCATGGTGGCATTTACATTGGTAGAGCACATGGGAGGCTTGACACGGAATCCAGCAACACAAAACGCTGGCTACAGCCGGGTCTTGTCAGGTGGCCGACAGCCCAGCCCCACCAGAGATGGCTACATTGCCATGTTGCCTTACACCAACCACCACTGGGAAAGTTTTTTTCGAGATGCTGGAGAAGAAGCACTGGGCAAAGAGCTGGGCGTGACCAACCGCATCACTCGCAATGCCAACATTCAAGGTCTGTACGCCGCTTTGCACAAAATAACGGCTACCAAAACAACTGCAGAATGGATCAAAATTTGCGACCGAATCGACATACCTGCAACACCCATCTACACCATGGAAGAGTTGCCTTCACATCCACAGCTACAAGCGGTCCAGTTGTTCACCGACGAAATACACCCCGATCTTGGGGCCATTCGGTATGTTCGCCCTCCCGTCAAATTCGCCAAAACGCCTGCCAAAGTAAGACATCAGGCTCGCCGCTTAGGTCAAGACACAGAGTCAATTCTGACCGACCTGGGATATAGCCAAAATGACATTCAATCCTTGGTCAATCAGGGCGTTATCGCCAATGGCAAATAAACATTTTTCTCACCGCAATTTAAAGTAGGAACCCCATTCATGAGCACAGCATCCGATCTGAAAATCTCTCACGAGGGCCACGTTGCTCTTGTTGAAATTTCCCGCCCGCCCCACAATTTTTTCGACTTTGACTTGATCCAGCAAATTGCCAGCACCTTTGAAGAGCTGGACAAGAACCCCAGCTGCCGCGCTATTGTGTTGGCCTCAGAAGGCACCGCATTTTGTGCAGGCGCCAATTTCAACAGCTCGAACGACAAAATCAGTCGCCCCGAAAACCCAGGCACCAATCCACTTTATTTTGAAGCAATTCGAATTTTTTCTTGCAAAAAACCCATCGTTGCAGCCATTCAAGGTGCAGCAGTTGGAGGGGGGCTTGGCCTGGCTTTGGTGGCTGATTTTCGTGTTACCTGTCCAGAAGGAAAGTTCACAGCCAATTTCAACCGACTCGGTTTCCACCCGGGATTTGGATTGTCTGTCACACTGCCGCGTTTGGTAGGCATTCAAAAAGCCAACTTGCTTTTTTTCACAGGCCGCCGCATCAATGGTCAAGAAGCGCTAGACATGGGGCTAGCCGATTTGTTGGTTCCACAATCCGAGGTTCGTGAGCAAGCAATGAAACTTGCGAAAGAAATCGCTGTCTCAGCACCGCTCTCTCTTCAATCCACTCGCGCCACGATGCGTCAAGGCTTGGTTGAACAACTGCAACAAGCCGTTGCGCATGAGAGTACTGAACAAAATTGGCAATTCAAAACGGAAGACTTCAAGGAAGGTGTGAAAGCCATGACTGAGCGCCGAGAGCCTCATTTTCAGGGCCAATAAGTCAAATCCAATTTCAAGGCTTAAAAAATATGTATGACTTGATCATTCGAAATGCGCAAGTATTTGACGGCACCGGCCTTCCGCCAGTGCTAAGTGATGTGTCCGTTTCTAATGGGCGCATCGCGCACATAGGATCCACTTTCGAAGCTGCGCATGAAACCATCGATGCTCAGGGGCTTGCCCTGATGCCGGGTATTGTCGACTTGCACACCCACTACGACGCACAAGTCACCTGGGACCGCACCATGTCCCCCTCTCCTGCACTTGGAGTCACAACAGCGGTTATTGGCAATTGCGGCTTTGGCATAGCGCCCTGCCCTGCGCCTTTGCGTGAGACCATGTTGAAGAATCTGTCTGTGGTGGAAGGCATGGATTTGAAGGCCTTGCTCACCGGCGTCAATTGGGAGTTTGAATCATTTGGTCAGTACATGGATCAGTTGCGGCGCATTGGTCCCTATATCAACACAGCTGTTTTTGCGGGCCACTCTGTCATTCGGACTGCTGTGATGGGTGCGGACGGATCGAGCAAGGTCGATCCCAGCCCTGAACAACTTCAGACCATGCAAAGCATGGTGCGAGACGCCATGGACAATGGTGCCATTGGCTTTGCTTCGTCATTCTCGCCAAACCACAGTGGCTACGGCGGCATTCCAATGCCATCCACAATTGCCTCAGAGGCCGAATTGCGGGCCTTGACCTCGGTTCTGGGTGAGAAGAAAAAAGGCGTCTTCATGATGGCCACCGGTACACGAGGAAGCCCAGACATCATGGAATCTATCGTAGAAGATACGGGACGCCCTGCTTACATCTCTACGGTACTGACCATGTACAACGAAGGGAATCCCTCGCTGGGCGCCACCTATTACGAAAGATGCGCACAGGCCCTGAAGCGAGGCCATGAGCTGTATATTTTGACCAGCTGCCAGCCCTTGTCTTTTGATTTCAGCCTCACTGATCCCTACGTTCTTCTCAGTCATTCAGCATTTGATGTTGTCAAAAGCGCCACTGCCGATTCATTGCCTGGCGTGTACCGCTCAGTCGAGTTTCGCGATGCTTTTCGAAAAAACCTGAAGGAACCCAAAGAAGGTATTTTATTTTTAGGAAACTGGCGACATATAGAGGTTGGCCAAGCAATGCACGCTGAGAATCAGAAGCTGGAAGGCCAGAGCATTCAGGCCCTTGCCGATTTGCAAGGTTTGGACCCAGTAGATATTTTTTTTGATCTTGCGCTGTCTGAAAATCTTGGCACCCACTTTGTAGGGAAGTTTTTCAACAACAGCGATGAAGGTGTTGCCCCTTCACTGAAACACCCCGCAAGCGTGATCACCCTGTCTGACGCTGGCGCACATTTGAGCTACATGTGCGATGCAGGATTTGGCCTGTACTTTCTGTCGCATTGGGTCAGAGACACCGGACATTTCACTCTCAGTGAAGGCATTCGCAAAATCACCAGCGAACCAGCCGATCGCTTTAGGATTCCGGAGCGAGGCAGATTGCAAGTCGGTTTACCGGCTGATATGCTTCTATTTAACCCTGCGATAGTGGGCATCTCAAAACCAATACCGGTTCAAGATTTACCTGGCGGAGGTTCTCGCATGGTTAGGACAGCCACCGGCGTGCATGGCGTTTGGGTGAATGGGGTCAAAGTGCACGATGGCCACAACTACGTAGATCATCCGCAAGGGCCTGGTCAGGTCTTAGATCACTTCAACTTATAAGGCAAAGTCATGAAATTATTCGTACGGTTTGTATTTTGTCTTTTTCTGGCATTGATGACAAGCATGCTCTGGGCGCAAAGTTGGCCCACCAAGCCTGTCCGCATGATCATCGCCTTCCCGCCAGGAGGGCCTACCGATTTGGTCTCTAGAGTTCTGGCGCAAAAATTGTCTGAGCAACTTGGACAGCAAGTGATCGTGGACAACAAGCCAGGTGCAGGCGGCAACATTGCTGCCGAATTGGCAGCCAGAGCCGCGCCAGATGGTTACACCATCTTCTACAACACATCGGCCATCGTGATCGGCCCTGCGTTGTATGGCAAGGTGAACTATGACACGCTAAAAGACTTTGCGCCCGTTCTCCTAACGGCCAGCGTGCCCATGGTTTTGGTTGTCAATCCCCAGTTGCCAGCGCGTTCGGTCAAGGAGTTTGTAGACCTGGCCAAAACACGTTCAGGCGCTCTCAATTACAGCTCATCTGGTACAGGAACCATCACCCATTTGGCCAGTGCCATGATGTCAACACAAACTGGCATACAGACGCAACATATTCCCTACAAAGGCAGTGCACCCGGCCTGGTTGACCTAGCCTCAGGCCAGACTCAATTCATGATTGATACCATCAATACCGTACTGCCCTATGTCCGAGACAATCGACTGCGAGGCCTTGCAGTGACCAGCGCCAAGCGTTCACCACTCTTGCCCGACTTGCCTACTCTGGCAGAAGCCGGCATCTCAGGGTTTGAAGCCGCAGCCTGGCAAGGCATTGTGGTGCCCACAGGCACGCCTAATGAGATTGTTCAAAAACTCAATGCCGAAGTGAACAAGGCACTGGCGCACCCTGACATACGTTCACGTTTGGCGGCACAAGGCGCCGATATTTTGGGCGGTACGCCTGCTGAATACGCTGCTTACTTGCGATCCGAAATGCCCCGCTGGGCCAAGGCGGTCAAAGACTCTGGCGCCAAAGCGGATTAATTTTATCGATTGGTTGCGCCAGACATCTGCAAGGCTTCAATGGCCTTGCGATCAAAGCCTGCCTCAGTTAAAACCTGCACACTGTGCTCTCCCAACTGAGGTGCAGGTTTTTGAACGGACAAACCCGGTGAGCCTGAAAAACTAAAAGGCACACCAATTTCTAAAATCCGCCCCTCGCTTGGGTGTTCCACATGCTGCAGCATGCCCACTGCCAAAAGATGGGGATCCTTTAGCAAACTGTCAACATCATGCATGAGCATGCAAGGTATATCAGCTTGATCCAATCGTTCGATCCAGTTCTGAGACGTGTCAGTCGACATGGCTTGAGCCACCATGGCATACAGATCATTGATGTGAATTGAACGCGCGCCGATATTGGCAAACCTAGGATCCTCCTTGAATAGCTCGGCACGACCCATCAACTCTAAAAATTTTTCCCAATGGCGATCGGTGTAAATCAAGACACACAAATAACCGTCGAGGGTACGGTACGGACGCCTCTCTTTGACCAGTAAGCGCGCATAGCCCGTGGGCCCCAGCGGCGGATCATAGGAAGCACCTGACATGTGTTCTCCCAGCACATATTGGGTCAATGTCTCAAACATGGGAACTTCTACTGATTGGCCCACGCCGGTCTGGTAGCGAGAGACTACAGCAGCCAAGATCGCATTGCAGGCCATCAAACCCACAGTGCGGTCAGCCATTGCCAATGGCACATAGCGGGGTTCGCCACCACTGGCCTTGCTCATCAAACTGGGTATTGCAGCCACACCTTGAATAAGATCATCGTAGGCGGGTTTTCCGGCGTAAGGCCCTTTTTCGCTGTAGCCGTAAAGTCCTGCATAAATGATGCGGAAATTAATGACTTTGAGTCGTTCGTAATCAATACCCAGTCGAGCCATGGCTTGAGGGCGAATGTTGTAGACAACGACATCGGCTGTCTCGACCAACTTAAAAAAGGTCTCCAGGCCTTCGGGGGTTTTAAGATTCAATACCAAACTGCGTTTGTTGCGATTGACATGCAAAAAATTGGAGCCCATACCCGGATTTCGCATCGGACCAATGCCTCGAACGGTATCACCTGTGGGAGGCTCTATTTTGATCACATCCGCCCCCATGTCCGCCAAAAGCTGAGTGGCAAATGGCCCCATCAGCACACTGGTCAAATCAAGGACCCTCAATCCATTTAAAGCACCACTCATGTAGTTCACCTTTGGTATGATTTATTTGTTAATCTCAAGCGAATTATGTCTGTTTAAGATGATTTAAAATACTTTCAAGTACAGTCTAAGCGCGATCTTAAATTCTGACTGCAAGATAGGTCTCCAATTTTTACGGCTCAAAATGTACTCCTTCAACTATCAAAAAGCTCTGTCTGTTGCACAGGCCAGTGCGGTTTTAACCCGCAGTGATGCATCACGTCTCCTATCTGGCGGTATGACCCTCATTCCATCCTTGAAGCACCGATTGATTCAAGTCGATGAACTCATTGACATCACGGGCTTGCCTGGATGGCGTGATATTCGAATTGAAGGCCATCAGTTGTGGGTCGGAGCAGGCGCTACGCACCAAAGCGTTTCGCGGCATTCCGAAGTGCGCACATTCAGCAACGGCCTGTCAGAACTGGCAGGCATGATTGGCGATCCACAGGTGCGTGCCAGAGGCACCATTGGTGGTTCGGTGGCCAATAACGACCCTGCTGCCGATTACCCCGCCGCTGTTCTGGGGCTCAATGCCACCATCGTGACCCAAAAACGTGAAATAGTTGCCGATGATTTTTTCTTAGGCATGTTTTCCACTGCGCTGGCAAGTGACGAAATCATAGAAGGTCTGCGCTTTAACAAGCCACTGAAAAGCGCCTACGCCAAGTTCCGCCATGCCGCTACCGGTTATGCCATGGCAGGGGTTTTTGTGGCGCAAATTTCAAAGGACCAATGGCGTGTCGCAGTAACAGGCGCAACAGACTGTGTTTGCCGATGGAAAGAGGCAGAAGCCGCTGCAGGCACTGTGCCAAAAGACTTGAGTTTTACTCACGATAACGTGCTGGACGACATTCATGCCCCATCAGCTTATCGAACTAATCTGGTCCATATTTTGTACGCCCAAGCCGTCTCTTACTTAGCCTGACTATTGAATTGAACACCATGAGCCAAATATCACTGAATATCAATGGAAACGCCCACAACGTAGAGGTGGAAGACCGTGCTTTACTGGCAGATGTTTTACGCGACAATTTGAAGCTAACCGGCACTCACGTGGGTTGTGACACCAGCCAATGCGGTTGCTGCACCATCCTCATGAACGGTGATGCGGTTAAATCGTGCACCGTGTTGGCGGTGCAAGCCAATGGAGCCCAGATAACGACCATAGAGGGCTTGGCCAATGGCCCTGTCTTGCATCCCATTCAAGTTGCGTTTTCGAATTGCCATGCACTTCAATGTGGGTTTTGTACACCAGGAATGATCATGGCCACTGCGGGCTTGCTTGCAAACAATCCACAACCTACAGATGCACAAATCCATGAAGGCTTGGCCGGTAATTTGTGCAGATGCACGGGTTACATCAACATTGTTGAGTCTGTTAAACAAGCTGCCAAGGTCATGCAGGAGAAACAAGCATGAATGCCCGATTCAAGCCCTCACGCCAAGAAGATTTGTCTCTCATTACAGGCAAAGGTCACTTCACTGCTGACCACAATTACCCTGGCATGTTGCACGCATATGTCATTCGATCCATGCATGCACATGCCCACATTAAGCACCTCAATTTAGATGCCGTTCGCGCATACCCTGGGGTGCGTTGGGTGGCATGCGCTGAAGATTTAAAAGCCTTGGGTGCAGGCACCATTGTCAATGCCATGACTGCCAAAGGCAAAGATGGTGAAGAACAAATACTGGCACTCATGCCCATATTGGCTGAAGGCACAGTTCGATTCGTGGGTCAACCTGTTGCAATGGTTTTTGCCATATCAGCGCTTTGCGCGCAAGATGCTGCCGAGCTTGCTGAAATCGAATACGAAGCGCTGGAAGCCAGTGTCGATCCAGAAAAAACAACGCTCTCATCGTCGATTCAGTTGCATGCCAATGCGCCTAGAAATGTGTCTTTGCATTTTGCGTCGGGCGATGCAGAACAAGTTAACGCGGCATTTGCCAAAGCCACTTACGCCAGCCAACTTCGGGTTTTAAGCCAAAGGCTCATGGGCGTTCCTATGGAGCCTAGGGCAGTCGTTGCCATCCATGACGCAGAAGCTGGCATCACAACAGTGCATACGCCCCATCAAGGCATTTTAGGCATGCGCAATTTTTTAGCAATGGCATCAGGCGCTGCGCCTGAATCATTGCACATTGACGCCAACGATGTAGGGGGATCATTTGGACTGCGCGCCGGAGCTTACACCGAGCATGCCACTTTGGTGCTGGCTGCGCGCCACCTTGGCTGCGCTGTCAGTTGGGTTGGTTCTCGAAGCGAAATTTTTCTCAGCGATTGGCATGGGCGTGCCTTGATCTTAAATGGTGAAATTGCACTCAATGCAGATGGCCACATATTGGCCATTCGATTCAAGGACCGCGTTGATTTAGGTGCCTACAACTGCATGATGAGCACCTTCATTGGCACGCGAAATCTTTCTATCACCATGGGCGGTGTCTACCAAATCCCGGCGCTCTACATGGAGTCGGAGGTGGTTTACACCAATACCACGCCAGTATCGGCCTATCGCGGCGCAGGGCGTCCCGACATCGCCTATGCCATCGAACGTTTGGTTGACTTTGCCGCGCACGAGCATGGCTTTGACCCTGTTGTTTTGCGGCGCAAAAATTTCATTTCAGAATCTGCATTCCCCTACAAAACAGCCAATGGCAGCACCATTGATACATGCTTGAGTGAAAAGTTGCTTGACCGCGCACTAGTGATTTCCAATTACGCAACATTTGAAGAACGTCGTGCTCAATCTTTAAGTCAAGGTCAATACCGCGGCATTGGCCTGTCTACTTTCCTAGAAGCGTCGGGTGCGGGTACCGCGCCAAAAGACCAAGCTTGGGGTGAATTCAACGCCAATGGCTATTTGTATGTTTACGGCGTCACGGGGCCCTCTGGACAAGGTCACTCAACTTCATTTGCCAGCATCATCGAGAAAGCCTTGGGATGGCCGGCAGACCGTGTGAGATACGAGGCAGGCAAAGCAAATCAAAAATTGTTAGGCAACGGAACAGGCGGATCGCGTTCTCTGTACGGCGCTGGCAGTGCCATTTTGGCCATGTGCCACCAAATGCTTGAATCCATCAAACCGCATGCCGCTAAGAAGATGGGTGTCGACAT
>SHXD01000094.1 GCA_009693505.1 Limnohabitans sp.
GAGGTCACCACCATAGAAGGCTTGGCGCACGCCGATGGCACCATGCACCCCATGCAAGCGGCCTTCAAAGAATGCCACGGTTTGCAATGCGGTTTTTGCACCACCGGCATGGTCATGAGCGCGGTTGACATCGCCAATCGCCACCCCAATGCCAGCGAAACCGAAATTCGCGAATTGCTCGAAGGCAATCTGTGCCGTTGCACCGGTTACCAAAACATTGTCAAAGCCGTGCAGCAAGGTTCTGCTGCAATGAAAGTATAAGGAGCTCATCATGGGTGCATCAGATTTCTCCAAACTTCCCCACATCGGTGAGTCCTTGCGTCGCAAGGAAGACTACCGGTTCCTCACAGGCGCTGGCAACTACACAGACGACATTCGCCTAGACAACATGACGCACGCTGTGTTCGTGCGCTCCCCTCATGCACACGCCAACATCAAGAGCATCAACAAGGCGGCAGCCTTGGCTGCGCCTGATGTGGTGGCCGTGCTAGACGGCCCCGATGTGGTCGATGCCAAGATCAATGGCCTGCCCTGCGGCTGGCTCATTACCGACACCAGCGGCAAGCCCATGAACGAGCCGCCTCACCCTATTCTTGCCAATGGCAAAGTGCGCTACGTGGGCGACCACGTGGCCATGGTGGTCGCCGAAACACTTGAGCAAGCCAAGAATGCTGCCGAGTTGGTGGAAGTTGAATACGACGTATTGCCAGCCGTGGTTGATGTGCGTCATGCCCAAAAGGCTACTGCCATTCACGCAGAAGCCCCCGAGAACCATTGCTACAACTGGGCCATTGGAGACAAGGCTGCTGTCGATTCAGCATTCGCCAATGCGGCGCATGTCACCAAACTTGACCTTTTGAACAATCGATTAGTGCCTAACGCAATGGAGCCCCGTGCCGCCATTGGAAGTTACAACCGCGCTAGTGACGAATACACTCTTTATGTGTCCAACCAAAACCCCCACGTCGAGCGTTTGCTCATGACAGCATTTGTATTAGGTTTGCCAGAACACAAAGTGCGGGTTATAGCACCAGATGTCGGTGGTGGATTTGGGTCGAAAATCTATCTTTATGCGGAAGATGTTTGCCTTACTTGGGCTGCTAAAAAGTTCAACCGAAGCATCAAATGGAACTGTGATCGCTCTGAAGCCTTCCTAAGCGATGCTCACGGTCGCGACCACTCTAGCCACGCCGAACTAGCCCTTGACAAAGAAGGTAAGTTTTTGGCTTTAAGGGTTCACACAGATGCCAATCTAGGTGCCTATTTGTCCACGTTCTCAACCTGTATACCCACTATCCTTTACGCCACCTTATTAGCAGGTCAGTACGCCACACCTCAGATATACGTTGAGGTGGACGCCTGGTTTACAAACACAGCGCCTGTTGACGCTTACCGCGGTGCTGGTCGGCCAGAAGCCGCTTACTTGTTAGAGCGCATTGTGTCACGTGCTGCTTGGGAAATGGGTATGAGTCAAGCTGCCATTCGTAGCAAAAACTTTATCACGCAATTCCCTTACCAGACACCTGTGGCTTTGCAATATGACACTGGCGATTTCCACGCCCTCATGAACCACGCCAACAAATTGGGTGATCTGGAAGGTTTTCCTGCTCGAAAGGCTGCCAGTGCAGCTAAAGGTTTTCTGCGTGGTATCGGCTACTCCAGTTACATGGAAGCCTGCGGTATTGCTCCAAGTAACGTAGCTGGCGCATTAGGCGCCCGCGCAGGCCTGTTTGAATGTGGCGAAGTACGAGTTCATCCAACTGGAAGCGTAACGGTGTTTACCGGCTCACACAGCCACGGTCAGGGCCACGAAACTACTTTTGCACAAGTTGTTGCAGCGCGTTTGGGTATTCCCGTCGAAAATGTGGACATCGTTCACGGCGATACGGGGCGAGTACCTTTCGGTATGGGTACCTATGGCTCACGATCTATTTCTGTAGGTGGTGCGGCACTTATGCGGGCATTGGATAAAATTGAATCTAAAGCCAAAAAAATTGCTGCCCACTTAATGGAAGCTGGTGATGCCGACATTGACTTTGCTAATGGTGAATTTAGCATCAAAGGTACAGACAAGAAAATTCCATTTGGCACCGTTGCGCTCACTGCTTACGTACCTCACAACTACCCCCTTGACAAGTTGGAGCCAGGACTAAATGAAACCGCTTTCTATGACCCTGTAAACTTCACCTTCCCTGCCGGCACTTATATATGCGAAGTAGAAATTGATCCAGAAACAGGCAAAACTAAAATCGATAAGTTCACAGCCGTGGACGACTTCGGCACCATCATCAACCCCATGATCGTGGAAGGCCAAGTGCATGGCGGTTTGGTTCAAGGCATTGGCCAAGCTCTCATGGAAAACTGTGTGTATGACAAGGAAACCGGTCAGCTTTTGACAGGCTCCTTTATGGACTACACCATGCCCCGCGCAGATGACTTTCCAGAGTTTGCAATTGGTCATGAGTGCACCCCCTGCACTACCAACCCACTGGGTACTAAAGGTTGCGGCGAAGCCGGCGCCATTGGCGCCCCTCCAGCCGTGATTAACGCTGTGCTTGATGCCTTGGCACCTTTGGGTGTGAAAGACTTTGACATGCCTGCCACACCGCACCGCGTGTGGGAAGCCATTCAAGCCGCCAAGCACTGATTAGAAATTCGGAGAACTCAACATGTACGCATTCAAATACGAAAGCCCCACCGCCTTGGCAGATGCCCAAAAATCGGCCCAGGCCGGAGGTCAAGTTCTGGCCGGTGGCCAAACCATGATCGCCGCCATGAAGCAACGCCTTCAGCAACCAGAAACCTTGATTGACTTGGCAGCCATCAGTGGCCTGGCAGGTATCAAGAAGGACGGCAACAACATCGTGATTGGCGCCATGACGCGTCACCAAGATGTGGCCGACAACACCGAAGTCCAAAAGAGCATTCCAGGCTTGGCGGCTTTGGCCAACAACATTGGCGACAAGCAAGTTCGCGCCATGGGCACCATTGGCGGTTCTGTGGCCAACAACGATCCTGCTGCCTGCTACCCCAGCGCCTTGTTGGCTTTGGGCGCCACGGTCAACACCGACAAGCGCTCTATCAAGGCCGATGACTTCTTCAAAGGCTTGTACACCACAGCTTTGGACGCAGGCGAAATCATCACTTCCGTTAGCTTCCCCATTCCCGCCAAAGCGGCCTACGCCAAATTCAACCAACCTGCGTCACGTTTCGCATTGGTCGGCGTGTTTGTGGCCCACACTGCTTCTGGCGCACGTGTGGCCATTACAGGTGCAGGCAATGGCGTCTTCCGCCATGCTGGTTTGGAAGCGGCTTTGACAAAAAGCTTTACCCCAGAAGCAGTGGCTGGCGTCGCGGTAGACCCTACAGATCTCAATGCCGACCTGCACGCTTCAAAAGCCTACCGCGCTCACCTGATCACCGTGCAAACTCAGAGGGCGGTGAAACAGGCGAACGGATGACCGCAAAAGACACTTTCAAAACCATCGACGAAATAGCCCAAGCCCTTCAAGGCGTGGGCTATTTCGCGGAACGGCGGCTCATCACCGCCGTTTTTTTGAGTCTCAAATTAGAGCGTCCTCTGCTTTTAGAGGGTGAGCCTGGCGTTGGCAAAACAGAGCTGGCCAAAGCCTTGGCCAAAATTTTGGAACGCCCCCTGATTCGCTTACAGTGCTATGACGGCATGGAGCAACGCGAGGCTTTGTACGAATGGAACCATGCTGCGCAACTGCTGCACATGCGCGCGGCAGCATCTCACCCGGGTTCGGGCGCAACGCCACCAGATATCGAACGCGAGGTCTACCAAAAACGTTTCTTGGTCAAGCGCCCATTGCTAGAAGCCTTGCAAACCCCCGCACCGGGCGCACTGCTGTTGATTGATGAAGTTGACCGCGCTGACGAACCCTTCGAAGCATTTTTACTGGAATATTTGGGCGAATACCAAGTCAGTATTCCCGAGCTGGGCACCATCAAAGCCGAGGTGGCGCCAGTGACCATTCTGACCAGCAATCGCACCCGCGACTTGAACGATGCCGTGAAGCGTCGATGCCTTTATCAATGGATGGACTACCCCGATCGCGAGCGTGAACTGGCGGTGGTCAGGTCGCAAGTGCCAGAGGCTAGCGCTCAGCTTACAGAGCAAGTGGCCGAGTTTGTGGGTCGCCTTAGAAGCCAGCCATTTTCAAGTACTTTTCAACGCGCGCCCGGCATTGCTGAAAGCGTTGAATGGGCCAAAGCATTGGTCGCCTTAGACACCCTCACCCTCGATCCAGAAGTAGTGCAAGACACAGCGGGCATTTTGTTCAAGCAGCGCGAAGACATTGCAGCCATCACACCGCTTCTCAATGATTTGCTGGCGCCAGCGCCAACCACAAGCATTTAATTCAAAGCTAGGTTCATCATGCTTTTAGGCGACGCACGAAGCGGCAAACTCAGTGACAACATCACGGGTTTTGCGCGCGCACTCAGGCGAGCAGGACTTCCTATTGATGCATCGCGCATCAGCTTGGCCATTGAATCGACTGAACACGTTGGCATCGAAAGAAAAGACGATTTATCAGCGGCCTTGAAAGCCTGTTTGGTCAGCCGACAAGAAGACCTTCTGGTCTTCGACCAAATGTTTTCCGCCTTCTTCAGAGACCCCGAGCTCACCCGACAACTTTTGTCTCAGCTTTTGCCCAAGGCACCTGCTGCCATGCCCGGTGTGCTGCGCAAATCCAGAGTGCAAGAAGCTTTGGCGGCCAAAAACAAACAAAATGATCCCGTCAAACCCAAAGAAGGTGAGTTGAAGTTTGACGCGGCCATGAGCGCCAGCGACAGGCAGCGGTTACAACAAGCCGACTTCCAAAGCTTGAGTGCCAGCGAGTTCAGGTTGGTTGAAAAGCTGGCCCAACAAGTCAAGCTGCCTCTGCCCAAAATTCAAGGACGCAGAACACGCACGGGTGGCCGAGGCGATCGCATTCATTGGGCCAAAACCATGCAGATGGCGGCAAGACAAGATGGCGATATTTTGTCTTTGCCACGCATGCACAGAAAACCGCAGGCGCTACCGCTTTTGATCTTGGTCGATATCTCTGGCTCCATGGAGCGCTACGCCCGACTGTTGTTGGCTTTCTTGCACCAAGCCACGCGGGGCACACCCCGACAAAATTTCGCCTTTGGCACTGATCTGACCGATTTGAACCACGCTTTCAAATTGCGCGATACAGATGAAATGTTGACGCAGGCCAGTCGTCAAATTCTAGATTTCGCGGGTGGAACGCAGCTGGGAAAATCGCTGGCGCAATTGCGTGCAAATTTTGCAAAAAAACTCACAGGCAGGCGCACTGTGGTGTTGTTAATCAGTGATGGGCTCGATACTGGCACTCCAGAAACGCTAGACTCGGAGCTTGTTTGGCTCAAGCGACACACACGCTCTTTGCTTTGGCTCAACCCTTTGCTCAGATTTGAAGGCTACGCTCCCATTGCAACAGGGGCCAGTGTTTTAAATCGGCACGTGAATGGCATGTTGGCCATTCACAATTTATCGCGCCTAGAAGAGCTGGCAAGTGCCTTGAACAAGTTGTTAAAAATAAAATAGGAGAACTGCACATGGACATGCAAGGACAACGCGTATTACACGTCACACAAGCGCAAGCATGGGATGCACTCAACGATCCCGAAATTTTAAAATCCTGCATTCCAGGCTACGACAAATTTAAAATGGCAGAAGCCAACGTTTACAGCGTCGGCGTGGCCATCAAAATTGGCCCTGTGTCTGCTAAGTTCTCGGGCAAGGTCACCCTCTCTGACATTCAAGCGCCCAATTCGTATGCCTTGAATTTTGAAGCGCAAGGCGGTTCTTTTGATTTGCTAAAAGTGCATGCGCGCGAGCGCGATCTGCATGCAGTTCGACTTGTTCGAGATTCTGTTCAGTAGGATCTGTTGCATGAGTAGAAAGCGCTACTGCAAAGCCCCGCAAGCGTTGATCTAGAGCTGAAGGTAGAACATTGCTTAGGTGAGCGAAATCACTTACGCGTAAATCATTCAACAATGCATCAGCGCGTTCGAGCTGGGCACGGGTTAAATCGAGCCCCGTCGTTCGGACTACTTGTTCTGCTGCATGAGCCCAGGCTCCACCTTCAGCAACACCAACATGCTTCCCGTTAACAAAGCGCTCTAGTCGAATTGCAGCTTGACCAAGGCTAGTTTGGCCTTCACCATCAGGAGAGAAAAGTACTCCGCAAACTAGTCCTAACGGTATAGCAAGCTGACAGCGCACTGCAACTGACACACCAAGCCCTGGCTGACACTGCGCGCTACGACCGCTTGCGACCCACTCATAACGATGACCAAGGAGCGCTTCATGTATGAATCAACGCGTAATATTCAAAGCGACTTGAAGGCGCTCAGGCTCAATGGCATGTCGGGCGCCTGGGCCGAGTTGATGGAGCAAGATGGTGGGGCAACTATTGAGAGTTCGCGCTGGTTGATTGAGCACT
>SHXD01000095.1 GCA_009693505.1 Limnohabitans sp.
AGCACTGAAAAAGGGGGAAGCGTGAAATCAAACCCACCCGTATTTGGGGGTGCGCCGCTCTTCTGATAGTTGGTGAACTGAGTTTGAAAGTTCAAAAACCTGCAGGAACTGCGCTTATTGTGACCGCGCATCAAATTGACTTAAACAGTAGTCACAAGCTGTCATTGTAACACAAATGTTTTAAAACTCGTCATTCTTTTTATAAGAACTTGGCAATCAAGGTGATGGTAAAGCTCAACAGCAAGGTGCTTGTGAGGGGAATGAACCATTCTCGGCCAAACAATTTGAAATGAAAGTCACCGGGAAGTTTGCCCAAACCCATTTTTTCAAGCCAGGGGCGCACCCAACTGATCAGCAGCAGGGCCAAAAAGGTCACGATCACCCATCTAAGCATGAGCAGGTCCTTGTTTCATAAACGGTGGCTGCGGTTGCCCACAGCAAAACCTTGTGCCTGCCAGTGGTCATGGGTGGCAAAGCCCACCACCTTGAACAACTCGCCCATTTCGTGCTCATTGATGAGCTTCATGGCCTGCGCTCGCTCGGCCAAGCCTGATTGCGCCATTCTTTCGGCCAAGCCTAAGTTCAATAAAAACCGCGCTTGACTGGTGTAACCCAAGACTTGCAGGCCAGCATCTTGTACCGCCAAGGCAATGCCCGTGAAGTTCACGTGGGCCGTGATGTCTTTCAAACCAACTGCTTTTAAGGGATTGACGTCGGCCTTGTGCGCCTGATGGCACATCAGGGTGCCCATATGGCGTTCAGGGTGAAAAAACTCCGCCTCTGGAAAACCATAGTCCAAGAAAAATGCAGCGCCGCCCTTCTTGCTGGCCAGCATTCGCTCGGCCAAGCTGGTCACAAAGGCTTCGCCTTGTGGCTGAATTTCGGTCAGGTAGTCGTGTTCACCCACGGGCTCTAGTGGAGGCCGCAGATCGGTCGGCTTGTCCTCCCAAGTCAAGCCATCGGGGTGGTCAGATTGAGCGGCCAGCACCACACCTCGCTCGTGCCACTTGCCTTTGATTCTGTGAAGCAATTTGACCGGCATGGCGTCAAGCACTTCATTGCCCACCACCACGCCTTGCATGCTTTCAGGCCATTCGCTCAGCCATTTGACTTGATCGCCAAACTCTGCCAACAGCGACTGCTGCCTGGCTTTCAAAGTGCTGGACAAGTCCATGATGTTGTAGCGCTTCAATTCGCAACCCAATCGCTTGAGTTCACTCAGCAACTGGTGCGCCAAAGCACCACTGCCTGCGCCAAATTCCCAGACTTCGTCGGTATCCGTGACCCTCAAGGCTTCTGCCACTTGTTGTGCCAACGCCGCACCAAACAAGGGGGACAACTCGGGCGCCGTCACAAAATCGCTGCCCGACTGGGGCATGGTGCCAAACTTGGGCTGCTGATTGGCGTAATAGCCCAAACCCGGCTCGTAAAGGGCCAAAGACATGAATTGATCAAACGGCAACCAGCCTTGAGCCGCCAAAATGGCCTTGTGTACCCGCACCAGCATGGCGGTCGTTAAACTATAAGCTTCTGTCATTGCCCATGATTGTCCCCGAATGTCGGCTTCTTTTTCTACTACTCCCCGCACGGCCCTGGTCACAGGCGCCGGCAAGCGATTGGGCCGAGAAATTGCGTTGGGCCTGGCACGTGCAGGGTGGCGTGTTGCAGTGCACTACCGAAGTTCTGAGGCTGAGGCGCTTCAAACAGCGGCAGATTGCATGCAGGCATTTGCAGAATGGCAGGCACACGCTGGGTTGAAAGCTGAGGCCCGTGAAACTGCTGAAGCCGCGATTAGTAGCTCAAACACTCAATTAAGCACCCAGGTTCAGCTCCAAGATTTTATTTTCAAAGCCGATTTGGCCAACGAAGAAGCCACCCGCAAACTGCTGCCGCAAGTGGTCAGCCAATTAGGTCGCGTCGATGCCGTCATCAACAGCGCAGCGCTGTTTGAGCACGACGATGTTCAGAGTTTCAGCTACGCCAACATGGCGCAGCACTGGGCCAGCAACACAGGCGCTGCCATTGTGCTGGCGCAGGCCTTGCACCAACACTGCCAATCGCGCGGGGCGCAAACCGCTGAAGCTGTGGTGATCAACATGCTCGATCAAAAGCTTTGGAACCCCAACCCTGACTTTTTAAGTTACACCTTGTCGAAGGCCGCATTGGAAGCGGCCAACACCTTGCTGGCCCAAGCGCTAGCGCCGCTGGTTCGAGTGGTTGGCGTGGCCCCCGGCCTCACGCTCACCAGCCACATGTTGGACGAAGATAAGTTTCAAAAACTTCACACACTCAGCCCCTTGGGTCGCTCCTCATCGGTTGAAGATGTGGTCAGCACCGTGGTATTTGCAGTGCACAACCGCGCCATGACCGGCACCACCTTGTTGGTCGATGGCGGACAGCATTTGATGAAGTTCGAGCGCGATTTTTCTTTGATGTGAGCCAGCATGACCGTCCCCCTATCTAACCTTGCAGACTCCTTGGTCCCTTCAGGCAAGCAAACGCTCACGCTCACAGGCCTCAGATTTGACGCTAGCTTGGGAATTTTGGAGCACGAGAAAAAGGAACCTCAGCCCATTCAAGTGGACGCTGAACTTAACCTCGGGCCTCAGCCTTTGTTGCCGCGCGATGATGACATCAGCAATGTGCTCGACTATCGCAAGGTGCGCAAAATCATCATCGATGAGTGCACTGCAGAGCATGTCAATTTGCTCGAAAGCCTGATTGGCAAACTCTCGCACCGCCTCATGCAATTGCATGGCGTGAAAGGCGTTAGGGTGAAAATTGCCAAATTAGAAATTTTTGAAGATTGCGAAGTTGCCATTCGCATGGAAACAGGACAATGGTGAAACCATGAATGCACCCACACAGAACGCTTGGCTAGAGACCGTGGCCAATGAAGCCGAAGAACAGGCCGCCCAAAAAGCCAAGGCCTTCAAAATTGAACGCGAGACGCACAAGTTAGAAAAACGCTTGTGCCGCCAAGTGGGCCAGGCCATCAGCGAATTTAATATGATTGAAGCAGGCGACCGCATCATGGTCTGCATGTCGGGTGGCAAAGACAGCTACGGCATGCTCGACATTTTGCTCAAAATGAAAGCGCGCGCACCTGTTGACTTTGAACTCATTGCCGTCAACTTAGATCAAAAGCAACCCGGCTTTCCCGTAGAAATTTTGCCCGCCTATTTGAAAAACATGGGCGTTCCGTTTCACATTGAAACGCAAGACACCTACTCCATCGTGAAGGACAAAATTCCCGAAGGCAAAACCATGTGCAGTTTGTGCAGTCGTTTGCGCCGAGGTATTTTGTACAAAGTGGCAGGTCAATTGAAGTGCAATAAATTGGCGTTGGGTCATCACCGCGACGACATGCTTCAAACCTTTTTCCTCAACATGTTCTTTGGCGGCAAACTCAAAGGCATGCCGCCAAAGCTGTTAAGCGACAACGGCGAGTTCATGGTCATTCGGCCCCTGGCGCATGTAGCCGAGGCCGACCTTTCGCGTTGGGCCGAGCACCGTCAGTTCCCCATCATTCCTTGCACTTTGTGTGGCAGCCAAGAAAACTTGCAGCGCGTGCAAATTGGCAACATGATTCGCGAATGGCAAAAGAAATTTCCGGGCCGCATTGAAAACATGTTTACAGCTTTGCAAAATGTGGTGCCCTCGCATTTAATGGACGCCAACTTGCACGATTTTAAAAATCTCAAAATCACGGGTCTTGCCAATGAAGATGGCGACAAAGCCTTTGACGATGAAAGCTTTGAAGCGCCCAATGTGATGGCCAGCTTGCAAGGCGTGCAAGTGGTTCAGCTCTAAGTCTTTTCAATCTTGATTTGCATAAAACGTGACTCACAAGGAGGTGCTATGAACCGTCAAATCACCGAACCATTCGCACACCCCATTCGGTGGGGTTGGCTGTTTTTAATGGCCGTGTCCAGCCTGCTATTAAGCGGCTGCAACAGCATGCGCATCATTGAAAGCCAAGTGCAAACCAGCACGCAGTGGCCTGCTGTCACAGCTTCTCAAACTGCAGCACCTGCCAAGGCTTACTTCCGACTTGACCGTCTTCCTGCCGATGTCAACAACCTTCAAGCTGGCTGGGCAGAAGTTGAACTTGAAGCGGCACTTGCGCCTTTGGGTTGGTCGCGCAATGACACTCAAGCCCAATACACCGTCTGGATTGGCGTACGCGCGGCAGAGTTCGTTGCAGATCCATGGGGCCGACCTGTGCGCGGTCCTTGGGTGAATCGCTTTAACGTCAGCATTGGAACGGGTTACAGGCCCCACGGCGTTGGCTGGGGTCTTGGCATGAATACAGGCATGCGCGCTGGCTTTCCGCCGCCTTCTGGCTATTCGCAAGAAGTGAGCATCATCATTCGAGATCTGCAAACCAGCAATGTGGTGTATCAAACAAAGGCCTTGCATGAAGGACCTTGGTCGGACCATCCCAACATTTGGCGCCCCATGATTGGGGCTGCATTGCAAGGTTTTCCAAACCCTTCGGTCCTCAATCGACGGGTTGACACCACCATTGCAAGGTAAGTGATGCCCTTGAACGCAACGCGCATCACGGCCATTCGTCATGGCGAAACTGCTTGGAATGTGGACACACGCATTCAAGGCCACATTGACATCCCATTGAATGAACATGGCCAATTGCAGGCTGAGCGTTTGGCCGAAGCTTTGGCCGAGCAAGACCCTTTGCACGCCATCTACACCAGTGACTTGCAACGCGCACATCAAACAGCGCTTACAGTGGGCAAACGTTTAGGGCTTACACCTGTGACACACCAAGGCTTGCGCGAGCGCGGGTTTGGTGCCTTTGAAGGCAAAACTTTCAAAGAAATCGAAGCCGACTTGCCAGAGGCCGCCATGCGTTGGCGCAAGCGCGATCCACATTGGGAACCCCCCAAAGGCGGTGAGTCACTCATTGCTTTAGATCAGCGCATTCGAAATACGCTGAACACTTTGGCTGCGAAGCATCCAGGTGAGCACATTGCGGTTTTTGCGCACGGCGGTGTGATGGACATTTTGTACCGCATTGCCACAGGTCAAGATTTGTTGGCGCCTAGAACTTGGGCCCTGACCAACACCGCCATCAACCGCTTGTTGTGGACGCCAAACAGCGTTTCTTTGGTGGGCTGGGCAGACACGTCGCACTTGGACGAAGTGTCGCGCGACGAATACTGAGTTAGCGACTGACTTTGAATCAGCTTTGAAAACTCAATCTTGCGAAAAACTCTTAGGCGGCGTGACACCCAAATGCCTGTAGGCCGCCAAAGTGGCCGTTCTACCGCGCGGTGTGCGCTGCAAAAAACCTTGTTGAATCAAATACGGCTCGATCACATCTTCAATGGTGTCGCGCTCTTCACCAATGCTGGCGGCAATATTGTCTAAACCCACGGGGCCGCCATCAAAGCGGTGAATGACCGCTTCCAACAATTTGCGGTCCATCAAATCGAAACCTTCTGGGTCAACATCGAGCATGGCCAACGCCAGTTTGGCAATGTCATGCGTGATATGGCCCACGCCTTTCACATCGGCATAGTCGCGCACTCTTCGAAGCAAGCGATTGGCAATGCGCGGTGTGCCCCGTGAGCGCTTGGCAATTTCTTCGCCACCGGCTGTATCCATGGGAACTTTGAGCAACGCAGCACTGCGCTTCACAATGCGACCCAACTCTTCAGGCGTGTAAAACTCAAGACGCGAAACAATGCCGAACCTATCACGTAACGGATTGGTCAACATGCCAGCGCGGGTGGTAGCACCCACCAAAGTGAAGGGCTGCAAATCTAGTTTGATGCTGCGGGCTGCAGGGCCTTCACCAATCATGATGTCGATTTGATAGTCCTCTAACGCGGGGTACAAAATTTCTTCCACCACGGGAGACAAGCGGTGAATTTCGTCGATGAACAAGACATCGTTTTTTTCTAAATTGGTGAGCAGTGCGGCCAGGTCTTTTGGTTTTTCCAACACGGGACCACTTGTTTGGCGGAGGTTCACACCCAGTTCAGCGGCAATGATGTGGCTCAAAGTGGTCTTGCCCAAACCAGGCGGGCCAAACAACAATACATGGTCTAAAGGCTCGCCGCGCATCTTGGCGGCGCCAATGAAAATTTCTAACTGCTCACGTACCTTGGTTTGACCAACATAGTCGTCCAATAATTTTGGGCGCAGCGCGCGCTCGATAGCTTCTTCCTGAGGTGTCTCGGGTTTTGCGTCCACCATGCGCGCGGGCGGTGGGGTACCAAAGTCGTCGGTTTGAATGCTCATGTGTTGTTTATTTTATTTGGCCAAGGCCTTGAGCGCCATTTTGATGCCATCGCTCACACCGATGTCTGGTGGCAAAGACTTGAGCGCCACCGCAGCTTCTTTGTCGGAGTATCCCAGAGCGATCAGGGCTTGCAAAATGTCGTTGGCGTGATCGTGAGAAGTGCCT
>SHXD01000032.1 GCA_009693505.1 Limnohabitans sp.
AGTGTCCACATGGCACGCGTCTGCGACGTAACGGGCAAAGGCCCCATGGTCGGAAACAATGTTTCCCACGCTAACAACAAAACCAAGCGCCGGTTCTTGCCGAACCTGCAATATCGCCGTTTCTGGGTTGAGAGCGAAAACCGTTGGGTGCGCCTGCGCGTTTCCAGCGCCGCTTTGCGCCTGATCGACAAAAATGGCATTGATGCCGTTCTCGCAGACTTGCGCGAACGCGGTCAAGCTTAAACCCCCTACAGGAGCACCATCATGGCAAGCAAAGGCGGACGCGAAAAAATCAAGCTGGAATCAACAGCTGGAACTGGTCACTTCTACACGACCAGTAAAAACAAGAAAACAATGCCCGAGAAAATGTCGATCATGAAGTTCGACCCAAAAGCTCGCAAGCACGTTGAGTACAAGGAAATCAAACTAAAGTAATTCAGTTTGACTCCATAGAAAAAGCCCGCAATAGCGGGCTTTTTTGTTGCTGGAGAAATTTAATTGGGGTCAGAGCAACATTAATTTCCAATCATAGGGGATGCAAGCGAAGGGGGGCTGACGATTTCTGGTACTCCATATGAGGAAGTCCCCCTTCGCTTGCATCCCCTTTGATTGACCAAATTAATGTTGCTCTGACCCCAATTAAATTCTTACGCTCGGGCAGCGCGCAGTTGGGTGGAGAACTCGCGCAAGGCAGCAATGCCGCTGTCTTCTGCGCGTTTGCACCAGGCTTGCAGGTCTAGGGCCAGTTGTTCGCGGCTATGAGACGTGTTGAGCCAAATTTGGCGCAGTTCTTCGCGCATGGCCAGCATTTTGTCTAGTACGGGGTAGGCTGCAAGGGTCGCACTCAAAGGCGCTCGCGCTTCGGCAGGCACTTTGTCGCCATCGCGGTGAATCCATCGTGAAGCGACTTTCAAAATGCTGGCGTCCAACTTGGCATTGGCCACTTCTTCGCGGAAGACAGTGCGCATTTGACGGGCGTAACCAGCCATCACTGCATAACGATTGGCGATCAAGGCTTCCAAAGTTTTTTCATCGGCTACAGGGCGAACTTCGCCGTAGGCCAATACAGGGGGCGTCTTTTTCACAGTGGCCAAACCCAAAGCTTGCAAGATGCAGATGTAAGTCCAGCCCAAATCGAATTCGTAGGGCTTGACCGACAACTTGGCAGACGTTGGGTAGGTGTGATGGTTGTTGTGCAACTCTTCACCACCAATCAAGATACCCCAAGGCGAGATGTTGGTGCTGGCGTCATGCGCCTCGAAGTTGCGGTAGCCCCAATAGTGGGCAGCGCCATTGATGATGCCCGCCGCTGAGATGGGAATCCAAGCCATTTGAACCGCCCACACTGTCAGTCCCAAGGCGCCAAACAAGGCCACATCGATGATCAACATCAGTGCAACACCTTGCCAGGAAAAGCGCGAATAAAGATTGCGCTCTATCCAGTCGTCGGGGGTGCCGTGGCCATAACGGCTCAGAGTTTCTTTGTTTTTTGATTCCTTGCGATACAGCTCAGCACCTTTGAACAAAACGGTTCGAATGCCATGCACATGCGGGCTGTGAGGGTCTTCAGCTTGCTCGCACTTGGCGTGGTGCTTGCGGTGAATAGCCGCCCATTCTTTGGTCACCTGACCCGTGGTCATCCACAACCAAAAACGGAAAAAATGTGATGCAATGGGGTGTAAATCCAAGGCTCGGTGCGCCTGATGGCGGTGCAAGAAGATGGTGACACTGGCAATGGTGACGTGCGTGAGGCCCAGAATGACAAAGAAAATTTGCCAACCTGAAAATCCCATGATTCCGTTTGCCATCCAGTCAATGACCGCATCAAATACAGCCGAGTCGAGTAACAACATGCAGTCGCTTTCTGAGTAGAGGTGCCTCGAAAGGCGATCTGAGTATTTTAAGATTTCCAAATTCAAATTGACAGTGATTTCAACAAGCAAGCGCCAAAGTTAGCGCTTTAGAATTCACTTTCGAACCCAAATAGCTGCAAAGAAACCGTCGGTGCCATGCCGATGCGGCCAAAGGCGTAAAAAATGGCCATTGCACAAGTTGTCGGCATTGGCAACTTTCAAGCGGGAGAGTTCTTCCAACACGGGCAATGCCACAAAATCAGGATGCGCCGCCGAAAAGGCGTTGGCAATATCTTCATTCTCTTGAGGCAGCATGCTGCAGGTGGCATAGACCAAACGGCCACCCGACTTCAACAAACGCGCTGCACTTTCCAAAATGGCAGTTTGAGTTGCCGTGACTTCGGCAATGCCCTCAGGCTTTTGACGCCATTTCAAATCTGGATTGCGCCTAAGGGTGCCAAGCCCAGAGCAAGGTGCATCCACCAAAACCCGATCAATCTTGCCGGCCAAACGCTTCACACGGTCGTCGCGCTCATGTGCAATGGCCGCAGGATGTACGTTGGACAACTGACTGCGCGCCAAACGCGGCTTCAAAGCATCCAATCGGTGGGCGGATGTGTCCATGGCATACAAGCGCCCTGTGTTTCGCATGGCGGCACCAATGGCCAAAGTTTTGCCACCCGCCCCTGCGCAAAAGTCCACCACCATTTCCCCGCGGTGCGCATCAAGCAGCAACGCTAACAACTGTGACCCTTCGTCTTGCACTTCAACCGCGCCACGCTCAAAGGCCTTGACCTTGGCCAAAGACGGTTTGCCTTGCAAACGCAGACCCCAAGGTGAAAAAGGTGTGGGCTCGCACACAATGCCTGCAGCCGTTAATTCTTTCTGCACCTCAGAACGTTTTTCGTTCAAGTCATTGACACGCAAATCCAAGCTGCCAGATTGCTGCAAGCTCTCGGCCAAGGCACCAAACTCCTCGCCCAGTTGTTCTTTGAGTGGCCGAGCCAACCAGTCGGGCAAATTGTGAATGTGCTGCGACATCAAGTCAGAAGGCTGAATGCTGTCGCACATGTCGAGCCATTTTTTTTCGGTGTCGTTCAATGCACTTTTGACGAAATCTCTGGGGCCCGCAAAACCCAAAATAGCCAAGCGTTTTTCTTTGGCACCGCTGCCAGATCGGGCCATGTGCTCAAACAACAGTTTTTGTCGCAAGACTTGAAAAACCGTTTCAGACAGGGTGGCTCGCTCTCGCGGACCCAAATTGCGGTTGTCACGAAAAAAACGAGAAACCACCGCATCAGCGGGATGGTTAAATTGGAGGGTCAGCCTGACCAATTCGGCGCAGGCGTCTAACAGGGCTTTTGGATGCATAAGCTCTATTGTCCCACCGCACAACACGCAAGAGCGATTTTATGCAACAAGAAACTTTACCGCCATTGATCATCACCCGACCTGGCTACTACCGTCACTATAAAAATTTGCTTTACCAAGTGCTTGGCACTGTGCGGCACAGTGAGTCTCTTGAACCACTGACTTTGTACAAAGCGCTTTATGGCGAGCAAGGTCTGTGGGTCAGGCCCGCCGCCATGTTCAATGAAACGGTTGACATCAAGGGGGTCATTCAACCCCGGTTTACTTGGTTGGGCGAGGAACTGCCTGAGGCTTGAAAAACGCTGCCACAGCAGAAGGAAAAATAAGGTGCTCTTGGGTGAGCACTCTGGCGGCCAGCGTTTCAGCCGTGTCACCTTCAAGAACAGGCACCACGGCTTGGGCCAAAATTTGCCCTTGATCCACCTCGACTGAAACTTGGTGCACAGTGGCGCCAGCAAACTTGGAGCCCGCATCAATGGCGCGCTGGTGCGTGTTCAATCCGGCAAATGCGGGCAACAATGAGGGGTGAATGTTGATCAGACGACCTTGATAGTGGGCCACAAAAGCAGGCGTCAAAATTCGCATGAAACCCGCCAGCACGACCAACTCGGGGGCGTGCAAATCAATTCGCGCCATCAGAGATTGGTCAAAGGCCTCCCTTGATTCAAACAGCGTATGGTCTATCACTTCTGTCTTGATGTTTGAAAATTCAGCGTGCGCTTGCAGCCACATCAAGCCTGACGCTTGAGGCTTGTTGCTGATCACGGCTGCCACCTTTACGCCCCATTTCTTAGACCAAGCTTCTTCATGCGCGGCTTTCAGAATGGCTGCCATGTTGGAGCCAGCGCCGGAAATCAAGATAACAATGTGTTTCACAAATGGACCGTCAATCAAGACTCGGTATTATCCCTGCAGCGGGCATCTAAATTGCACCTTGTCGCAGCCAAGACACCGGATTTGCGCACGGTCGTGCTAAAAACGCTCTTTCCCTCTTTTTTTACTGGCATTGACCGGAGACACACCTCATGGATTTGGCATTCACTCCCGACGAACTCGCATTTCGCGAGGAAATTCGCGCTTGGGTAAAAGCAAACTTACCTTCAGAAATTTCGCAAAAAGTTCACAGCGCCATGCGTCTCTCGCGCGACGACTTACAGCGTTGGGCGAAGATTTTGGGCAAAAAAGGGTGGCTCGGTTGGGGCTGGCCTGAGCAGTTTGGCGGACCTGGCTGGACGGCCGTGCAAAAGCATTTGTTCGAAGAAGAATGCGCGCTGGCCGGTGCCCCGCGGGTCGTGCCTTTCGGCCCCGTCATGGTGGCGCCTGTCATCATGGCTTTTGGCAATGCTGAACAACAAAAACGTTTCTTGCCAGGCATTGCCAGCGGTGAAGTGTGGTGGAGCCAAGGCTACAGCGAACCTGGTTCGGGCTCTGACTTGGCGTCCCTCAAAACGCGTGCTGAACGCGTGGGCGACAAGTACATCGTCAACGGCCAAAAAACCTGGACCACCTTGGGCCAGTATGGCGAATGGATTTTCTGCTTGGTACGCACCAGCAACGAAGGCAAACCGCAAACCGGCATCTCCTTTTTGCTGATCGACATGAAGACGCCCGGCATTACGGTGCGCCCCATCAAGTTGCTTGATGGCGAATGCGAAGTCAATGAAGTGTGGTTTGACAATGTGGAAGTGCCTGCAAACAACCTGGTCGGTGAAGAAAACAAAGGCTGGAATTATGCCAAGCATTTGTTGGCCCACGAGCGCACCAACATTGCCGACGTGAACCGCGCCAAACGCGAACTCGAGCGCCTTAAACGCATTGCCAAAAACGAAGGTGTTTACGAAGACATGCGTTTTCGAGATGAAATTTCCAAATTGGAAGTCGACATCGTTGCTTTGGAGATGTTGGTGTTGCGTGTTTTGTCGGCAGAGAAGTCTGGCAAAAACTCACTCGACATAGCAGGCCTTCTGAAAATCAAGGGCAGCGAAATTCAACAGCGTTACACCGAACTCATGATGTTGGCAGCCGGCCCCTTCAGCCTGCCCTTCATCTTCGAAGCCATGGATGCAGGTTGGCAAGGCGACTTCCCCGGACACGAAGTGTCCAACGCACCGCTTGCAGCCAACTATTTCAACATGCGCAAAACCACCATCTACGGCGGCAGCAATGAAGTGCAGCGCAACATCGTGGCTCAGGTAGTTTTGGGTTAATGGCTTAACCCCTAAAGGACACATCATGGATTTCGATTTTTCAGACGATCAAGAACAATTGCGCGACGCTGTTCGCAAATGGGTCGACAAGGGCTACACCTTTGACCGCCGCCGCGAAATTACGCATGCGGGCGGCTTTGACCGCGCCGCCTACACCGAGCTGGCAGAGCTGGGCCTGTGCGGCCTTTATGTCAGCGAAGACCAAGGCGGCATGGGCATGGGGCCCGTTGAAGGCATGGTGGTGATGGAAGAATTGGGCCGCGGCATTGTGCTCGAACCCGTACAGCATGCTTTCATTGCTGGCGCCGTTTTAGAAGGCTATGCACCCGATGCATTGAAAGCAGCATGGCTGCCCAAAATTGCAGGCGGCGAAGCCATTGTGGTGTTGGCACACCAAGAGCGCAAATCACGTTACAACACCCACAAATGCGATGCGCAAGCAAAGCAACAAGACGGTCAATGGCTTATTACCGGCACCAAAAGCATGGTGGCCGTGGGTGACCATGCAGATGCCTTTTTGGTGCCCGCCATGGCATCCGGCAGGTTGACTTTGTTCTTGGTGGCCAAAGGGGCCAAGGGCTGCACCACGTCAGGCTACGGCACCCAAGACGGTGGCCGCGCCGCCGAACTCCAACTCAACCAAAGCCCTGCCAGCTTAATCACCCTTGATGGCCAAACCGCAGTCAGCCACGCCGTGGACATTGGCATTGCGTGTGTGTGCGCTGAAGGCGTCGGCGTGATGGACAAAACCATGACCATCACCGTGGACTACATGAACACCCGCAAGCAGTTCAACACCACCATTGCCACCTTCCAGGCCCTGCGTCACCGCGTGGCCGATATGAAAATGCAATTGGAGTTAGGCCGCTCAATGAGCTATTACGCAAGCTTGAAACTGAACGCACCTGCATCTGAGCGCCACCAAGCCATGGCCCGTGCCAAATACCAATTGGGCAATTCCATGCGCTATGTGGGCCAACAATCTGTGCAATTGCATGGTGGTATTGGAGTCACCGACGAGTACATTGTGAGCCACTACTTCAAGAAATTGACGCAGCTTGAAATGACTTTCGGCGACACCCTCCACCACTTGGGGGAAGTGTCTGCCAGCATGCAAGAAACTGCTGGCGTTTTTGCTTAACGCAGGCCCTACATCTAATCGTTCAATCTGGAGTTTTGAGGCACATGTGCCATCAAAAACGCCATTTGATCGGTCAAGATTCTGCGGTTTCGCAAAATGAAATCTTCCCACAGGCTGGGCACATAAGGGGCATAAAGCAAGGGCATGCCTGCTTGCTCAGGTGTTCGACTGCTTTTCCGATGATTGCATGAGCGACACGCCGTGACCACATTCATCCAATTGTCGATGCCATTTTGTGCAAAAGGCACGATGTGCTCGCGGGTGAGTTCTGTTTCATGAAATGGCTGGCCGCAATAAGCACACACATTGCGATCGCGAATGAACAATTTGCCGTTGGTAAGGCCGGGGCGGAGTTCGAAAGGATTGATGCCATGAACGCCGCGGGTGCCAATGATGCTGTTGACCTTGATGATGGACTGTTCGCCCGTGATGGAATTATGACCACCGTGAAAAACAGCAATTTCTTGGCCTGCTTCCCAGCGGACATCTTCGGCTGCGTAATAAACCACAGCTTGCTCCAAGGAAATCCAAGACTGCGGAAGCCCTTGGGCAGACAATTTCAAGACCTTCACAAGCGACTCCATCCAAAGGTAAAACCATGACATGAAACGAGAACAGGCCAGTCTTTCTGGTCAGTCACAATATACCCTGTAATCAATTCATTTTTATGACTTAAGCAGCATGAAGGTATTTCGCGGATTCAACCACCCAAACAGGGCCCATCAATGCGCCTTGACGATCGGTAACTTTGACGGTGTCCACCGCGGCCACCAGGCCATGCTCGCGCTCTTGAAAAACGAAGCTGCGCACCGTGGAGTGCCAAGTTGTGTGATGACCTTCGAGCCACACCCCAGAGATTTTTTTGCCAAACTTCACAACAAGCCTGAATTGGCGCCCGCACGAATTGCAAACCTGCGCGACAAATTGCTAGAGCTTGAACGCTGCGGCATCGACCAAGTGGTGGTACTACCCTTTGACGCACGCTTAGCAAGCCAAACACCAGAGGACTTCATTCAGTCCGTCCTGGTGAAGGGTCTGGGTGTCAAATATTTGCTGGTGGGCGATGATTTTCGCTTTGGCGCCAAGCGGGCCGGCGACTACACCATGCTAGATGCCACCGGTCAGCGCTTGGGTTTTGATGTGGCCCGGATGAACAGCTACGAAGTGCATGGCCTCAGAGTTTCAAGCTCTGCCGTCAGAGAAGCCCTAACCAAGGGCGACATGAACGGGGTAGCCCGCCTTTTGGGACGGCCCTACAGCATCAGCGGTCATGTGGTGCATGGCCGAAAGCTAGGGCGTGGCTTAGGAGCCTCTCATGAAGGCGCTCAGGACGGCTTCAGAACACTCAATTTGCGCTTTAGCCATTGGCAACCCGCAGCCAGCGGTATTTTCAATGTGGAAGTCCATGGCTTAAGCCTCCAAGCCTTGCCAGGGGTGGCCAATTTGGGCATTCGCCCCTCTTTGGACCCCAACGATGTCAATGGTGGCAGGGTGCTGTTAGAGACCCATTGCTTAGACTGGCCAACCCAGCTGGGGCCCGAAGGAGGCTACAGTAAAATCATCCGAGTTGACTTGCTGCACAAATTACACGACGAGCTGAAGTACGACAGCTTGGAAGCCCTCACAGAGGGCATTGCCAAGGACTGCCACGATGCGCGTGCATTTTTCGCCGCTAGAGATGCGACTTTGCAAGTCCCCACACCATGACGCTTTGAACAATGTCCGAACAAAAAACAAATTACCGTACCACTCTGAACATGCCCGACACCGCGTTTGCAATGCGCGGCGATTTGCCTAAACGTGAGCCTGCTTGGGCCAAGGCTTGGAGCGATCAAGGCCTGTACAAAAAACTGCGTCTTGCACGCCAAGGTGCTCCTTTGTTTGTGTTGCACGACGGCCCGCCCTACGCCAACGGCAAATTGCACATTGGTCACGCCCTGAACAAAGTACTCAAAGACATGATCGTCAAGTCCAAGCAATTGGCGGGCTTTGACGCGCAATACATTCCGGGCTGGGACTGCCACGGCTTGCCCATTGAAAACGCCATTGAAAAATTGCATGGCCGCAAATTGAGCCGCGACGACATGCAGGCCAAGAGCCGCGCCTTTGCAACCGAACAAATTGATCAGCAACGCGAAGACTTCAAACGATTGGGCGTGTTGGGTGATTGGGATCGTCCCTATCGCACCATGGACTTTGCCAACGAAGCGGGCGAAATTCGCGCCTTTAAACGCGTCATTGAACGTGGCTTTGTCTATCGCGGCTTGAAGCCCGTTTACTGGTGCTTTGATTGCGGCTCTTCATTGGCCGAATTTGAAATTGAATACGCCGACAAAAAAAGTGACACCCTGGATGTTGCCTTTGAAGCGGCCGACAAGGCCGCACTGGCCAAGGCGTTTGGTCTCAGCGCCCTGCCCGACTCGTCCAAATCGGCCTTCGCAGTCATCTGGACCACCACCGCTTGGACCTTGCCTGCCAACCAAGCATTGAATGTCAACCCCGAGTTGGTTTACGCCTTGGTCAATACCGACAAAGGCCTCTTGGTCTTGGCCGAGTCTTTGGTCGAAAAATGTTTAGAGCGCTACAAGTTAAAAGGTCAAGTGGTGGCAACCACCAATGGCGAAAAGCTGGGCGGCTTGAATTTCAAACACCCCTTGTACGACGTTCACGAAGGCTACAAACGCTTCTCGCCAGTTTATGTTGCCGACTATGTGAGCGCTCAAGATGGCACGGGCATTGTTCACTCCTCGCCCGCTTACGGCGTCGATGACTTCAACTCGTGTGTCGCCAATGGCCTGGCCTATGACGACATCTTGAACCCTGTTCAAGGCAATGGCAGCTATGCAGAAGACTTGCCCCTCTTTGGCGGTCTGAACATTTGGAAAGCTTGCCCCCGCATCATTGAAGTCTTGGGTGAAAGCAATCGGCTCATGGCCACCTACGGCATCACCCACAGCTACCCCCATTGCTGGCGCCACAAAACTCCCGTCATTTACCGCGCTGCGGCGCAGTGGTTTGTTCGCATGGACGAAGGCCCTGGCGTTTTCTCTAAAGACAAAGCATCCAAAACATTGCGGCAGTTGGCACTCGATGCCATCGATCAAACCCACTTCTATCCAGAAAACGGCAAGACGCGTTTGCGCGACATGATTGCCAACCGCCCTGATTGGTGTATTTCTCGTCAGCGCAGCTGGGGCGTGCCTGTGCCCTTCTTTTTGCACAAAGATTCGGGTGAGTTGCATCCTCGCACCATGGAAATTTTGGATCAAGCTGCCAACATCGTTGAAATAGGCGGCATTGAAGCTTGGAGCCGTGCAACTGCGGAAGAAATTTTGGGGGCAGCCGATGCACCCAACTACACCAAGAGCACCGACATTTTGGAAGTGTGGTTTGACTCTGGCTCTACCTTCCAGCACGTGCTACGCGGCAGTCACAAAGATGCCTACGACCGAGCGCCTTTCCATGACGTGGGATCAGAAGCCGACTTGTACTTAGAAGGCCACGACCAACACCGCGGCTGGTTCCACAGCTCTTTGTTGCTCGGTTGCGCTTTGTACGATAGAGCGCCGTATCGCGGTTTGCTCACGCACGGGTTTGCCACCGACGGCCAAGGCCGCAAGATGAGCAAGAGCTTGGGCAACGTCATGGCGCCGCAAGAAATCAGCGACAAGATGGGCGCCGAAATTGTGCGCTTGTGGGTAGCCTCCACCGACTACTCTGGCGACCTCAACATCGACGACAAAATATTGGCGCGCGTGGTCGATGCTTATCGCCGCATTCGCAACACCTTGCGTTTCCTGTTGGCCAACGTGAGCGACTTCGACCCTGCCAAAGATGCCGTGGCCGATGCTGACCTTTTAGAAATTGATCGCTTTGCCTTGAGTCGCGCCGCGCAAATGCAAGCCGATATTTTGGCTCACTTCAAGGTCTATGAGTTTCACCCCGTGGTGTCCAAATTACAGATCTATTGCTCTGAAGATTTGGGCGCGTTCTATTTGGACGTGTTGAAAGACCGCCTGTATACCAACGCACCCAAGTCATTGGCTCGTCGCTCTGCACAAACGGTGCTCTACCGCATCACGCATGCCATGCTGCGCTTGATGGCACCGTTCTTGAGCTTTACCGCCGAGGAAGCTTGGCACGCTTTTGGCACTTCTGAATCCATCTTCATGGAAACCTACAGCGACTTGGGCACACCCAACGAAGCGCTGCTGGCCAAGTGGACTCGCATTCGACAAATTCGCGATCAGGTCAACAAGGACATTGAAGCCCTTCGTGCCGATGGCAAAGTGGGGGCTTCATTGCAAGCCTCTGTGAACTTGCAAGTCGGCCCTGAAGACCATGTCTTGTTGGCCAGTTTGGGCAATGACTTGAAGTTTGTGTTCATCACGTCACAAATTATTTTAGAGGCCAGTTCCGAGATGCTTGCCAAGGTTTCTGTCAGTCAGGACACCAAGTGCGAGCGTTGCTGGCACTACGCCCCCGATGTGGGCGTGAACCCTGCACATCCCACCCTGTGCGGCCGTTGCGACAGCAACTTGCATGGCTCGGGTGAAACTCGACTGTTTGCTTAAAGCATCAAACATGGCGCGCAACAAAAACGCTTTCAAATCAGGCTCGGGCGTCTGGCTCTGGTTGGGCATTGCGCTCATTACTCTGTTGCTAGACCAATTGACCAAGATTGCGGTTGTGGGTGCCTTCCAGTTGGGTGAAACTCTGCCCATGACCTCCTTCTTCAATTTGGTTCGCGTGCACAACCCCGGCGCCGCATTTTCCTTCTTGGCCGATGCAGGCGGCTGGCAGCGCTGGTTCTTTACGGGGCTGGGTGTTGTGGCCGCGGTGGTGATGCTTTATTTGCTGCGCATGCATGCTGGCCAAACTTTGTTTTGCCTGGCTTTGTCTCTGCTGTTGGGCGGTGCGGTCGGCAATGTGATCGATCGCGTACTTTACAGCCATGTGATTGATTTTCTAGACTTCTATTACGGCACTTGGCACTTCCCCGCTTTCAACGTGGCCGACAGTGCCATCACCCTCGGCGCAGGTCTGCTCATATTGGACGAGTTGCTGCGTGTAAGGCGCGGCAATTAAAGCGTGAGGATGGTGCAACCCGTTGTTTTGCGGGCTTCTAGAGCAATGTGTGCCTCTTTCACTTGCACCAGCGGGAAGGTCTGGTCAATGTGAATTTTGACTTTGCCACTTTGCACCACAGCAAACAAATCGTCGGCCATGGCTTGCGTGCTTTCGCGCGATGTGATGTGGCTGAACAAGGTTTGGCGTGTGACATACAAAGAGCCCTTGGCGCCCAACATGCCAGGTGCGAAGGGTGCTACGGCACCAGAGGCATTGCCAAAACTTGCCATCAAGCCCAAGGGGCGCAAGCATTCGAGTGATTTGTCCCAAGTGTCTTTGCCCACCGAGTCGTAAACCACTTTCAAACCTTTGCCGCCCGTGATTTCTTTCACGCGGGGCAAGAAATCTTCAGTGCTGTAGTTGATGCAGTATTCGGCACCATTCGCCAATGCAAGTTTGCATTTGTCATCAGAGCCCGCTGTGCCAATCATGCTGAAACCCAAAGCCTTGCCCCATTGGCAAGCAATGAGGCCCACACCGCCAGCGGCTGCGTGGAACAACACATGGTCGCCGGCTTGCAAGCCTTCAACCGGTCGTGTTTTCAAAAGCAGGTACTGTGCAGTGAGACCCTTGAGCATCATGGCAGCGCCGGTTTCAAAAGAAATGTCGTCTGGCAATTTGCAAACGCACTTGGCGGGCATCACGCGCTCTTCGCAATAACTGCCTGGGGGTTGGCTGGCATAGGCTGCACGATCGCCCACCTTGAGGTGGGTAACGCCCTCGCCCACGGCCTCGACAATGCCCGAGGCTTCCATACCCAACTTCAAAGGCATGGGCAAGGTGTACAAACCGCTGCGTTGGTAAACGTCGATGAAGTTCAAGCCAATGGCTTTGTGGCGAATGCGAATTTCGCCAGGGCCGGGTTGGCCCACTGTAACGTCAACCAATTTGAGTTGTTCTGGGCCACCGTTTTGGTCGATTTGGACAGCTAAGCTCATGCGTTTCTCCTAGAAAAATTGAAATTGAGGTGTGATTGAGTGTGAGCCAAAATCACATTGACCGCTACTTTGCCACGAATTCAATGACCCTGCGTGACAACACACCCTTGCGTTGCCATTAAAGTCACGGGCATGACACAAAAACTCTCACCTGGCACAGCGCTCATGCTCACCGTTCCGCCGCTGCTTTGGGCAGGCAACGCCGTGGTGGGCCGATTGGTGAGTGATTTGGTACCGCCCATCACCCTCAATTTTTTGCGTTGGGCGATTGCTTTTTTCATCCTTCTTCCCTTAGCTTGGCATTTGCTCAAACCCAGTAGCCCACTCTGGCCCTACTGGCGCAGGTTTGCTCTGCTGAGTTTGTTAGGTGTGGGTTGCTACAACGCGCTGCAGTATTTGGCATTGCAAACCTCCACCCCACTCAACGTGACCTTGGTGGCGGCCAGCACCCCCGTGTTCATGCTGGCCATCGGCGCCTTGTTTTTTAAGACACCTGTGCGGCGTGCACAGTGGCTGGGCGCAGGGCTTTCCATTGCGGGTGTGTTGGTGGTTTTGTCGCGCGGCGATGCAGAGCAACTGCTGCAGGTGAGCTTTGTGGTGGGCGACATTTATATTTTGCTGGCCACTGCCTGCTGGGCAATTTACAGCTGGCTCTTAACGCAGCGCAACGAGCCCGACGAAATTCGAAGCAATTGGGCAGCATTCCTGATGGCGCAGGTCATATTTGGCCTAGGCTGGGCGGGCATGTTTACAGGTGCTGAATGGGCGCTTACCAACGCACACATTACTTGGGGCCCGCCCCTTTATGCAGCGCTTGCTTTTGTAGCCATCGGCCCTGCTGTGATGGCCTACAGATGCTGGGGCTTGGGTGTGCAAACTGCAGGGCCAGCGGTGGCGGGTTTCTTTGCCAACCTCACACCGCTGTTTGCCGCCATCATGTCGACCGTGTTCTTAGGCGACCTGCCCCAGATCTATCACCTTGTGGCTTTTGGCCTCATTGTGAGTGGCATTCTGGTGTCCTCACGGCGTACCCATTGAGGGCCAGCGTGCGAGGCGCATGCAGCTTGCGAAGCGTCAATAAGTACCTGGGTAGGAACCACCATCGGTCAAGAAGTTTTGACCTGTGATGTAAGACGCTTGTTGACTGCAAATATACGCACACAGCGATCCAAATTCTTGCGGTGTACCGTAACGGCCAGCCGGCACCTGCGCTTGTTGTTGTGCGCGAATTTCTTCAACCGATTTGCCCGTCTTTTGCGAAATTGCTTCTACATTGGAGCGAATTCGATCGGTGTCAAATCTACCAGGCAAGATGTTGTTGATGGTGACGCCTTGCGCTGCAATTTTGGTGCGTGCAACACCGGCGACAAAACCCGTCAAGCCACTTCGTGCACCATTGGACAAGCCCAGAATATCAATGGGCGATTTGACTGAACTGGAGGTGATGTTCACGATGCGACCAAAGCCTCTTGCCGCCATGCCATCCACAGTGGCCTTGATCAGCTCAATGGGCGTCAGCATGTTGGCGTCCAAGGCTTTGATCCAAGCCTCGCGGTCCCAACTGCGAAAATCACCGGGAGGCGGTCCGCCCGCATTGGTCACCACGATGTCAAAGTCTTTGCCAGGGCCACCAGGCACTGCAAATAAAGCGGCCCGGCCAGCTTCCGTGGTGATGTCAGCCGCTACTGGGAGCAGCTTCACGCCGGGCGCTTCTTTTTGCAAATCTGCTACGGCTTGGTTTAAAACATCGGCACCACGCGCCACCATGACGACGTTGACACCTTCTAAAGCCAGCGCACGTGCACAGCCCCAGCCTAAGCCCTTGCTTGCGCCGCCCACCAAAGCCCACTTGCCTTTAATTCCTAAATCCATGATGACTCCTTCAAAAAAGTTAGACCACCGAGGTCAAATTGATTCAACAACTTTGGGTGCTTTGGTCACCCAGAACACGCCGCCCAAAACCAAAACAGTGCCCATCAAAATCCAAAGATTGAAAGTTTCGTTCAAAAAGAATGCGCCCATGGTCAATGTGGACAAGGGGCCAATCATGCCGATTTGCGAAGTTAAGCCAGGCCCAATGCGTTCAATGGCCATCATGATCATGAGCACTGGCAAAACAGTACAGACTGTAGCATTCAGCATGGACAGCCAAATGACTTCAGGCACCACATTCAATGCCGCCACCGGCTTGAGCAGCACAAACTGAAGAATGCAAAAAAAACAGGCCACCGTGGTGGCCAAGCCAGCCAAACGCAATGAACCCAAGCGTTGCACAAGTTGTCCGCTGTAGGTTAGGTAAAGGGCATAGCTGATGGCGCTCCCAAAAACCAAAATGGCACCCAAGGCAATGTTGTCACCCACCAAGGAAATTTCGTGGCCAAACACCAACAACACACCGCTGTAACTGACGGCCATGGCCATGCCTTGACGGTATGTGATTTTGCGCTTGTAAAGTACCCAACCCAAAACCAATACCAAGGTGGGGTTGAGGTACAAAATTAGGCGCTCAAAGGCCGCACTGATGTACTGCAAACCTAAAAAATCGAGAAAGCTGGAAAGGTAGTAGCCGGAAAAACCAAGCCCTAAAACACCCAAGCAATCATTGCGCGTCAGAGGTGCTTGGTGGCGGCTTGCCCACCAAGCCATGGCGATGAAAAAAGGCAACGCGAAAAGCATGCGCAACATCACCAAGGTGATGGGATCGACACCCTGTCGGTACGCAAGTTTGACAATGATCGCTTTGCCGCTGAAAGCGATCGAGCCCGCAGCGGCCAACAACAAACCAGACGAGAATTTAGAAGCTAGGGTTTGCGTCAAAAGCCAACCGCCTGCCCATCACGCCGTGGATCGGAAGCCGCTATGTAGCCCTGCACTTTGGGGTCACCCATGCGCCAAATGAATTGACCCGCGCCAAAGTCTTGGTAGGAATCGTTGATCACTTCAAGCTCGTGTCCCAAATCATTCAGGCCTTGAACTGTGTTGCGGTCCATGGTGGATTCGGCATTGATGGACATGCCGGCGTTGTAGCGCCAGCGCGGTGCATCACAAGCCGTTTGCGGGTTTTGACCGTAGTCAAGCATGCGCACCAAGGTCTGCATATGCCCTTGAGGCTGCATGTTGCCCCCCATCACGCCATAACTCATGACGGGTTGGCCATTTTGAGTTAAGAAGGCAGGAATGATGGTTTGGAAAGGTTTCTTACCAGGCGCGACCAAGTTGGCAGCGTTGGCACCTTTCAAATCGGTGCTAAAGCCAAAACCTCTGTTTTGCAAACTGACGCCAAAAGTAGGTTCAACCACACCAGACCCAAAGCCCATGTAGTTGCTTTGAATGAAGCTCACCATCATGCCGTTTTCATCGGCCGCTGTGAGATAAATGGTGCCACCCTTCACAGGATTTCCGGCCTTGAAATCTTGCGCCTTCTTCATGTCAATGAGTTGGGCGCGGCTCTTTAAATACGCGGGGTCAAGCATTTGAGCCGGTGTGACTTCCATGTAGCGCGGATCGGCCACATAGCGGTAAACGTCGACAAAGGCCAACTTCATGGCTTCAATTTGCAAATGTTGAGAATCGATGCCGTCAACTTTCATGCTGGCAATGTCGAAGTTTTCCAAAATACCTAAAGCGATGAGGGCAGCAATGCCTTGGCCATTGGGGGGTATTTCATGCAAGGTGTAGTCACGGTAGTTTTGCGCAATCGGCTCAACCCATTCAGGTCGATATGCCGCTAAATCTTGCAGCGACAAGGCGCCACCATGCTGCGTAGAGAAGCGCACCAGCGCCTCTGCAATTTCGCCTTCATAAAAAGCCCGTCCTTTGGTTTCGGCAATGGCACGCAAGCCTCTGGCCGCCGCTTTGAATTGGAACAACTCACCAACATTCGGCGCACGGCCCCATGGCAAAAAGCTTTCGGTAAAGCCAGGCAAGGACTGCAGCAAAGGTGTGGCCGCATCCCATTTTTGTTGCACCACCACTGGCATCAGGTAGCCGCGCTCGGCAATTTCAATGGCGGGCTCCATCAGATCGGCGAAAGGCAGTTTGCCAAATCGCTCACTCATGGTGGCCCACGCGCCCACTGCGCCTGGAACCGTGACAGAGTCCCAGCCGCGCTTGGGTGGGTTGACAGCGTCTTGGCCATATTTGTTGTGAAAATACTCTGGGGTCCAGGCCTGCGGTGCAGGTCCGGATGCATTCAGGCCGTGCAGTTTGTTGCCGTCCCACAGAATACAAAAAGCATCAGAGCCTAAACCATTGCTGACGGGCTCTGTGATGGTCATGGCAGCAGCCGCTGCAATGGCCGCATCCACCGCATTGCCACCTTTGAGCATCATGCGCAAACCGGCTTGGGCCGCAAGTGGGTGAGAGGTAGACACAATGTTTCGCGCAAACAAGGGCAGGCGCGCAGACGAATAAGGGGTGCTGAAATCAAAACTCATGGCGTGGTCTAAATTGATCTGAGGAAGGGGATTTTGGGCTTGGGTATTTTGGGTCCGATGGGCGATTGTGTCAGGAAATTTGTGACCTAAAGTCACATCGATCCATGAGAGTGCCGACAAGCCAAAAAAACGGCACCCGAAGGCGCCGTTTTGGATCGAAGTGATTCTAAATCACTCTTCGACGAAGGCTTCCTCGCGCTTGGACTTTACAGAAGGCAAAAGTACGACGATGAGCAACACAGCGGCGGCGGCCAACAGACTGGCTGACAAACCACGCGTGACAAACACCGTCCAGTCACCGCGAGACAGCAGCAGTGCACGACGCAAGTTCTCTTCCATCATGGGGCCTAAGATGAAGCCCAGCAGCAAGGGGGCCGGCTCCATGCCCAATTTGATGAACATATAACCAATGACACCAAAGACACCCACCAACCAGATGTCAAAGGTGTTGTTGTTGGTGGAGTAGACGCCAATGGCGCAGAACAAAATAATGGCAGGGAACAACCAACGGTAAGGCACAGTGAGCAATTTGATCCACATGCCGATGAGCGGCAAGTTCAAGATGATCAGCATGGCATTGCCAATCCACATGGAAGCAATCAGGCCCCAGAACAACTCTGGGTTGCTGGTCATCACTTGTGGGCCAGGTTGAATGTTGTGAATCGTCATGGCACCCACCATCAAGGCCATCACGGCATTGGGTGGAATACCCAAGGTGAGCAATGGAATGAAGGAGGTTTGTGAACCAGCGTTGTTGGCCGATTCTGGCGCAGCGACACCGCGAATGTTGCCCTGTCCAAACGGCACTTCACCAGGGCGCAATTTGGTTTTCTTTTCGATGGTGTAGGCAGCGAAAGCAGCCAGCAGCGCACCGCCACCAGGCAAAATACCCAACATAGAACCAATGGCTGTGCCGCGCAAAACCGCAGGAATCATGTTCTTGAAGTCTTCTTTGGTAGGGAACAAACCTGTCACCTTGCCAGTAAAAACTTCACGTTTGTCTTCAGTCTTTGCCAGGTTGGCAATGATTTCTCCATAGCCAAACACACCCATGGCAATGGTAATGAAACCAATACCGTCTGTGAGTTCTGGAATATCGAAGCTGTAGCGCGCTACACCAGAGTTCACGTCAGTACCCACCAAGCCCAACAAAAGGCCCAGTACGATCATGCCAACCGCTTTTAAAAGTGAGCCAGATGCCAAAACAACTGCGCCAATCAAGCCCAAGATCATGAGCGAGAAGTATTCGGCAGGACCGAACTTAAAAGCCACTTCGGTCAAAGGTGCAGCGAATGCAGCCAAGATCAAAGTACCTACGCAGCCGGCAAAGAAGGAGCCCAAACCAGCAGCAGCCAGCGCAGGTCCCGCTCTGCCCTTGCGGGCCATTTGGTAGCCGTCAATCACGGTTACCACGGACGAAGACTCGCCTGGCAAGTTCACCAAAATGGCAGTTGTAGAACCACCGTATTGGGCGCCGTAGTAAATACCGGCCAACATGATGAGGGCCGCAATGGGAGGCAATGCGTACGTCGCGGGCAGCAACATGGCAATGGTGGCCACAGGGCCAATGCCAGGCAGCACGCCAATGAGCGTACCCAACATACAACCGATGAAAGCGTAAAACAGATTTTGGAAGGTGAAAGCAACACCAAAACCCAAGGACAAGTTATTGATCAAATCCATTTGGAATACTCCTTAACCTGAAATGAAAGTAGGCCAAACAGGGAACTGCAATTTGAGCAGCAAGATGAAGGCAAGGTAGCTCATGACAGACAAGACAGTTGCCAAAATCAAGACTTCTTGCAGCTTGAATTTGTCGCCTGCACAGCTAACAATCAGGGTGGTGCCATAAATTGCAGCGATCAGACCCATGGCCGGCAATTTGATACTGGGCAAGCCGCCCAATAAAATACCAAACATCAAGTTACCTGCAATGATGAAAATCAAAGGCTTCCAAGCCCAGGCGCCAACTTGATCGCCAGTGGGTGTTTCAACAACCAAGGATTTAAACAAGATGATGGCGCCAATGATGGCCAACATCACGCCTAGCAAAAGTGGGAAATAACCGGGGCCCATGCGGGCAGCAGTTCCGATGTTGTAGCTTATAGCTCCGTAAGCAAATGCTGCACCAACGACGGTGTACACAAGTCCGGAGTAAAAGTCTTTTTGACTTTTGATTTTCACAGGAACGCTCCTCCAAAAAGTTTGGGATGGGGGATTTTGTGCCCAAACACACCCCTTTTGAATGTGGGTTTCACCTACCCACTGTGAGAAAACAATGCAAGCTCTTGGGTTTACCCTAAGTTTTTAGCAATTTGAGCCCAACATTACGTCACCAAGGGTTTAAAAACCTTTAACCATTTCGTGGCGGGCAGTCCAAATCTGTTCTCTATGGCTTCTGCTTGTAAAAGCAATTGATCTCTTTTGGGACGGCTTGTAATGCGTTGGGCCATGACCACTGTATTGCCCTCCCGGGTTGGCTTAAAAGCCCACAAGGCATTTTCACCGAAGACATCGGCCATTTTGGCCAAGCTCTTTTCATAGCTCGATGTGCGCCCAAACAAATTGACCGTCATAGTGCCTTCATCGCTTAACAGCGCGCGACAGTTTTTGTAAAACGCAACATCGTCGAGTACTGGCGCAGCGGCTTCATGGTCATACAAATCGACATGCAAAATGTCGACAGTTCCCAACCACTCTTGACTTTGAATTTCTTCAGCCGCATCGGCAATGATCACCCGCATGCGAGGACCATCTTCTGGCAACTTGAACCAGCCCCGGCATGCATGCAAGACACCCGGGTTGAGTTCGATGGCTGTGCACGTCCAGCGAAGCTTCTTGTAACAAAACTTGGTCAGGCTGGCGGCGCCCAAACCCAACTGCATAGCGTGCCGCCCGGCCACCGAGGCGCTCTTTAAAAACAGCAAGCCCACCATCATTCGTTGAATGTATTCAAGGTCCAAATCAAATGGCTCTTTGATCTTCATGGAGCCCTGAATCCAGGGCGTTCCTAAATGCAAATAGCGTGACTCGCCATCTTCGGAGAAGTTCACTTCGGGAAGCTCAAGAGCTTTGCTTGAAGGTTTGCTCATAGGGTTTCGAAAAATTGAAGCTGGGGCAAAACTCGCTGCGCATTCACAAGCGTTGCATTGGCAATGTCTGAAGCAGAAACACCTCGCAATGTGGCCAATACAGCACCAATGCGCGGCAACTGAGCGGGCTCATTGCGCACTTGACTTGTGAGCGCTTGTGTCGATTGTCTTTCAGATTGTGTTTTGTAAATCCAGTGCGGCGGTATATCGGGGGCATCTGTTTCTAGGACCAAAGCAGAGAGGGGTAACTCTGTGGCCAAACGCCTTAATTGCAAGGCACGATCGAAAGTCAGTGCACCCCCAAATCCCAAAGCAAATCCCATCTCAATGAATGTGTTGGCTTGCTGAAAACTGCCATTGAAGGCGTGCGCAATACCGCCCTGCACAGCAAAGCGTCTGAGCCCCTTTAACAATTCATCTGCCGATTTGCGCACATGCAAAATCACAGGCAATTTGAATTTCTGTGCCATTTTCAATTGGGCGTGGTAGAAAAACTCTTGCTTCTCTCGCATGGCAGGCTCACACAAAGCTGGCACAAAAAAATCCAAACCAATTTCTCCGACCGCTACCAAACGTGCATCTTTCCTGTGTCCTTTGTCATCTTGCGCCAGCGCGCTCTCAATGCACTGCGCCAAAAATGCCAGGTCTTGTTCTTGAGCCTGCGGCACATACAAAGGGTGAATGCCCAAAGCAAAGGGCTGGTGAAATTCTTGGGCCAGTTTTTGCAGGGGCAAAAAATCTTTGGCTTGAACCGCTGGCATGACGCACCAAGCCACACCCTGAGCTTGTGCTTTTTGTAGAACCGCAGTGCGGTCTAAATCAAACTCAGGTGCATCTAAATGGCAGTGGCTGTCAATCCAGCGCATGCTCATGGCTGCAGCACGCCTTTTTCTAATCGAAGCACGCGACTACAGCGCGCTGCCAGTTGCGGGTCGTGTGTGACCACCACAAACGCAGTGCCTTGTTTTTCTGCGGTGCTTAACATCAGATCAAACACACTTTCTGCGGTGGCGCGGTCTAGGTTGCCGGTGGGTTCATCGGCCAAAACGCAAGCGGGTTGCGTGACCATGGCGCGCGCAATGGCCACCCGTTGGCGTTCACCGCCAGAGAGTTCGGCCGGTCGGTGCAACGTACGATTTTCAAGACCCACTTGCGCCAATCTTTCTAGGGCCTTGGCGTTGGCAGCATCCTTCAAATCACGGCGAATCCAAAGTGGCATGGCCACATTTTCTTGGGCGGTAAATTCAGGCAGTAAATGGTGAAATTGATACACAAAGCCCAGCAACTTGTTGCGCCTTGAACCTTGCTCTGAGGGATTGAAACCAGACCAATCTTGGCCCTGCAACAACACCTGCCCTTGGGTGGGTGAGTCTAGGCCGCCCATCAAATGCATGAGGGTGCTCTTGCCCGAGCCTGAAGCGCCCACAATGGCCACCGTCTCGCCAGCTTGCACTGTGAGGTCGACACCTTGCAAAACAGAGACGCTTAAGCCGCCCTCGTCAAAGCGCTTGCTTAAACCGCGCACTTCCAGCACCGGCGGATGGGCCACATTACTCATAACGCAAAGCCTCGGCTGGGTTCACTTGGCTGGCACGCCAACTGGGATAGAGCGTTGCCACAAAAGACAAGGCCAATGAAATAAGCACAACGGGCAAGATGTCTGACATTTGAGGATCGCTGGGCATGCGACTAATCAGGTAGATGTCCTTGGGCAAGAAACTGGCTTGAAAAATGGCCTCCAAGGCCGGTACGATGACATCGATGTTGAAAGCAACCAGCAAACCCAGAAGCAAGCCACCTAAAGTGCCCATGATGCCCACCATGGCGCCCTGCACCATGAAAATACCCATGATGCTTTGAGGACTGGCGCCAAGTGTTCGCAAGATGGCAATGTCGGCGCGTTTGTCGGTCACGTTCATGACAAGCGTCGACACCAAATTGAAAGCAGCCACAGCCACAATGAGTGTGAGGATGATGAACATCATGCGTTTTTCAACTTGAACGGCTGCAAACCACGTTCTGTTTTGCTGCGTCCAATCGCGCAAAGCCATGCCCATGGGCAATGCAGGCGCAAGCTCTCGCGCAACAGCCCTCGCTTCAAGCAAATTTTTGATTTTCAGGCGAATACCGGTGGGGCCCTCGATGCGAAAAATTTTACCGGCATCAGCCACATGCATCATGACCAAGGCAGCGTCATATTCGTAGTGGCCAGAGTTGAACACACCCACCACCTGCATCTGTTTGAGTCGGGGCAACACACCCGCCGGTGTGACTTGGCCATTGGGTGCGATCAGCGTCACGGGGTCACCGATTCGAAGGCCCAACTGCCTGGCCAAATCGATGCCCAGTACCACCCCAAACTCACCAGGAACCAGTGCGTTGATACCGGGCACGCCTGAATTTTTGAGCTGTGAGTCCACTGACAAATCAACCACGCCAGGTTCTAGCGCAGGGTCAATGCCTCGCACCAAAACGCCCTTCATGTCCTCGCCCCTGGCCAACAAGGCCTGCGCTGAAATGAAGGGCGCAGCGCCAATGACGTTGGGATTGGCGCGAACTTGGTAAAGCGTACCGCTCACATCTTCTAAGGCGCCACCATCTGCAGAAATCACTTCGATGTGCGAGACCACGCTGAGCATTCTGTCGCGCACTTCTTTTTGAAAGCCATTCATGACAGACAACACAATGACCAAGGCGGCCACGCCAAGTCCAATGCCAAGCATGGAAACCCCAGAAATAAAAGAGATGAAGCCGTTGCGACGCGTGGCTCGTCCTGCGCGGGTGTAGCGCCAACCCAAAACCCACTCGTAAGCAAATTCAAAACTCATTCAAGGTCACTTTCAAAGGCGCTGATGGCACCGCAAGCCGACTGTCTGAAAGGGACATTGTGTCATCCCTGACAATACAGCCATGAACGCAGCTTTACCAAGCACCGCAACACCTCAGGTCAATGAGGGCCGAGCACCCATCCGACATGGGGTGATTGCCTACGCTGCCCCTGAATCTGAAGCCCTGCGCGAGGCAATGAACAATGCACCGGACACATTGTATTTGCCCAATTTGCAAAAATTACTCAGCCGGATGGCCTGCGTCTCAAAATTAAGTACCGCCCCCGAAGGCGTCAGTGCGTTTCTCATGCCGCATGAATCGGCCCCGCAACTCTTGAGTGCCAAACCATCATTGGGAAAAGAAGCCATCATGACCCCTTGCCACTGGCAAGTCGGGATGAACGAAGTCACTTTGTTAAAGCCCCAAGAGCTGGCTTTGAACGAAGACGAATCAAGACAACTCTTGTCTGCCATTCAACCCTACTTCGAGGAAGACGGACTTCAAATGGTTTACGAAAGCCCCTTGGTTTGGCGCGTCTCAGGTAATCTGTTGGAAGGTTTACCCTTGGCCAGCATTGAACGTGTTGTCGGTCAAAACATCAAACCATGGATGCCAGAACATCAGCGTGCCAAAACTTTGCAACGCTTACAAAGTGAAATGCAAATGCTGTTGTACCAACACCCCGTGAACGACGAGCGCAGTTTGAAGGGCCGCTGGACCGTCAATTCTTTTTGGCTGCATCGCCGTCTAGACCAGCTCTATCCGGATGCGGCAGACTTTGTTGTTGCGCTTGATTTGCGTGAAACTGCGCAGTCGCCCAACGCCAAGCTGAGGCAACTGGCATGGGAACACATTGATGCCACGCTGTGTTCAACGATGTGTCAAGCCTTAGATCAAAATCAAGACGTCTCTCTCACGCTTTGCAGTGAAACATCTTGGCGGCACTATCGGCCCCAGTCAGTCTCTTGGCTCAACAAGCTTCAACGACTGATTCAACCTATTTCAGTCAGCAGAGAATTGCGCGCCCTGTCTTTCGGAGTTTCTGCCCCATGAGTTTGAAAATATTGACGCGAGATGTACCGCCCCGAAGTGCATGGGCCCTTGAACAGGCCGGCATTCACCCTTTGCTTTCGCGCTTGTTTGCGGCACGCGGCATTGTGAGTCCTGAAGAATTAGACGATGGCTTGGCTAAGTTGTTGGCGCCCACCACACTCAAGGGATCACAGGAAGCAGCAAGCTTGTTGGCAGATGCCATTGCCGCCAACAAGCGCCTTTGCATCGTGGCAGATTACGATTGCGACGGCGCCACTGCATGCGCAGTGGGCGTGCGAGGTCTTCGCATGCTTGGGGCAAACAATGTCAGCTACATCGTGCCCGACCGCGTGGTCGATGGCTACGGCCTGACCGCCCCCATCGCAGATCGCGTGAAGCAATCGGGTGCCGATGTTTTGATCACCGTCGACAACGGCATCGCCAGCATGGAAGGTGTTGCGCAAGCACAGGCTCTGGGCTTGCAGGTCTTGGTTACCGACCATCACTTGCCTGCGGCCACCCTGCCCACTGCAGAAGTGATTGTGAATCCGAATCAACCGGGTTGCGAATTTGAAAGCAAGTCTTTGGCGGGTGTGGGCGTCATGTTCTATGTTTTGTTGGCGCTGCGTGCAGAGTTGCGACAGCGCGGCATTTTCACTGCCGAGTCACAACCCAAACTCGATGCACTGCTGCCCTTGGTGGCGCTAGGGACTGTGGCCGATGTGGTGAAACTTGACAACAACAACCGCCGCTTGGTGGCACAAGGCTTGAAACGCATTCGAGCAGGCTCGATGCCTGCCGGTATGCTGGCTTTGTTCAAAGCCGCTGGCCGGGAAGCCAAAGTGGCCACCACCTTTGATTTTGGATTTGCATTAGGCCCCCGCATCAACGCAGCAGGTCGCTTGTCAGACATGACGCTGGGCATTGAATGCCTGATCACCGACGATGCCGCCAGAGCCGATGAGTTGGCAAGGCAGCTAGATGCCATTAACCGAGAGCGTCGCGACATTGAAGGCGACATGCGCCAGCAAGCCATGGAAATTGCCGAGTCCTTGTTTGATGACAGCGATGAACCACCGCCTGCCATTTGCGTCTTTGACCCCGATTTTCACGAAGGTGTGGTGGGCATCGTGGCTTCGCGCATCAAGGACAAATTTCACCGGCCCTGCTTTGTCTTTGCAGCCAGCAATGCGCCTGGCAAAGAGCATGAGTTAAAAGGCTCTGGCCGATCGATTCCGGGTTTTCATTTGCGCGATGCGCTAGACCTTATGGCCAAAAAACACCCGCAAATTTTGCTGCGCTTTGGCGGACACGCCATGGCAGCGGGATGCACCATTGAAGAAGAACATCTTGAGCTGTTTGAGTCTTGCTTCATGGAAGTGGCCGCAGCGCTCATGTCACCTGCCACCCTTCAACGCAAGCTCGAAACCGATGGGCCTTTAGAAGCACAATACCGCCGAGTTGAGTTCATTGATGTGATGCAAAAAGAAGTTTGGGGTCAGGGTTTTGCACCGCCTGTGTTCAGCGAAGAAGTGGAAGTCGTCTCTCAAAGACTGGTAGGGGAAAAACACTTGGCCTTGAAACTCAAGCACCAAGGCCAACCGGTGGATGGCATTTGGTTTGGCCGAATAGAGCCTTTACCAGCCCGCGTGAAACTGGCATTCCGATTGGATGTGGACGAATGGCAAGGCCAAAAACGCGTTCGCTTCATGGTCGAAGCGGCCGATATTTAACGCTTGGCTTGAAGAGCCTTCAAAACAGCCGGAGATACAAGCCCCTCTACCTTGCCACCCAAGGTGGAAATTTCACGCACCAAGGTGCTGCTAATGTGCTGCACAGAGGCGCTGGTGTGCAAAAACACGGTGTCAACTTCGGGTGCCAAATGGCGGTTCATGCCGGCCATTTGTGTTTCGTAGTCGTAATCGGTGACCGAGCGCAAGCCCCGCACAATGACACGCGCTCCTTGGCTGTGCACAAAGTCACACAACAAACCGGTAAAAGGCAAGACACTCACATTGCCCAAATCTTGCGTCACCTCTTGGGCCATGGCCAAACGCTCATCGATTGTGAACAGCGTTTTTTTATGGTGTGCGGTGGCCACGGCTACCACCACTTTGTCAAACATTTGAGACGCTCGATAGATCACGTCTTCATGACCCAAGGTAAGCGGGTCAAAAGTTCCAGAATAAACAGCGGTGACTGAGCGACTCATGGGGGCTCCTGATTGTTTGGAGGGATTATCCCTCGAATGGCCGTTGCAGCAAATGTGCGTGAACAGCACCTGCTTTCATGTATTTCACAGACTGCAGTCCACAGGCCTGAACCGCTTCGTCTGTCCAATGGACAGGGGCTTCCAAATAGACCCACCCCTTTGGCACAACAACTTTGGCAGCAGCCAGCAATGCTTTCTCGAAGTACTCACCTTCAAACGGCGGGTCTAAAAACACCACGTCCAGGCTATTGGGCGCTAAGCGCTGAAGCGCCATGATGGCGTCACCCTTTTGAACCTGCACGGTTTGAGCTTTCAAACGCTGTTGTGTTTCAAACAACTGTGCCACCAGTTGCGCATCTTGTTCCAACATCAACACACTTTGAGCACCACGCGATGCAGACTCAAAACCCAATGCGCCGGTGCCTGCAAAGGCATCGACACAGCGCCAACCCGTCAGGTCTTGGCCCAACCAATTGAACAATGTTTCGCGCACCCTGTCTGGCGTGGGCCGCAAGCCGGGTCGATCGATCACTTTGATTTTGCTGCGCTTCCATTGGCCACCAATGATTCGCACTTCGTGCGAAGGTGAGCCGATAGCAGCTTGAATGATTGGTTTCGTAGGCATGGCCTCAAGCTTACCGCGTTGTCAGGCAATTTTGAGCAGCCCTTAAGTTTTCATAGAATAGGCCCTTACACACCGTTCACTATGTTCCGATTCTTTCGCTCATCCTCCAAACCAGAAACTGCTGAAGACAAGGCCGTGCCTGCAAGCCTCTCGGTAAATAAAGTCACGTCCACGGCAGAAGCTGCCCAGCCTGTGGTGGCTAATGCCACTCGCCAATCATGGCTTAGCAAACTCAAAGCCGGTTTGCGTAAAACAGGCGGCAGTATTGCATCGGTTTTTACCGGTACGCAGATTGACGATGCACTTTACGAAGAGCTCGAAACCGCCTTGCTCATGGCCGATACGGGAGTCAAAGCCACAGAGCACTTGCTGAAAGACCTCAAAGCCCGCGTCAAAGCGGCCAAAGCCACCGACCCTGCAGCAGTTAAAGCCTTGTTGATTGAGGCCATTACGGACTTGCTGCTGCCACTTCAAAAGCAACTTCACATCGGCACTCAAAAGCCGATGGTCATCATGGTGGCCGGTGTCAACGGCGCTGGCAAAACAACTTCCATTGGCAAACTCACCCACCATTTGGCTGACCAGGGCGCCAGCGTGTTGTTGGCGGCGGCCGATACCTTCAGGGCTGCGGCCCGCGAGCAACTGGCGGTATGGGCTCAGCGCAATACCGTTGAAATCATCAGCCAACAAGGCGGCGATCCTGCGGCAGTCAGTTTTGATGCTGTGTCTGCGGGCAAAGCACGCGGCAGAGATGTGGTGTTGGTCGATACAGCGGGCCGCTTGCCCACCCAACTGCACCTCATGGAAGAATTGAAAAAAATCAAACGGGTGGTGCAAAAAGCCGATTCGGGCGCGCCGCATGAAGTCTTGTTGGTCATCGATGGCAACACGGGTCAAAACGCCTTGACGCAAGTGAAGGCGTTTGACGAAGCTTTGGGCTTAACCGGACTCATCGTGACCAAGCTAGACGGCACCGCCAAAGGGGGCGTGCTGTGCGCCATTGCCCGCGAAAAAGCCATACCCGTGTACTTCATCGGCGTTGGCGAACAACTTGATGATCTGCAAACTTTCGATGCGCGTGAGTTTGCCGAAGCCTTGCTGAACTGAATCGATCCCCTAGAACCGAGTCGGCGCAAATGGCCGCGGGTCAATGCTGGTCGCTTCACTCGACATCAATTCAGACAAAAGCACACCCGTGCCGGGGCCTGTGCTGAAGCCAATGTGTTGATGCCCAAAGGCCAACCACAAACCTGGGCAGTTGGGCAGTTCGCCAATTACAGGCCGGCTGTCAGGCGTGGTGGGGCGAGAGCCCAACCAATCTGATCCTGGCACGGCAAATTTCATGGGCAAGATACGCCGAGCTGCATTTTCTGCAGCTTCCAACTGCTGCAAGTTGGGTGCATCGTCGCGCGCAGCCAACTCAACGCCAGTGCTCAGTCGAAACACGTCTGCACCCTGCTCGTCTTTCATAGGCGATAAAACGTAAGCGCCAGACAAGTCATAAATGGGGCGCCCCAAACGAACCCCTTCAAGCGCTTGGAAATGGCGATGGTAGCCACGCTCAAAACCCATGTTGACTTTGAATTTGGTGCTCAAGTGACTGGCCTCAAGCAAGCTCTCTGACCAAGGCCCCAAGGCCACCACCAAGTTGGGTGTCCAATGCACGCCCCCTTCTTGGTTAACCCATTGCCAGCCATTGGCTTGCTGTTGAATGGCACTGACTTGTGCTTGCACAATGTGCCCCCCGCCTTCCAAAAACTGCTTGGCATAAGCCTTCACCACGGCACGAGGGTTATCCACCGATGCGGCATCTTTAACCCACAGCGCATGGCTGAATGCATGCGCCAAATGAGGCTCCAATCCCTGCAGCGATGGCGCGTTCAATACCTCTGTAACAACACCAAATTCTTGCAATACCTCGCGACTGGCCGCGCCGGACTCAAATGCGGCGGCATGGGCATACAACCAAAGCCAGCCTGTATCGCGCAATCGGTTTTCAACATGGGCCTTTTTCAACCACGTTCGGTGCGTGTCCGAAGACAGCTGTATCAAACCATCTAGTGCCACGGTGGTCACTTCAAAAGAAGAACGTTTGGCGTGCCAAATAAATCGCCAAAGCCACTGCCACTGGGTGAGCGCACTGGTTCTGATCTTCAATTGAGGCCCAGGTCTGAGCAACATCGAGGGAAGACTTTGCAACAAACCAGGTCGATTGAATGGCAAGAAAGAACTGCGCGAAAGCACGCCCGCGTTGCCATGCGAAGTTTCTTCGCCGGGCGCTTGTTGGTCCACCAAGCTGACGCGCCAACCCTTGGCTTGTAAGGCCAAGGCACATGAAACCCCCACCATGCCCGCGCCTAGCACGGTCACTTGTCGACTGGTTTCAAAAAGATTCATGGTCCTATTTTGCTTGAAAAACTTCTTGGCCAATTATTTCTGTCAACCTGAAACGCTTGCTCAGGCCAAAGTTGACGGCCATTGAACTGCGCTTTGGATTTATAGTGTCGTCATGAAATTTATCCAATGGTCTATTGCCAGTTCAGTCATTTTGGTGATCGGCGCATCTGTCTTCTGGTTGACGCGAGATGAAGCTTCCACCAAACAAGCGCTGCCGGCCAAATTCCAATGCGAGCTACCACCCTCCACTATCGCCGCCCCTCGTCCAGGTATGGTGTGGATTCCCGAAGGTGTGTTCGACATGGGTGACAGTGTTTATGCCGAAGAAAAGCCAGTTCGCAATGTGAGCGTCAAAGGTTTTTGGATGGACCGCACCGAAGTCACCAATTTGGAATTTGCAGCTTTCGTGAAAGCCACTTCTTATGTGACGGTTGCTGAGCGGCCCGTCAATGCAAAATTGCTAGGCAGCCTGCCAGAAGACATGCGCAAACCAGGGGCCGTGGTGTTCAGAGTTCCCTCCGAGTTGAACTACGGCGACGATCCTCGCCAGTGGTGGCAATACATTCCGGGCGCCAGCTGGCAGCATCCAGCCGGCCCTGGTTCGAACATCGAAAAGTATGGCCAATTTCCTGTGGTTCACATCACTTATGAAGATGCTCAAGCCTTCGCCAAATGGAAAGGCCATCGCTTACCCACGGAGGCAGAGTGGGAGTGGGCAGCTCGCGCTGGCGCCAAGGAATTACCTGGCCAGCACGATCAACCTGCCAGTGCCAACACATGGCAAGGTATTTTCCCCACGGCCAACGCCAGTGAGGATGGTTTTTCAGGTATTGCACCTGTGGGCTGCTATGCGCCCAATGCTTACGGCTTGTTCGACATGATTGGCAATGTCTGGGAGCTCACTGCCGATGCATTTGTAGCCGACAGGCCTGCAGTTTCCAGTCAGACAGGTACAAGTTCAAACCAAGGGCTCGACCCTGATGAAGCACAACGGCCGCCCATTTTTAAAAAGCTTCAAGCCAATTCAGATCCCAAAGCACGCGTGATCAAGGGCGGCTCTTTTTTGTGTGCCCCCAATTACTGCATGCGTTATCGCGCAGGATCTAGGCAGCCTCAAGAAGAAGATTTGGCGGTCAGCCACTTGGGTTTTAGAACTCTCTATCAACCGTGATGATTGTCAAACGCACACTGCTTTTGGCCTTGGTCTTGGTGACCTTGTTGGCCGCCTTGGTGCTGGCCATGAAAGACAAAATCACGCTTGGCGCAGAGGCTTATTTGTATGGCTACCCTTTGGTCATGATGGAGACCACACGTGTTCACAGCGCGAGATACATCGGACCCGAAAATCAATTGCGCTTGGTCAGGCAATTTCCGAACGCTCAATTTAAAGACGTGGTACGCCCCAATGTCGACACGCTCTACACCAATGCTTTTTTGAGCATGAAAGAGGGGCCCTGGGTGTTTGAAATGCCCGCCAACGACAAGCGCTACGAGTTGATGCCTTTCATGGATGCATGGACTAATGTGTTTTCATCTCCCGGCACCAGAACCTCGGGCAATCAAGGCGCCACTTATTTACTGGTCGGCCCACAATGGGAGGGCCAAGTCCCCAAGGGCATGACTCTTTTAAAGTCCCCCACCGACATGGTCTGGCTCATTGGCAGAACGCAAACCAACGGCGTAGCAGATTTTGCAACTGTGCATGAATTGCAAAACCGTCTTCGTCTTACAAAATGGCGCCAGCCGTCCAGCATTCTTTCAGCAAGCACCGATTCGCAAAGAGATGCAAAACCAGTCTGGCAAGTTAGCACTGAACCAAGCTTACCGCCTGTGGCACAAATGAAAGCGTTCAGCACCCCTGAGTTTTTCAATCGGCTCATGCAACTGATGATCAGCAACCCACCGCCAACCGAAGATGCTCCCCTGCTTGCAAGACTGGCACAACTTGAAATTAAACCCGGCCAAGCTGTGCACTTAAGCTGGACGAATACATTGAGTTTCAGCTTAGGTCGATGGCTTGCAAATCAGCGTGTCATGAAGGCCTTGAACACCAAACCTCAAGACGGAATTTGGTCCTCCCCACCCTTGAATTTGGGGCGTTATGGCACCGACTACAACACGCGCGCTGCGGTGGCCATGGTGGGTCTTGGCGCCAACCTGCCAGAAGATGCCCTCTACCCCAACACGGCGGTCGACCAGCAAGGAAGGCCACTGAATGGTCAGCATCGATATCGCTTGCACTTTGCGGCCAATGCACTGCCACCGGTCAAAGCTTTTTGGTCCATCACCGCTTATGGTGCAGATGAATTTTTGATAGACAACCCACTGCAACGTTTTGCCTTAGGTGATCGAGATCCATTGGTCTTCAATGCAGATGGCTCCCTGGACATTTGGATACAGGCCTCAACGCCAGATCAAAAAGAAGCAGCCACCAATTGGCTACCCGTTCAAAAGGGTTCTGCATTTTTACTCAATGCGCGCCTGTATTGGCCAGAGCCCAAAGCATTGAATGGGCAATGGAAAATGCCAGTGCTTGAACGGCTGAACTAAGACACTCAAGTGACTTGCTTCAAGACCAAGTAGTTTGTAATCAAGCCTTGCACATAGGCCCTGATATTGGGTGGATTCACAGGCCGACTTAAAGCCTGGTAACCACCCACAATGGCCAGATAAAGAAGCGCCGCCAAATCACGCGCTTTGGCTTTGTCTTTGACGATCGCCAAAAATTTTGATTCAAACAAATTGATTCGCTCAGCGTCAACTTCTACCAACAGCTGAGCTGCACCAGCATGCAAATGACTTAAGGCTCTCAAGGCTTGCTCAAACAGAAGGTTTTCTAGCTCTGAGCCAGCTTGATTGAAAGCGGCATCCACCACAAACTCCAAATCTTGTATAGGGTCATCGCTGCGATGGGATTTCAATTTTTCATCCAGTTCGAGTTGGGCTAATTTCCAACGCATTAGCAAACTGCCAACCAAGTCAGCATGGTCGGTAAAGTGCCAATAGAAGCTACCTCGCGTGACCTTGAGCTTTTCTGCGATTGCTAAAACCTTGACATTTTCAAAGCCGCCCACCACCACTGCTTTGAAAGCTTCGTCCAGCCAATTGTCCCGCGTTAGACGAGCGCCCTCGGCGATCATTGACTTAGGCTTTTGATTTTGATTTTGA
>SHXD01000096.1 GCA_009693505.1 Limnohabitans sp.
ACCGTTCAATCAGCACCACCGCCGCCTATCTCTACAGCAGCCCAAGTCAGTTGAAGGCTGCAGTGGAGCTGGTCTAAGGCGCTATTAAAGTGTCTACAGTCCTAGGTGCTAAATAGCACCCGCTGATGAAGCTACTATTATTGATATGGTGCAATTTTCTCTACAGTCAGGCGGTAACCAGCAACACCCCATTGCGTACTTTCCCTTTGCAAGCTGAGAGTTCCGTAAGTCCAGATGGGCACCATCATTTTTACTCCAGACAGGGGTTTAGATGATTTAGCGTGAATAATTTGATTGGCTGGTGGCGGGGGGGAGTGAATACAGGCGCCAAAGTACGGAACAATTAAAAATTCTCTCACCTTGTTTCCTGAATTTTCAAGAGGTAATGCAAAACCTGCAATTCGTATTTTTCGACCATTCATTGTGGGCTCGCCAGGTGCGTTCTCCCACAGATTTTTCAATTTCGAAAGCGCTTCAATAGCGCGTGGATCGTTGTCCTGAAGACGAGAAAGATCTAATGTTTTGAATTCTTTGGCAGGATCCCAGTCTTTGGGTGTGAGTGCGTCCCATTTAATCTCGGTCCAAGGTTCTTTTGCATGAAGTGTATGTTCAGGAGTCAACACCATCAGGGTCAAAAAAAGAAAATGCAAGCAGTGGATAAAGCGTTGTTGCATGATTAAAGCCTTGGGGTCAATCCATCTGCAAGCGATATTCTCCAAGCGCGCCAACCCGGAAATAGGCTTGAGAAAATACCAGTCAAGAAAATGGCAAAAATAAGCAACCACTCTTGATTTGATGGAAGCCCTTGAGAAAGAACGAGACCAAACATTAATTGGGGCAGCGAACCCAAAAGCTCAATAGCCACAAAAAGTAAAAGATATCCAAGAATAATACCAAGTGCAGTAATCACTACCCCCTCTAGAACCAGCATTAGAAAAATATCACGCGGTCCTGCGCCAACTGATCGCAAAATCGCTAACTCACGCCTTCGCTCATTGAGTCCCGCAAGAAGTGTCGAAGTTAGTCCGGCAAGACCGATTACGACAACCAGAGAAGAGATGATAAAAAGAACGTTTTCAACCATTGAAATAGTTGTCCACAACTCGTCCAGTGCGACACCTGGCATGGTGGCCAGCAGAGGCTCTGCGCGGTAGTCTTGGATGTGGCGCTGCAACTTAAAAACATCCGTGCGACTTTTGAGTCCAATAAATAAAGCAGTAATGTCGTTTGGGCGCAAATTGAATTTGCGAACCTGCTCGGCTGGAATCTTCAGCCCTGGCAGTGGCGCGCCACCAGACCAGTCTAGATGGATAGCTGCGATTGCCTCAAGGCTAACAAGAACAGCACGATCTGTAGGCGTTCCTGTGGGAGCCAGAATACCGGTCACTTGAAATGGCTTGTCAGAATGTTCGGGACCAAGAGCCTCCATGCCATGAGACAGCGTGATCCGGTCGCCTAACCGGTAGCCTAGTTCTTTGGCAACTTGAGCGCCAATGACCGCTTCAAATACGCTGTCTAACGAGCCCGCAAAAGATCGCCCCGCTGAAAACGCGAGTGGCTGTTGGTATCCATAGCGCAGATGGGAGAAATAAGAAGGTTTGGTGCCAAGTACTGGAAAGCCCCGATGAGAATCACCCAAACTGACGGGTACGGCCCATGCAATCAGAGGATGGGTTGCTAGTATTTCGTAGCTGTCCATGGACATATTGTTGGTAGCAGAGCCGGAGTGAAAGACTGAATACAACATCAGCTGAATAGGGCTGGTGCGAGCTCCGACGATCAAATCTACGCCTGAAATAGACTGCATGAAACTTACGCGAGCATCAGCGCGCACGCGTTCAACAGCTAGCAGCACCAATGTGGACAGCACAATAGAAAACAACACGATGCTTAATGTCAAGCGACGAGCCCAAGCGCTTTTCATCGAAAGTCGAATCATGGCGTTCACTTTATTGACTCATCACTTGTTGATTGATAGCGGACAAAGCTACCTTTCGATCAAAGTGATTTGCCAGGCGTTCATCGTGGCTCACAAAAATCAAAGTGGCATCAACTGCGCTCGCCTCGGAAAGTAATAACTCAATAAACGCGTCTTGCCTTAGTGCATCAAGTGAAGATGTAGGCTCATCTGCAATGAGTATCTCTGGCCTGCCTAGCAGTGCACGGGCGGCTGCCACACGCTGTTGCTGACCCACAGAAAGTTCAGAAGCTGGCTTATTCCAGAGATCAGGGGACAAGTCAAGTCGCTCAAACAAGCGTATTGCCTGCTTGCTTAAATCGCCTGCACGCTGTCGACGTAATGAAGAAAAAGTGCCAGAAAGCAGGGCATTGTCCAGTGCTGATAGCCACGGCATCAAATTAAATTGCTGGAAGATAAATCCAATATGGTCTCCGCGAAACCGATTTCGTTGGGCATTAGAAAGATGAGTAAGGTCCGTTCCAAGCAGATGGATGGCGCCTTGCTGTGGTGTCGCCACTCCCCCTAGCAAGCTGAGTAATGTACTTTTACCTGACCCCGAAGGGCCGTGTAAAAAAATTCGCTCACCCGCTCCGACTGCGAATTCAGGAATGCTGATGCACAGAGCCTGCTGACCAGGCCAACAAAATTGAAGATTGCTGAGATGTATTGCAGGGCCGACTAGTGCAGTCATATCCATTACCAACGTAATTCGGGATTTTTAGGTGTCAACCGGACAGCACCTTGACCTTTGGCACTAACATGCTGGACTTCAAGTCGATACAGCCTTTTGAATGACTTAAAGAGACTTGTCTCAATTGTCTTCAGGTCTGATGGATTGGCGCATCGGTAGGTATAACTTGCATCAATGTCTGCGTGTCCTCCATCAAACTTAGGCAGGCCTACTTGAGCTGATATAAGTTGGCATCCTGCACTTGGATTGACTACCCATAACAAACCCGCATCTTGTAGTATTTTTCCTGCTGCTTCAAGTGTGGCTTTTTCTTTGTCATTCTTTGGCTTCCTCTCAAAGCCAACAGCTACGTCAAGCGGAAGTTCTAAATTCAAGCTTAAATTCCCTTTATCAACAGCCACATCCAAACGGCCTTCACCATGAACATGTTTTTTTCCATGTGCATAGGCAGCTGAATTTAAAACAATCAACATTAGATAAGTCAAAAAGATTTTTTTCACCAGTTTTCTCCAACAATAAAATATTCAAAGCAAGGTTATGGAAATACCCATCAAAATACAGAGTGAATGCCACCCTACCCCGTGAAATTCAAACTTGAGCCTGGGCAGCAAATCAGCAATGGCAATGTAGATGAAGCTGGCTGCAGCAATTATCACAATATAGGGAATCCACGCTTCAGTGTGCTCGAGCGAAAAATACGCAATGATGCCGCCAGCTACAGATGCCAAACTAGAAACGCCATTCCAAAACAGTGCTTTTTTTCGCTCCCAGCCAGAAGCAAGCAATATTGCAAAGTCGCCAGCCTCCTGGGGAATCTCGTGCGCAATAACTGCCAGTGTGGTTGCCCATCCTATTGCCGGGTCTGTCAGAAAAGCAGCGGCGATGAGTACGCCATCCGTGAAGTTGTGAAATCCATCACCGATCAAAATTCCCAAAACGCCTGCATCGCCGGTGTGATGCCCTGAAGTGTGCACCTTCGAACTTATTTCCAAATGACTATCGTCCGCATCATGATGCGAGTGACGCCAGATGGCCAGTTTTTCTAAAGCAAAGAAGCCTAATACGCTGGCCAGTAAAACAGGGAAAACCTCTTGTGGTGTCAATCCAGAACTCAAGGCCTCAGGCAGCAAATGCAGCATGGAAGTTGCAAGAAGTACCCCGGTAGAAAAGCTGACCGCATAGGACAACCATTTCTTAGGAAGGCCAGACAAAATCAGGAAAGCAGCTAATAAACTTAACACGCCCCCGAGCAGACAAGCCATCAGAATTTGCAGGATCAAAGGCATTTAAATTTCACAATCAATCAGTGTGGGTTGGGTTTTCAGTCAACACTCAGTCGGCTAGAAGTCGTTGGCGCTCGGCAGAAGATGGGCGCTGTACTTATCGCTTCAGGGATAACCCCGCGTGGAGAGCAAGCTTCTACCTGCTGGCGGATGGCTGCGATGTGTTCCGGCGTCGTGCCGCAGCAGCCCCCCACGATGTTGAGCAAGCCATCCCGTGCGAATTCGCCCAACAGCCGAGCTGTCACCTCCGGGGTTTCGTCAAACCCGGTCTCGCTCATGGGGTTGGGCAGGCCCGCGTTGGGGTAACAGCTGATAAAGGTGTCACCTGCGGCCGTGGACAGCTCTTGCAGGTAGGGTCGCATCAGGGCCGCACCCATGGCGCAGTTCAAACCTACGGTGAGTGGCCGTACATGCCTCACGCTATGCCAAAAGCCCGCCACCGTTTGGCCGCTCAGCACACGACCCGATGCATCCGTCACTGTGCAACTCAGCATCACGGGCAAGCACTCACCACTCGCCTCAAAAAACTCTTCAATCGCAAATACTGCGGCCTTCGCATTCAAGGTATCGAAGATGGTTTCTACCAACAAAACATCGGCGCCACCCTCCACCAAGCCCTCTACTTGTTCCAGGTAGGCCGCGCGCAGCTCCTCAAAACTGGTGTTGCGGGCACCGGGGTCGTTGACATCGGGGCTGATGCTGGCCGTGCGCGGTGTGGGGCCGATGGCACCCACCACGTAGCGCGGGTGCTCCGGGGTGCTGACTGCGTCGCACGCTTTGCGGGCCAGTCGTGCAGCCGCCACGTTCATTTCTCGCGCCAGGTGCGCCAACTGGTAGTCTTCTTGGGCGATGGACGTAGCGCCGAAGGTATTGGTCTCGATAAGGTCCGCCCCGGCCGCCAAATAGGCCGCATGAACCTCCGAAATCACTTGCGGCTGGGTCAGGTTCAACAACTCATTGTTACCCTTGAGTTCGCGCGGGAAATCCGCAAAACGCGTACCCCGGAAAGCAGCCTCATCGAGTTTGTACTGCTGAATCATCGTGCCCATGGCACCGTCGAGCACCACGATGCGTTTTTTCAGCAAGTCCGGCAAGGACTGGGCGCGCGTATAGGTGTTTTGGGAATGAATGGATGTCATGTTGGGTTAGAAAGTTGGGCCAGATAGAACCATTCATTGCCCACTGTGGCGTGTGGGTTGGGGAATACAACAAAACCGTCTTGCTCGGCCACCACTGCACTACCGCTATGGCGTCTACCAATCACATCGCCCCGACATACCGGCGTAAAACTGGTCCAGGGGCGGGCAAAAGTGTCGTCCGCGTGCAAGCGGTCTACGACCTGGGTCAAAAGCAGGTACTCCGGATTGGGGCATGCGGGTGGCGCGGTGTCTTCTATCAGACCCAAATGTGCCAAAGCATTGCGGATGGCCTGGTAGGCCACTTCAGGCGCTGAAGCGTCTTCATGCTGTCCGCATTCCAAAGTGATGGAGTAACCACCTTGGCTGCGCACGTACTCGGCTGTCCCCATGCCATAACAAGGGTCAACGCTGAGCAAGCCTGCGCGGTTAGCCGGTGGTGTGCGTGCCAGACGTTCGGCAACGCCCGCGGAATAAGTTGCCATCCAACCGTCTACGATTCTTCGCACACCCAAGCGCACGGCCAGAGCGTGCTCTTCGTTTGCCAGCGAAAACGGTTCAAGCGTCCCGCAATTGTTGCCAGGCCCGCGCATGGCAAAGGGCTCGCCTGCGGTATGAAACGAATGAAGGTCCAAAAGTATGTCTTGACTGGCCAGCATGGGGCATAAGACATTCGCAATACGGTCTTCATTGTCTTGCGGGTGCAATGTGGGTCGAAAGTTGCGATTGAGATTTCGATCACCCACGCGCTGTCTAAGTGCGAAAGCCAGTGGGTTTGCCACCGGCACCAGCGTCAAGCTGCCGCACCCAATGCGCAAGATGCCAGTACCCAGTACTTCAATCAAGCGCCGCATGGCGATGGTTCCGCAGGTCTCATTCCCATGCACCGCACCCAAAACGATCAAGCGCGGCCCTGGTTTTAACCCGAGAAATTGGTGAACCTGGATCATGCGGCTAACTTACTGAGGTCTTT
>SHXD01000097.1 GCA_009693505.1 Limnohabitans sp.
CTCTGTAATTCACTTAATGTGCTCATGACTGCATCACATTCCTAAATAGGCTTGACGCAAGGTGTCACTGGCCAGCAATTCTGCAGGCTTGCCTGTGAATCGAATTAAGCCGTTTTCCATGACATAGGCACGGTCGGCAATTTCCAATGACTGCCCCACGTTTTGCTCCACCAACAAAACCGCCAAGCCACTTGATTTGAGTTGACCGATCAAGGTGAACATCTCTTCTACCAACAAAGGCGACAACCCCAATGAAGGTTCGTCCAGAATGAGCATCTTGGGTTCAGCCATTAAGCCGCGGCCAATGGCCAACATTTGCTGTTCACCCCCACTCAATGTGCCAGCAAGTTGTGAAATGCGTTCACGCAACCTAGGAAAAATGCCAAATATTTTTTCTAAATTTTTTTCACGTCTTTCTTTGCCGCGAGTGAAGGCGCCTAGCGATAAGTTTTCCAAAACATTGAGATTGGGAAAAACTTTACGGCCCTCAGGCACATGAATCAAGCCAGCTTGCACCAGTTTCCGAGCGTTCCATCCCGTTGTGTCTTGCCCATCAAAGTTCACATGTCCAGCACGTGCTTTGACCAAACCACTGAGCACCCCATTTAAAGTGGTTTTGCCTGCTCCATTGCTACCCAGCAAGGCAACAGTTTCACCTGGCATGACTTCTAAATCGACACCGCGCAAAACTTCTACTGCGCCATAGCCAGCTCGGACCTGCTTCACATCCAACAGTGCATTCATGCTGACAACTCCGCCTGACGCAAACGCGCTGCAGTGCCGTGTCCCAAATAGGCTTCAATCACTTGAGGATGTCGGGTCACTTCGGAAGGCGTGCCTTGCGCAATCAATTGGCCTTGGGCCAAAACCCACACATGCTCAGCCAAACTCATCACCGCTTGCATCACATGCTCAATCATGAGCACCGTGACACCCGAAGCCGCAATCGAACGGATGACTGGAATCATTTCAGCAATTTCTTGAGGGTTCAACCCCGCCAACACTTCATCCAGCAGTAGCAACTTGGGCTCAGTGGCCAAAGCTCTGGCCAATTCCAAGCGCTTGCGGCCAGCCACTGTCAAATCACTGGCCAACTTGTCCAACTGATCGACCAAACCCACGCGCTCAGCCACTTGTGCCGCCATCGCCAACGCTTGCGTTCTAGATGCTGTGTGCAAATGCGCGCCTACTGCAATGTTTTCTCGCACTGTTTGGGCCGCGAAAGGTTGCACAATTTGGAAGGTGCGGGTCATGCCCAATTGAGCATTCAAATGCGGTGCTTGCCCTGTGATATCTTGACCCTGCAACATGACACGCCCAGTATCGGGCTTTAAAAAACCTGACAGCAATGCAAATAAGGTGGTCTTGCCTGCACCGTTGGGACCAATCAGTGCAGTCAAAGAGCCTTGAGGCACAGAGAAGCTCACATCTTGAACAGCTTTCAAGCCGCCAAAGGACCGACTCACACCTTGAACTTCCAACAAAGCTTGAATGTCAGTCATTGCGCCTCCAAGACTTGGGCGTGTAGCTTGCCAATCCAGCAATGCCGCGTGGTAAGAACATCACAATCACAATAAGCACCGTGCCATAAATGATCATGTTGATGCCCGGCATTTGGCCAAACAAATTGCGTGTCAAATCGGCCAACACATGCAGCGCCAAAGCGCCCAGTACAGGGCCCCATAAGGTGCCCATACCGCCCACAATGGCCCCCACCAAAGCCTCTACCGAGGTGTGCGAGCCAAAGCCAATGCTTGGGTCGATGTATTGAAAAACTTGCACATAAAAAGCACCCGCCGAGCCCATCAAGCCACCAGATAAAACGGTAGCCCAAGTTTTAACGTAGAAGGGATTGACACCCACAGCACGCGCGGCATCTTCGTTGTCACGCACGGCTTGCAGATAAGCACCAAATCTGGAATTGCGCAAATAAGCTGTCACGCACAAAGCCAAAGTGACCAAGCCCAAGATGAGCCAAACAAAGCCGGAGCGTGAACCAAATTGCATGTTGCCCACAGACTCCTTCAAGGGAAGCATCAGGCCCACACCGGCACCTGTGAAGGGCACCGACAAACTGACAATTCGAAATACTTCAGCAAAGGCCAGGGTGACCAAAGCAAAGTAAGAGCCCTTCAAGCCATATCTAAATGACAAGGCGCCCACCCATGCTCCCACCAATGCGGACATCATCATGGCTGATGGCAAAGCCAGCCAGGGGCTCCAGCCCCAAGACAATTGAGCAATCGCTTGAAAATAAGCGCCTGTTCCAAAAAACAAAGCATGGCCAAAAGAGAACTGACCGCCAAAGCCACCTAAGACATTCCAAGCCTGCGCAATGAGGCAGGCAAACAAAGCCATCATCACAAAATTCAAAACAACACCGGAGTGCGTGAAAAAAGGAATGGCCGCCACAATCCACACAAACAGCGCAATGCTGAAAATATCTTTGCGCACTTGCGTCATGAAAAGCACCTCATGTCTTGGCCCCAAACAAACCTTCCGGCCTTAACAAAAGCACACCAATGAAAATCACGAAGATGCCGACCTGACCCAATGACTCACCTAAAAATAAACCACCAAACGACTCCACCACGCCAATCAACAAACCGCCCAACAGAGCGCCAGCAAAACTGCCCATGCCGCCCAGCACCACCACCGTGAAGGCCACCAGCACAAAGCCATTGCCCACTTGTGGGTTGACGTAGTAAGCAGGCAACAAGAAACAAGCGGCCGCCCCTAAGCAAGCCAAACCCAAACCAAAGCACATGGCATACACGTGCTCCACATCAATGCCCATCAGACGGGCGCCTTGTTTTTCCTTGGCAACTGCGCGAATGGCTCGGCCTAAATCTGTGCGTTGCAAAATCACAATGAGCAAAGCAGAGACCACCAAGGCACCCGCAAAGGCCACCAATTTAGGCAAAGACACCATCACTTGAGCAGACTCAGGTCCAATGGCCACTGTGGTCAATGTGTAGGCTGTGTCGATGGTGCGGGTGTCTGATTTGAAAAACAACAAGGCCATGTTTTCCATCACGATGGAAAGGCCCAAAGTGACCAGCAAAATGTTTTCATCTTTGCCATGGCTGGCCCGGTTAATCACAATGCGCTGCATTGCATAGCCCAGCACAAACATGGCAGGCACCATGAGCGGCAAGGCCACATAAGGATCAATACCCCAACGCTCTTTCAGCGCATAGACACCATAGAGGGCCATCATGAGCGATGCACCATGTGCAAAATTGATGATGTGCAACACACCATAGATTAAGGTCAACCCGAGCGCAATCAAAGCATAGACTGCGCCCGTGGTCAGACCATTGAGCAAGGCCGACAGCAAAATGCTGGCATCAAACATCATGAAACCCTTTTGCTGACCGACTCAAACAGAAAGCATCAAGCATTCAAGGGGAAGATGGGTTCCACTTCGCGGTAGTCGCGTGGCACGATCACCTTGATGTCGCCTTTGACCACTTGCGTCATCAATGGCTGTGCGCCCATGTTTTGACCATTCACAAACTGTGTGGCGCCATAGGGCATGATGTGATTTGAGAATGTGCTCTTGTTCAAAGCATCAATGATGGCGGCACGGTCGGTCGACTTGGCGCGCTCAATGGCATCGGCCAACAAGGACATGGCGGTGTAGGTCATGAACACTTCATAGCTGAAGAACTGACCTTGCGCTTCCACACGTTTTTTGAGTTCCAAAGAACGCTTGTCGCGGGGGTTGAACCAGTGGTTGCAATCGATGATGCCATTGGCCGCCTCTGGAAACTCTTTGACAAACTTGTAGCTAGACGCTGCGCCGCCGAGCACAGAGTAGATGGCTTTCGGCGAAATTTTTTGCTGCTGCATGGTGCGAACCAACAACGCATATTCGTTGTAGTAGTTGGCAGGAATCACGAAGTCAGGGTTGACCTGCTTGATGCGCAGTGCAATGTTGTTGAAGTCGCGCGTTGGGTTGGCATGCTTAATAACTTCTTTCACGTCATAGCCATAACCTGGCAACTCTTTAGACAACAAGTTGGCAGTGCCTGAACCAAACAAAGACTCTTCGTGAATGATCATCACAGTGCGAGCGGGCTTGCCTGCAGCTGTATTGAGCACATGCAAATTGGCCACCGCCACTTCGGCGCATTTTTTGTATCCAGGGCCAAAGCGGAAGGTGTTTTTCAAACCGCGTTCCACAATTTGATCGGCCACTCCCACATCCACCACGTGAGGCAAGTTGTATTTGGCTGCCGCTTGCGTGGTGGCCAAACAAATGGCAGAAGCAAACGCACCCACCACCGCGCACACACCGGCTTCGTTCATCTTCTCAATTTCGGCCGTACCGGCTTGTGGGCTGGATTGAGCATCGCCCAACATGGCTTCAATTTTGGCGCCGCCCAATGACTTGATGCCGCCAGCATTGTTGATGTCTTCAATGGCCATCAAAGCGCCCATGCGGCACTGCTGACCCGAATACGCAAGCGCACCTGTAACAGGGTGCAACACACCCACTTTCACTGACTTCGCTTGCGCGCCAGCAATCAAGGGGAAAGACATGGCAGAAGCCGCGGCTGCGGTCTGGCTCATAAAGTGACGACGTGTGGTCATGGGAAGCTCCTTTGGTAGTTCTAGGTGAAGATCAATGAAAATTAGCCGACAGTTCCTTGTCCACCCAGATTTGGGCGTCAATACTGCCAACACGGGACAACTGCATTTGGTACTCGTAACGATCAGGGCGATAAAGGCCCTGCAACCACTGAACAGGTTTTTCCTGATCATCGTAAATCAATCGGCGCACCGCCAACAAGGCAGAACCCACCGGCACTTCCAAATGACGCGCCGTGTCGGCATCGGCCAGGCGCGCAGAAATGGATTGTTCTGCGCGACCCACCTTGACACCCGCCTCTTCCAACAAAACCAAAATAGGCTTTTGCGCCAACTCCCGACGGCCAAAACCATGCGCAATGGCTTCTGGCACCCAAGTGGTGATGTGTGAAACGGGGCCTTCACGCGTACTGCGAACACGCTCGGCTTTTTGCACCATGGCACCCGCAGTCAACTGCAACTTATCGCCAACATCTTTGGGCGCCTTGAGGTGCTGCACAGAAATAACCTTGACGGAAGTTCGAAGACCCATAGTGACCAAGTTTTCTAACAAGCCCGTCAATCTGGCTTGCTGCCCTTCAGGGTTTGAAACTTGACTCAACTTGCCTGGCTTTTCGAAACCTTTTTGATGCAAAGGCCGAGTCCCCCTGCCTGGCTCTCGTTTGATGAGGCCCTCTTCGGCCATTTGAGACAAGGCTCGCCGCACCGTGACACGCGCCACAGAATACTGCTGCATGAGCGCCAACTCACCAGGCAATCCTGAATCAAACTTGCCTTCCTGCAATTTTTCGCACAAGACCAGATAAATCTGATGGTACTTGGGCAATGGCAAATTTTGATTCATGGTAGCAGTGTTCCATCAGTCCTAATGATCTGTCAATAGGACATTTGATAGGACAAATTAAGAGCTTGACTTACGGCCCAAGCAAATCGCTTCACGCAATGCGCTCAGCCTTGCTAAGAGGTTCAGGCGTATTGGGTTCTGAGTTCTCGTTTGAGCAATTTGCCACTGGGGTTTTTTGGCAGTGCTTGGGCAAAAACCACCCGTTTGGGCGACTTGAAACTGGCCATGTTTTGGTTGCAATGCGCCATCACTTCAGCCTCGGTCAGGGACTGCCCCGTCTTCAGCACAATCACAGCCGTCACAGCTTCGACCCACTTGGGGTCAGGCAGTCCGATCACCGCCACTTCACTGACGGCGCTTAAACGGTAAATCATCTCCTCGACTTCGCGACTGGCCACGTTTTCGCCACCCGTTTTGATCATGTCCTTCTTGCGGTCCACCACACTGATGTAGCCTTCTTCGTCGATGGTGGCCAAGTCACCACTGTGAAACCAATCGCCTGTGAAAGAGGTGCGGGTTTTTTCTGC
>SHXD01000033.1 GCA_009693505.1 Limnohabitans sp.
GCCTTCTGGAAAAGTGTCTGAAGCACCGATTGCTTGTTTTTTCATGGTCCGCGATGGAAAGCTCATCACCCCCCACATCGGCAGTAATATTTTGGAAAGCATTACAAGAGATACCGTCATCACCTTATACCAAGAAGCCACAGGACGCTCTGTTGTAGAACGCGAAATAGACCGTAGCGAGTTGTACTTTGCGGACGAAGCATTTTTATGTGGGACGGGTCAGGAAATCATTCCAATCGTTCAGATCGACCGTTTGCCGGTGGGTGATGGCACGATCGGAGTGCAGACTCGTAGCATGCAAAAAATTTATTTTGAAACCGTCAGGGGTTTGACGCCCGATCATCACGGGTGGCTAACGCCGGTTTGATCCCAGAGGATGGGGCTTGGCTTGCGGCCAACCTTAAATGGTGAATCAAATCCTCACTGAATTTGGGTAACAACCTTTGTTGCTGTTTAACCAGACTGATTTGTCGTCTTGCCCAATGATCTTCAAGTGCAATGATGCGCAAGCCGCTTGATTTAACATGGCCAAGGGCAATTGCCCGAGGAACTATGGCAATACCCACGCCAACAGCAGCCATTTGACAGACATTCTCGTAATTTCCGACTTGGATTCTCAAATTCACCCGCTTTCCAATGTCGTGGGCTTTACGGTCCAGAAATGACTGGATGGAGTTGAATTGGTTGAGGCCAACAAAACGGTAATCATCTAGGATCTCTGATAATTTCACCGAAAATTTATCGGCAATGGCTGCGCTCGAATGACAAATGACCACCAACTCATCGGCATAAAGCGGGATGACGTCAATTTTATTTGCGTCGACAGAACCTGCCACGATACCTAAGTCGGCTGCACCCTTGGCGACCGAGTAAATGATGTCACGTGAAGGCAATTCTTCCAAATCTATGTCAATGTCAGGATTGTCATTGAGGAAAGCAGACAAAGCCTTTGCCAAAAAAGTGTTGGTGGCAGTGCTGTTGGCTTGAAGTCTGATGCGCCCCTTGACTCCCAAGGCATAAGGTCTTAGATCGGCATGCATGACTTCCAATTGTTGCAATACAAGTCTGGCGTGATTGGCCATAGCTTCACCGGCCTGCGTCAACTGCAAACCCTTGGCTTGCCGCAGCATCAAAGGTGTTTGAAAATTATCTTCAAGTTGCTTAATCCTCAAGCTGGCGGAAGGAACAGACAAAAAGCATTTTTCGGCCGCCCGAGTCAGATTCAATTGCTCTCCAACATGAAAAAAAAGACGTAAATCTGTCAAATCGTAGTGCATGAAATCCTTACAACAGTGTTCAATGAGTAGTTATTGGTGTATTTAAAACAACAGCTTGGATGGATTCAAATAAGGCGTCCGTCGTGCGGGTGTTTGGCTCATTTTTTCTTGTGAGCAAGACAACATTCAGCACTGGCGCTCCCCTGCCAATAGAATAAACCCTCACGGGATAGGCGATCATCATGCGGGGGTCAATCGACGGTACCATCGATACTCCTAGCCCGGCATTGACCATGGACAACACTGCATGGACGGAGGGTAAATCCATGCTTCTTTGAGCTTGTGGCATATTTTGACCGATCCACTGTGCAGCCAATTTGCCTGTGCTCGTGCTTGCATCAAAGCGGATCCATGGGTAATCACAGAACAATTGGTGTATCTTTGCGGCCTTGGTAGTTGGCGGCGCAATGACCACCAATTCGTTTTTGAAAAGTTGCTGCCAACGCAGGCGCTGTGATCCACCTTTGACGGGTTGAACCACAATGGCAGCGTCCAGCTCATTGGCTTTGACCGCTGCGATGAGTTCTACTGCACGCCCTCTTGCAGGTTTCAATCGCAGAGCAGGGTGTTTATTCAAAAGGTATTGAATCACACCAGGCAGCAAACTGGACTGCAAGCTTTCAATGACGCCCAAGCGAATCGCGCCTTCAATTTGAATCGAATTACGTCGGCGAAGTTGCTCAATTTGTTGCATGGGCAGATGCATGACACTGGCCACTTCGTGTGCAAATGGCATGGGCTTGACCTGCAAACCCGAGCGATCGAAAAGAGGCTGTCCGAAAAAAACTTCCACCTGCTTCATTTGCATGCTGACAGCACTCGGTGTGAGGTTCATTTCGTCTGCTGCACGACTCAAGCTGCCTGTTCTTAGGACAGATTCCAGTGTTTCAAAGAAAGAAAACTTCATCAGAATATTTTAATTAGCATTCAACGAAATGTGTCTTTTACTGATGAAGAAAGTTTTTAAGATGCTTCTTGCTGAAACTTTCGACAGATTTTTGACCCCAGGAGACCTCTACATGTATAAAACCGTTACACAAGCTCACCCCAAGCCAAGACCCTGGTTGGCGCAGGAGTTGAGTCAGGATTCTTCTTGGGTTCATTGGCTGAGTGCTAGGGCGATTGAAGGGTTCGAAAAGGCTTTGGCCCACGCAAAGAACTCGGGTAAACCCTGGCTACAAATGACTTCTGAAGACTTCCCCCTTTCTGGGGCGGCGAAGGGTGCAATTGATCTGGCATTTGATGTCACGCAAAAAGATTTTGGCATGTGCTTGATCAAGGGGTTTCCAGTTCAGCGTTGGTCTGTAGAAGATGCTCGCCTAGCCCATTGGGGTATTGGTCTGAACGTGGGTGTTGCCAGAACGCAGAACCAAGCCAGTCAGGTGATGAACGATGTACGGGATGAGGGAGGCAGCTATAAGGTCAAAAATGGACGAGGGTACAACACCAATGCCGGCCTAGATTTTCATGTCGATTCATGTGATGTTGTGGCCTTGCTCTGCCTGCAAACAGCCAAAACGGGTGGTACCAGCATGGTGACAAGTTCCATCGCGGTGGTCAACGAGATCAAGCGCGTGCGCCCAGATTTGATTCCTGTAATGCAGCAGCCCTTCTATTACAGCTACCAGGGTGCCAACGATATCAAGCAACCACCTTTTTACAAATGCCCCATTTTGGGAGACGATCCTGAATTCTTCTGTTTGCGTGCGAATCGCAAAAATGTTACGGCTGCCCAACGCGATTTCCCCGAGGTGCCACGGTTGACAAATGAGCAGAACGAGTTGTTGGATTTGCTTGATGTTTTATTACCCGATCCACGGTTTTGTTATTCGATGCAACTTGACCGTGGTGATTTACAACTGCTCAACAACTATGTGGTAATTCATTCCCGCACCAACTTTGAAGACCACGAGGATCCAAAACTTAAGCGGCACTTGTTACGGCTTTGGCTAAGCCTGCCCCAGGGTCAGAGATTGCCACCACTTTGGAAAGAGTATTTTGGTGACATTGAAGCTGGCTCAGTGCGAGGTGGTGTTCGGGGTAGCAACATCACGGACAAGTTTCTATCCTATGAGGCCCGACAAACAAAACGACTGGGAATGACGCTTCTGCCCTTTTGACTTTGTGTCAAGCGGGAAGAATACAAACTGGAGATACCATTTAAAGCTTTACGATTTAGTAACTCTGCTAGCTTCATCACCAGTGCAATAGCCGGACAGTGAATGCCAGAGGCTCATCGAAAATCTTTTTAATGATGGCATTCACTGGTTCGACTGCCCTATCTGATCCAAACTTTTGCCCTAAACAAGTTCTAGCCCCACACGTAGCGTCTAACTTTTTGCCAGTCAAGTGACAGCGCCGAGTGCAAAATCTACGAAAGTGCTGGAAAAATTGTAATTTACAATTTTTGGCCAATTACCTGAAATATTACACGTTTAATATTTTTGTATGTAAGTCGTTGATTTATATGGGGTTTTGAAGAGCCTGGATTTCTGTTGATCCGTAGGTCCCTGGTTCGAGCCCAGGTCGAGTAGCCAATACAAAGAACCCCTTTTGCAGCAATGCTTCAGGGGGTTTTCTTTGGACTATGAGATCAAGCCGCCATCGCAATCGGTGCAATTTTGGGGTTCTTCTTGAACTTCATCTCGGCAGCCCAAAGATCCAAGGCCTCTTGCATGCGAAGCCAGCTGTCTGGCGTACCTAACACAGCACGCGCAATGCGAATAGCCATCTCTGCTGTGACAGACTTTCTTTCGTGCAACAAATCAGACACAGTTTAACGACTGACCATCAAGCACGCTGCCAATTCAGTTTGAGTCCAGCCAAGTTCTGGCAAAACATCTTCTCGCAGAACCGCGCCATGGTGTGTGGGCATACGGTCGGGATTTCGTAAAGACCTCATCAGTGATAGTCCTCCAAGTTAACGTTAGTGGCGTCATCGCCTTCAAATTCAAATGTGATTCGCCAATTCCCAGTTACGGATACTGCAAACTCATATTTCCTTCGGCCCTTGAGCTGGTGAAATTTGTAGTCAGGCAAGTTCATGTCATCTGGCTCTTTGGACGCATCCAATCGATCCAACAGACGCTCTATACGTCCTGCATATTAAGCAGGAATACTTTTAAGGCTGCCTTTTGTAAAGAAGAGTTCTAGGCCTTTGTGTTTAAACGAGATGATCATTGCGATCAATTGTGAACACTCAATTGACACTGTCAAGTACTTGTTGACACTTAAATATGGCCTTGCACGGATAACCTAAATGTCCAGAATCTGGGCACTCCTTACCCGTCCACAGCGGGCCGTTATCGAAAGCAACTCATCCTCTATGAGTTTCAAAGAATTTAAATTGCGTTATGCAGTGTGTCTACTGAATTGGGTAATACCACTCTGACACCACAAAGTGCCATAATTTGCAACAACAGTCAAAGCATAAAATCAGGGGTTTTCATGAATCAGTTTCAATCTGCACATCGGGTAGCTGTCACAAAATGGATTTTTGGTCTTTTTGTCATTGCTAATTTATTGGGAGCAGCATTCGCTCAATCAGTCGCTCCCAATTTTCCCAGTAAACCCGTTCGCATCATCGTGCCACAGACTCCAGGTGGCGCTTCTGATGCGTTGGCGCGCATCGTCGGTCAAAAGCTTTCTGAAAAATGGGGCCAACCCGTTGTGATTGAAAACCGCCCTGGTGCAGGTGGCAATATTGGTATGGACGCGGTCGCTAAGGCACCTGGTGATGGCCATACTTTATTGATGTCCTATGTTGGCTCTCATGCTATCAATCCAAGCATCTACAGCAAGTTACCGTTTGATCCAGAAGCTGATTTTGTGGCTGTAGCCACTTTGGCCAATGTCCCCTTTGTAGCGGCTGTGACTGCTTCTGTACCTGTCTCCAATATGAAAGGTTTGGCTGCCTATGCAGGACAAAAACCTGTAGCATTTGGTTCAGCAGGCAACGGATCAGTTAACCATTTATTAGGGGAAATGTTCAACACAGCCAGTGGCGCCAAAATGCAGCACGTCCCCTACAAGGGGGCGGCTCCAGCCTTGACAGATTTAATTTCAGGACAAATTCAAGTGGTGTTCACCAGCTTGCCCTCGGTAGCGCAGCATATACGAGCAGGTACGGTCAAGGGCTTAAGTGTCACGGGCTCCAAGCGTTCAGCAGCATTCAAAGACATTCCGACCATTGCTGAATCTGGCTTCCCTGGCTTTGTGATCAACCCATGGTTTGGCTTGTTTGCCTCCAAGGGAACTCCTGCCAGCGTAGCCAGGCAGATCAATGCAGACATTAAAAAGGTGATGGAGGACAAGGAGGTTCTGGATAGATTTGCTGCGGTTGGTGCAGAGCCGTTTGAGACTACACCGCAAGAATTTCAAGCCATCCTCAACGCTGATATCAAAACTTGGGCAGCAGTTGTTAAAAGTTCCGGTGCAACAGCTGATTAATTGAGTTCAAGGCAATATGATATGAAAATAAAAAGAATTGCAGGCGCATTAGGCGCTGAAATTATGGGGCTAGATTTAACGCAATCTCTGTCCTCAGATTTAACGAAAGAAATTCGAGAAGTATTTTTAAAAAATAGTGTTATCTTTTTGCGAAATCAATCACTCACTTCACAACAATTCATGAACTTTGCTACGGCGATGGGTGAGCCTATTCAGTATCCTTTCGTCAAAGGATTTGACGATTTTCCGCAAATCATTGAAGTTAAAAAGTTGGAGCATGAAAAAGTCAACTTTGGAGGTGTGTGGCATTCAGATACCACTTATTTGAAAAAGCCACCTATGGGATCGATGTTGCTTTCAAAAGAAATTCCCCCTTTTGGCGGCGACACTTTGTTTGCTTGCCAATATGCTGCTTACGAGTCTTTGTCCGACACCATGCAACGTTTGTTGGAAGGTTTGCAGGGCGTTAATTCTTCTGCCAAAGCCGATGTTTCTAAAACAAGGGAAGATCGAATCAAGTCTGATGGAAATCAGTCTTTACCTAAAAGTTTCAGCAGTTCCCATCCTGTGGTTCGAACGCATCCAGAAACAGCTCGCAAGGCTTTGTTCATCAATACAGCCCACACCACTGGAATTGAAGGCTTAACAGACAAGGAAAGCGCTTCATTGCTGTCTTTTTTGTTTCAGCATCAAGTCAAACCTGAATTCACATGCCGTTGGGCTTGGCAACCAGATGCCCTGGCGTTTTGGGACAACCGATGCGCACAGCATAATCCTATCAACGACTATCACGGTTTTCGCCGAGTCTTGCACCGTATTACGTTGCAAGGAGATAAGCCCGTTTAATGTAGTCATGCCTAATTCGCCTCTCAACCAGCCAACTGTCACTTACGACCCCCCTGCGTTTGTATTAAGAGGCAATCGATTTAAACCCCTCGCATGGGAAAACATGTCGGCTGAACAGCAACAAATGACACGTGCTGTTTTGGGGGGGCAGCGTGGCAATATGCAGGGCCCCTACAACGTTTTGCTTAGAAGTCCAGAAGTTGGCCATTTGGCCCAGGCGTTTGGTGCTCACACGCGGTTCAACTCTTCCCTGCCTTTTGCACTGAATGAGTTGGCCATTTTGATGGTAGCGCGTGATTGGACGGCTGAATTTGTATGGTGGGCGCACCGCCACATTGCTGAAGATGCAGGGCTACCAGTTGCCTTGGTTCAAGCCATCTTGAATCAAACGCCAATACCCAAAAGCTTGCCAGATGATGTCATTGCAATTTTTGAATTTTGCAAAGAATTAATACAAACTCGAAAAGTCAGTGATTCAGCTTTTGCACATGTTGTAAAACATTTTGGTGAACGCGGTGTTGTTGACCTGATGGCAACCATGAGTTACTACACCCTAGTCTGCATGTCTTTGAATGTTGACGATTACCCTTTGCCAGATGGCGTTGAGCCTGAGTTGGCTGCACCTTGGGGACCGCATCCTTGATGTGAGCCAACAACAATGAAGCGAACCACAGAATTTCTCATCATTGGTGGTGGCATTGCCGCAGCCTCCACTGCCTATTGGCTTTCTCGAAACGCTCAAGTTTTATTGCTAGAGCAAGAGTCTCAACCGGGCTACCACTCAACGGGGCGTTCGGCCGCTTTATTCATGGAGAGTTATGGCACATCACAAGTTCGGGCATTGACCATGGCGAGTCGCGCTTTTTTGCAGTCGCCTCCTGCTGGCTTTTCAGATCATCCACTTTTAACCCCCAGAGGCGCAATGATGGTAGCTGAGCATGGGCAAGATGAAATGCTTAGCTCCCATTGGGAAGTCTTGCGTCAAGTGACACAGAAAGGACGCTTGCTCAATACGCAAGAGGCCTGCGAATTTTTACCTGTCCTTAGGTCAGAGAAAGTTCTGGGTGGTATCTACGAACCAGACGCGTCTGACATGGATGTTCACAGCATTCATCAAGGCTATTTGCGCGGCGCAAAAAAAAATGGAGCTCAACTGATTTGCGATGCCCAAGTCATTCAAATTCAGCTCAGCGGCAAAGTCTGGCACGTGCATGCAGGTGGTCAGCGATACGAAGCTCGCGTGCTGATCAATGCTGCAGGCGCTTGGGCTGATGCAGTAGCTGAGTTGTCCGGCGTTAGGCCTATTGGACTTGTCCCCAAACGCAGATCCGCTTTGATTTTTGAGCCGCCAACAGGCTTGAATTGTGGCGCTTGGCCAATGGTAGCCGGCATTGACGAAAGTTGGTACATCAAACCCGATGCAGGCAAACTGCTAGGATCTCCAGCCAACGCAGACCCTGTCGCGCCTCACGATGTGCAACCGGAGGAATTAGACATCGCCATGGCGATTGACCGCATTCAAACCATGACGACGCTTGAAATTCGCAGGCCTATTCGAACGTGGGCCGGCTTGCGTTCATTTGTGACCGATGGCGATTTGGTGGCAGGCTTTGACCCGCAAGTGGAAAATTTTTTCTGGATCGCAGCGCAAGGCGGTTATGGCATTCAAACATCAGCCGCCATGGGCGAGTGCTGCGCTGCTTTGGTCAGGCATCAAGAATTGCCCTCACACACAACATCTCATGGCCTCACCCAGAGTAAGCTCAGCCCCCAGAGGCTCTTTAAAGCATCACATTAAAAGGTACTCCAGATGATTTACAAAAACTTAGGTCATAGCCCCTTGAAAGTCTCACGCATCTGCCTGGGTACCATGATGTTTGCAGACCAAACGAATATGGCCGAGGCGCGCAGCATCGTTGACCATGCCCAAGAAAATGGCTGTAATTTCATCGATACCGCCGATGTTTACACTTTTGGAAAATCAGAAGTGATGACTGGCGAGTTGATCAAAGCAACGCGAAATCAATGGGTCTTGGCCAGCAAAGTCGGCAATAGCATGTCAGACAATGTCAATGAGCGTCTCTTTTCTCGCGCTTGGATGTTGCGTGCGTGCGAGGACAGTTTGAGTCGCTTGCAAACTGACCACTTGGACATCTATTACTTGCACCGTGACTTCAACGGCTTGCACCTTGAAGAACCCTTGCGTGCCATTGAAGCCTTGTTGCGCGATGGCAAAATTCGTTACTGGGGTTTGTCTAACTTCAGAGGGTGGCGCATTGCAGAGGTCATGCGCTTGTGCCAGCAAATGAACATGCCAGCCCCTGTGGTGTGCCAGCCTTATTACAATTTGCTCAACCGTATGCCAGAAGTTGAAGTATTGGAAGCTTGTGCCTATTACGGCATAGGCGTTGCGCCCTACAGCCCCATTGCCAGAGGCATACTCACGGGCAAATATGCGCCCGGTGCGGCGCCAAGTCCCGACAGCCGTTTAGCGCGTGGCGACAAACGCATCCTTGAAACCGAGTACCGAAAAGAGTCTTTAGAAATCGCTCAAAAGCTCAGCACGCGCTGCGAAGAAAAAGGCATACAACTCTCACACTTTGCTTTGGCTTGGGTTTTGGCGCACCGGGCTGTTACCTCGGTCATCGGTGGGCCTCGCACATTGGCGCAGTGGCAAGACTATTGGGGCGCGTTGGATGTCACCATCACGCAAGAGGACGAAGACTTTGTGAACCAACTTGTCTCGCCCGGACACCCTTCTACCCCAGGGTACAACGACCCTTCTTACCCACTTTCAGCAAGGCGTGCATAAAGACTTTAGGATGAAACTTGCATCAAGAATCTTGAACACTGCTAGATCACTGATGAAATAGTCTGGTCGCACTTACATCTTGGCGGCCGTCACAATGATCTCAACCAGTAGATCGGGCGAGGCAAGATGCACTTCTCCTGTTGCACGTGTTGGAAGGGCATCTTTAGGCGCCCACTCAGCCCAGACACTATTCATGCCCGCAAAGTCCGCAGTGATATCTTTAAGCCAGATCTGGACGCTGAGCAAATGTCGTTTGTTAGAGCCTGCTGTCGCTAGGTACCCGTCTATCTTTTGTAGCACATCGCGCGTTTGCACAACGATGTCTCCTTTGACACTGGCCGTAATGCCTGCGATATAGATTGTGTCTCCATGAATGACGACCCGACTGAGTCGTTCGTTTGAATCGATGCGAGTAATAATAGTCATTTGTATTCTCCAGTTTGTATGATAGTAAATTTAAGAAAAAGAAATTCCATCATGGCTCAGGACCTCCATAAAGGTGAACGATGTCCTCGCCTGCGAATTTTGGCCAGCACAGCTTTATCACATTCAAGGAACTGCCCGTGCCCTGCAACATCTCGTTCACACCGTCTCGCCAAACCACACGGCCACGGGAAAATGGATGAACATCAGTGCCGCCATCTTTTACACCGTGGAACATCAAAATCGACATGCGCGTCTCTAGGCTTGGAATTCCGTGGGGTATTTCTTGGAAGTCAGTCTATTCACCCTTGATGTTGGCAATCTGAGCGACCTTCGACCATTTTTCAGTTTCGAAGGCTATGTATTTTCCAAACTCCTCCGCAGTTCCGCCAGCCACCTCCGAGCCGGTTTTGGCCAATTGCTCTCGGACTTCAGGCGTCTTCAAAATTCGATTGATTTCTGCATTCAACTTCGCGATGACTGATTTTGGTGTGTTGGCCGGGACAAGAACGCCTCCCCAAGACACCGCTTCGAATCCTGGCTGGCCGAGTTCGTCCACAGTTGGTACATTTGGAAGGTTTAGCAGTCTGGTTTTGGTTCCCACAGCGAGCACCTTAAGGCGGCCTGCATGCACGTGCTGGAGCGAGGAGGCACCCGTGGTGAACATCGCCTGGATGTGTCCACCGATCATGTCGTTCAGCGCAAGGCCGTCGCCCTTGTAGCTGATGCGCTCCATCTTAATTCCGGCGTTCATCATAAACAACTCCATCGCAAAATGGCCAGCGGTACCAGTACCGCCCGTGCCATAGGAGAGCTTGGAAGGGTTGGCCTTGGCTTTCGCGATCAGCTCCTCCACCGAGCTCAAGCCAGCACTGGCATTGACTACAAGCATCAACGGCACCAGATTGGTAAGTACGACTGGCGCAAACTCCTTCACTGGGTCCAGTGGCATCTTGTAGATGCTTGCGTTGATGGCGTTGGGACCCACATTGCCCATCAGGAGGGTGTGTCCGTCTGCAGGTGACTTTGCCACATGCTGCATGGCGATGATGCCATTTGCACCAGGGCGGTTTTCTGTCAATACGGACTGTTTCCAAGCATCCCCGAGCTTTTGCCCAAGGACCCGAGCCACTACATCTGAAGCGCCCCCCGGTGGGTACATCACGACGAACTGGATAGGCTTGCTAGGGTACTCCTGCGCAAAAGCGCAAGTCAAGGTGAGGAAAGACAGTGCCATCGTGCCGACACAGGAAAAAAGGAAACGAAATTTCATAATGTTCTCCTAGGCGCGCAGCGCCAGTAACAATACAAGTGAACTCAAGGCCTCATACAAACTCGTTTTTTAGCAGCGTCTCTCCGCGAGACAGTCGTGCCAAATTTTCTATCAGCAAATCAATCACGTTGTCTTCGTACTTCTGAGTTTCACCCGCCGAGTGTGGCGTGATGAAGACATTGGGTGCAGTCCAAAGCGGCGACGTTTCGGGCAACGGCTCATCCCAGGCACAGTCCAGTGCTGCGCCCGCAATAGTGCCAGCACTCAGTGCCTCGATCACCGAAGGCTCATGCACCACCTTGCCACGGGCGACGTTAATCAGATATGCAGTTGGCTTCATCATTGCAAGCGCCTGTGCGTTAATCAAGTTTTCAGTGGTCGGATTCAAGTTGCAGGTAAGCGCTACGAAATCCGCTTGCGGCAACGCCGATAGGAGGTCCGACGTTGCGAGCACACGATCTGCGGCACCGCACCCCTTGGATGTGTCGCGCTTAATTCCGATTACGTGCATGTCAAAGGCCTTTGCCAGAGTGGCTAGGCGAGAGCCTATTCGACCCATGCCTACAATCACTAGCGTCTTGCCTCCAAGCTCCTCTTCCCGCTTGGAAATTTCAGAAATCAGACCACGCCAGTGTCTGGCCATCTGGTTGTCACGAGCATTCGGCAGCTTTCGCGCCATCGCTAGGATGAGTGAGATTGCGTGCTCGGCTACGGCACGTTCGTTCACCCCTTGCGCGCTCGCAACTCGAATCCCGGCTCTGGCGAGAAGCTCGCGCGAGTACTGGTCTGTACCAGCGCTGATGGACTGGATCATGGTAAGGCGCGAAGCGGATGCTATCAATTCGTTTCGCCAAAAGCCGGAAACGGACAGCACGTCTGCCTCGCCGATGCGTGCTTTTAATTCGTCCAGCGTGCGAACCTCAAAGCATTGGATGCCTGTCTTGCGCAGCACAAAGCGCTCCTGCATCCGATAAGCTGGATGCGCAAAGCAGATAGTCATTTTTTCCTTGGACGGAAGCTTTCGTGCCATGAAGTTCTTTCGTTAAGAATCAGTTGGTCACACTAAAATAAATGAAACTGCGAAGTAAGTTTACGTTAAATGTAAAATTACGTAGAGATTTTTTGATCAATCTTCCTAGGCATGTATATATTCGTATAACTCTTCCTTGAGGCGGCTGTAGTTTCATCAAGTCTGCGATCTATATGCTTTTTAGGTATAGTCAAGTTAACCACAACAGACACAGATTTGTAAGGTCGCATACCCTTTCCCTGATCTGATCTGCCACTCCAAGCGGTATTAAGTTGATTCAACACACGCCGTAGCGTCCAGAATCTGGACACCCCCTACCCGCCCACAGCATCTCAAGCATCATGAACGACTCAGCCTAAATTAGCTCTATAGACGTCAAACTGCGTTATAAAGAGTGGCTACCAAATTGAAGGAATGCCAGACTGTCATTTGACACAGCGCATTTTTGGATCAAAGATGGAGCCTCATTATTTGGGGTCACCTATTTGGGGTCAGGTCACAAATGTTCTTACTTAACTCAATCGCTCACATTAGCAACTCTCACACTAAAGCAGTCGTGATCTCAGGCTCGCATGGGGGTCGATCTTCTGCAGAATTTGTAATTGCGCTTAAGCGAAAACCGAGTTGTGTTTTCTTTAACGATGCGGGTGGTGGAAAAGAAGACGCGGGCAAAGTAGCACTTAGTATTTTGGAAGCTCATGGAGTGCCTTGTGCTTCCTACTCACACATGTCTGCCAGAATTGGGGATGCACAGGATGGGTATGAGCACGGCATCGTCACAGAAATGAACAACCTGGCACGCCTAAAGGGTGTTGGATTGGCCATGACGGTCAAAGATGCTGCAAACTTACTCAGCCAATTATGAACTAACACCCGTCATTAATGCTCATAACAAAGCACTCCGAATCGGATCAATTGAAGATTAAATCAATTTCCGTATGAGTAGAAATTACTCTTGCAATCATGACAGCTTGTAAATTCAAACGTTTCATTTTTTGTAATGCGAAGGCAAGCAACAAAATCAGACAGCAAACAGTCTGATTTGTGAAGGTGCTAGCCTTAAATTCAAAAGTGTGCCCACAAGCAATTTGGGCAAGCCTGCATAGTGCGCTTGATCAACAGACAAAGACTGCGTGCCCACTCGCACACTGTAACGGGTTAATTCGCCCATGAATTCGCTGGCTTCCACGGTGCATTGCATACCAATGCTGCGCTCATCACGAGGCGTTGTCTTTGTTTCTACTGTGACGGAGTGCGGCCTAAAGCTAAGTTGAACGTGTTGATCTTTTACATACAACTGTGAAGCTGCGGGCGAGACAGGAATCGTTATCTCGCCAACACCCGTGACATCAAGCACCAAGTTGTGTGCGTGTAGGCTGCGCACTTTGGCATCCAGCATGTTCATGGTGCCCACAAAATTGGCCACAAATGCATTGATAGGCTCATCGTAGAGCTCGACGGGTGTGCCAACTTGCTGCACCACACCTTGGTCTAGCACGGCCATTCGATCGGCGGTGGTCATGGCTTCTTCTTGATCGTGCGTGACAAAGATGGTGGTGATGCCCAAGCGACGCTGCAAAGCCAAAAGTTCTTGGCGCATTTGCACACGCAAAGTTTTGTCGAGATTGGACAATGGCTCGTCTAACAGCAAAACTTGAGGCTCAATCACAATGGTGCGAGCCAAAGCCACGCGTTGCTGCTGACCGCCAGAGAGTTGATTGGGCTTGCGCTGACCAAAGGCCGACAAGCCTACCAAATCGAGGGTGGCCGCTACTTTTGTTTGTACCGTCGCTTTGTCTACTTTGCGTTCTATCAAACCAAAAGCCACGTTGTCCCACACCGACAGGTGCGGCCACAAAGCGTAGCTTTGAAACACCATGCCAATGTTGCGGTCCCATGGTTCTTGCTTGCCAATGTCGCGGCCATCGACCAACAACTCGCCATGTTGGTGTTTGTTGAAACCAGCAATCAGTCGCAACAAAGTGCTTTTGCCTGAACCCGAAGGCCCAAGCAGCGCAAAAAACTCTCCGGGTTCAATGTCGAGGTTGACATTTTTTAAAACTTCGGTCGTTCCGTAAGCCACGCGGATGTTGCGGCATTGAACGCTGACTTTTTTCATGATGAATGTTCCTTGCTGGGGCTCAGGCGACTGCTCGTTCGTTCTACCACCCGATGCGATAAATACGTGCCTACGGCAACCACCAAAATAGCCAATACACCCAAGGCGGCACCGGGTCCGCGACCGGCCACACTTTGCATGTACAAGTAAATGCCATAACTCATAGGTGCTTGCGAATCGGCCGAAACCAGCATGATGGTTGCCGACAACTCCACGGCAGCCGTGATGAAACTCGTTACAAATCCCGCCAAGATGCCGCCCGTCATGAGGGGTACCAGCACCCTTCGAATGCTGCTGATTTTGTTTGCCCCCACACTTTCAGCAGCCTCTTCAAGCGAGATGTGAACTTGCTGCAGCGCAGCCATGCAACTGCGCAATGCATAAGGCAGACGACGCACCGCATAGGCCAACATAATGGCCACCCAAGTGCTGGTCAGTAAAACATCGGTGCCAGGTACCGTGAACCCTTTGAACATGCGCAAAAAGCCAATGGCCAGCACAATGCCAGGTACAGCCAGCGATGCAGTGGCGATCCAATCAAGCCATTGGCGCGCCGGCAACTGGGTGCGCAAGATCAAATAGGCAATTGTGACCCCAAGCAGCACATCCAAGCCTGCGGCCAAACCGCAATAAATCAAGGTGTTTTGAATCATGCCACTGGCATCCTGAAACACAGTGGCGTAATGTTCAAGCGTGTAAGCGTCGGGCAATGGCGAGAAGCTCCAGACTTTTGCAAAAGACAGCAACAACACACCTAGGTGGGGTGATAAGGTAATGAGCAAGATCAGGCCAATCCAAAGATAAGCAAACGCACTTTCCAGAGGGGAAAGCTGGCGACGTTGAATGCTAGAGCCGCCTTTTTGCAAGGTGGAAAAGTCGCGCCCTTTCAGTACGCGGGCTGAGATGACCATGGCGCCAATTGAAAATACAATCATGAGCACACTGATGACATAGCCCATGGGGTCTTCCAAGCCTACTTGTGTGATGCGCAAGTAGGCTTGGGGCGCCAACAAGTTGGTCTGCCCCATGACCAACGGCGTGCCCAAGTCATCAAACACTTTGACAAAAACCAGAGAAGCACCGGCTACAAAACCTGGCAGGCCCAACGGAAAAATGACACGCCAAAACAGGCGCCAACCTTTGCAACCTAGGTTCATGGCTGCCTCTTCCATGGCACCGTCAATGTTGCGCAGTGCCACCGTCAAGTTCATGAGAATAAATGGAAAGTAATGAATGGACTCGACAAAGATCACGCCATTGAGTCCTTCCATGATGGGCAGCGTGAAACCAAAGGCATCATTGAGCAACAGGTTCAATGTGCCAGAGCGCCCAAAAATCAGTTGCAGTGCCACAGCACCCACAAAGGGCGGCATGATGAGTGGCAACACACCCAAGGTCTGAATCAGAAGCGTGCCCCGAAAATCAAATCGCACTGTGAAGTAGGCCAAGGGGACTGCAATCAATGCAGCAAAAAGTGCCGACATGACCGCCACGTACAGGCTGTTCATGAACGACTCTCGCATCAAATCTTGTGAAAAGAAGGCGCTGAAATGTCCAAGGGTGAGGCTGTTGTCGATGTCTAAAAAAGCGGTGACGAAGACACGCGCCACAGGCAATGCAAAAAACAGCAACAAGAAAATCAACACCAGTCCGCCCGCCAACCAAACGCCGGGGCGCACATCGGCCCAGCCATTTTGAGGCCGCATTGCCCCTTGCGGCTCCAGTGCTGCTTGCCCAGTCACATACACGATCTGGACCTGAAGCTTATTTGGTGGCAGCTAGAGCTTGCTCTGCCAAGCTTTTTGCACGCTCATAGTTTTGGCGTGCACTGTTGTTCCAGTAGTTTTCCAAGCCAGTCACGCTTTTGCTAACTGCTGAATCTTTTTTGTTGGCTGCAAACAAAGCCAAAAATTCTTTGTCAGAGGCTTTCTGCGCATTCACCACAGGGCTGAATGCGGCCTCGCGTGCTTGCTTAACAAGCTCTGTGGCGTTGGCGTTGGGTTTGCGAGCCAAGGCGGCTTCGGCTGCATGAATGGCCTTGGTTGCAGCCTGCAGTTCTTTCAAACGGAAGGTGATGGTTTGGTCAAACAGGGCTGAGACGACGTTGTAGCGGTCTTCAGACAAATCGGAGTTGAACTGAACTTTGGCGCGCTTGGCAATTTCAAAAGGATTGGGATAGCCTGCAGGTGTTTTACCTCCCATGGCTTCGGGCGGCAAGATGGGCAAGCGAGAAATTTTGGGGTTGTAGAGCAACTCTTGACCTTGCTGCGAAACTGTGTAACTGATGAACTTGCGCGCCTCGGCCGAATTTTTGCTGCCAGAGACAAGTGCAATGCTGGCGGGCACAACAGCCGTTACGTCGGGGTAGATAAAATCTACAGGGAAACCAGAGAACTTGCCAGCCAAACCGAAAAAGTCAATCACCAAGCCGATGCCAAACTGGCCATTGTTGACACCATCGGGCACTCCAAAACTGCGCTCGGTGATGGTCGCACAGTTGCCAGAAATTTGCAGAAGCTGACGCCAGCCCTTTTCCCAGCCCTCGCCTTGCAGCATAGTTTCAACCGTCAAGTGGGTGGTACCCGAGCGTGAAGGTGAACTCATGGCCACATGGCCAAAATACTCGGGCTTGATCAAGTCAACCCACTGCTTGGGCGTCGCCAATTTGTTGGCGGACATGTAACGCGTGTTCAACATCAGGCCATAGCCAGCCAGGGCTTGTCCAAGGTACATGTTGTCAGGCGCATTGATGGGGTAAGACCCCACCTTGGCGGGTGCGGATTTGTTGGCCAGTTCGCCAATAGGTTCAAGCAACTTGAGGCCGGACATGACTTCGAAGGCATCTGGCGCGGAGGCCCAGAACACGTCTGGTCGTTGTCCTGCAGGCAATTCACGCACATAAGCAATGCCTTGCACCGTGTTTTTATTCAAGATTTCGATCTTGATGTCAGGGTTAGCTTTTTCAAAGGCAGACTTGTAAATTTGAGTCAGTTCTTTGGGGAATGAGGTGATAACTGTCACCGTACCAGCTTGGGCAACTTGTGAGCCGCTACCCAAAAACGCCAATGCTGAGGCAAATATTGCTGTCCAAAAAAGATTTGTATTCATGTGCTTTTAAATAGATGACGGCCTATGGAGTGAATCATAGTAATGGCAAAAGCAATTGACGACAATTCAGGAAAACGATCACGAAAGGATGGATTTTTATGCGAAAAATCCATCTCGTAACACCCTATAGTATGCGCGAGCGAATGGTCGAGGTCACAATCTCGGTCGCGATAACAACCAAAATTGATTACCAAAATCAAACTCACTTATTTCCAACAAAGGTTGTTCATGGCGCGTTCAGAAGTCGGAAATCCACCTAGCCCCCTTGAATTCGAAAGGCATTAAGTTGCGTTATGCAGAGTGTCTACTCAATTGGGGAAATACCAACGTTATGCTTTGTCCGCAACAGCACAAGCGCATGCTCGTCTCGAGTCTCTCAATACCATAGGCCCTGTCATCTTGTTGACTAGAGCGGGCCTTAAAGCATGGATAAGTTGTTAAAGGTCAACCGAAAATTGGCAACTGTTCGCTGATAGCCGCACTGTTGGCAGCTTAAAATTACAGTGACTGCTGAAAGCGCCAGATCATTTGGGCAAGTGATCCTCTCGTTCCATGTCAAAGGTCAGCTCGACCTTCAATCCTGCCGGATCTTTGAAAAATATCTGATTTATGCGCCAACCCGGCACAGGACGCTCGTCAAACGGAACACCAGCAGCATTAAGCCGGGCTCGCGCGCTCATGGCGTCCGAAGCTTTGAGCGAGATGTGATCGAATTGGCCGGTCGGCTTGTCCGGCGAAATTCCGTCTGCTTGGTCTGGCAGCGTGGCAGCCAGATGAAGGATGGCCGCTTCTGCTCCGCCATAAAGCCAGTAGCCAGGAAAGTTGAAGTGCGGCCTAGCGCCTTCAGTCAGACCTAATACGCTGACATAAAAATCACGGATCTCCCTCAGGTCAGATGGTTTGAGGCGGATGTTGTAGTGGTCAATGTGGGTGATGCGCATGCTTGACTCCTAAGTTTTATCAGCAGACGTGCTCGTCGCTTCACGCCGCGTTTTCTCGTCATCCGTAGGTCCATGATTTTAGCCCTACGCATGGCTTCAAATTTCCCAGCGCAATGTGAAAGAGCCGTGAGCAAAATCTACGACCGACATATTGTTGCGCCTGACCGCGAGTGACATAGCATTGAATTTAAATAAAAAGCGTTTGCACAACATACTAATGGGAGAGTTCTGAACATATAAAGACATGTCTTTTGGGATTGACTTTTAAAATTAATTTCCTGAACAATTCGATTTTTACCTAGGGTTTTCATGGGGGGCGCATATACAGACCCGTATTTGCTCGGTAGCATAGAACTATTAAAAACTTCTGAATTGGTATATGTCAGCCTCTTTCATCACAATCAATGGATTTTCAACTGCTTACCATTTTGACGGTCCAGAAAATGGTCGAGTAGTTGTGCTCAGTAATAGCCTGATGTCGAACTACGACATGTGGGATTGGACAGTACCTGCATTGTCTGATCGCTACCGCGTACTTCGCTACGACACCCGCGGACATGGTCGATCAGGCATTCCCCCTGGACCTTACACAATTGATCTGTTAGCCCAAGACTTATCTGCCCTACTTGAAGCATTAAAAATTCCTAAGGCGCACATTGTTGGGCTTTCAATGGGCGGTATGATTGCCCAACAAATGGGTGCTAAATTTCCGCACCAAGTACTTTCTCTAGGGCTTTGCGATACCGCAAGTGAAATGCCGCCAAGAGATATTTGGGCAGAGCGGATAGAAATTGCATCTACCAAAGGAATTGCAGGATTGGTAGACGGCACCATCAAAAGATGGTTTACCCCTGAATTTATAGCGCGTGCTCCTGAAGAAATTGAAAAGGTACGCGCATTTGTTTTAGGCACCAAGGCTGAAGGATATATAGGTTGCGCAAGCGGAATTCGCGACATGGCGCAAACCACCATGCTATTAAAAATTAAGTCGCCCTCTTTAGTAATGACAGGACGCCAAGATCCAGCCTGCACAGTTGACCAATCGACTGTTTTACATCGAATGATCGAGGGGTCTGAAATGGTGGTTCTAGAAGATGCAGCGCATCTCTCTAACATCGAGCAACCACAGGCTTTTAACCAAAACTTAAGAAGGTTTATTGACCGCGTAGACGATCTTCTTTGAAATTTATTTCTTATCTGAAAGTTTTCACCATGATCTCCAATGTCAGGATAACTTTATTTTTAATCCTAACGTGTTGCTTGCAATTCGCAATGGCACAAGACTATCCGAACAAACCCATTAAATTTATTGTTCCTCTTACTCCTGGCTCTGGAGCTGATATAGCTGGTCGAATAGTTGCCAAACATCTCACAGATATTTGGAAACAACCCATCGTGGTTGAAAACCGACCAGGTGCAGGTGGGCAAATAGGTACGCAAGCAGTCATTCGTTCAGAGCCAGATGGATACACTTTACTGGTGCAATCTGCATCGCATGCAGCGAATACTGCGATCTATAAAAAATTACCTTACGATTCCCTCAAAGAATTAGTAGATGTATCTATATTAGGTGTCACGCCTTATTTGATGGTGACGGCTAAAGGTGGTGAATACGGCAACTTAAAAGCATTGATAGATACTGCGAAGTCCAAGCCTGGTAGCATTCCATTTGCCTCAGCAGGTGTTGGCTCTTCTACGCACTTGGTTGCAGAATATTTCGCACAAAATGCTGGCCTTAAAATGCTTCACATTCCCTACAAAGGGTCACCTGAGGCTATTCAAGATACTATCTCTGGCCGTACAGCTTTTTACATGGCGCCTATCAATACAGTCATTGGCCAAATGAAAGAAGGAAGACTCTCTGCATTAGGTGTAAGCACAAGTAAACGGGCCGATGTATTACCTGAAACGCCCACACTGGCAGAACAAGGACTTGGCAACTTCAATATATCTTTGTGGTTTGGTGTTTGGGCCCCTGCTGGTACTCCGCCCGCTATCGTTGAAAAAATTAACACTCAAATAGCAGCGGTTCTACAGATACAAGAGGTCAAAGACCAATTCGCAAAACTAGGAATCACCCCAAATCCCATGAAACCCAATGAATTTGCAAAATTCGTAAGAGAAGAAATAAGTACCTATCAAAAAATTGTTAAGGAAGCTGACATTCAACCTTTATGATTTAAAAACAAAGCTATCAGGATCACAAGTCCACCGTTAATGACTTGCTAGATACGTTTCACTTATGCCAGCAAACTGACGTGCGCGGCAACCACGCGCCAGCCCTCTGCGGTGCGCACCCAGGTTTGGCTTTGGCGCCCGGTACGCTCACTGCCCACCCGTTGAAACTCTGTGTTGGCCGTGGCAAAGTCGCGGCCATAAGTTGTTATGACGATGTTCATGCGCTCGCGCGCCAGCCCTTGAGAAGGCCTACCGGCCCGAAAGGCCCGAATGGCTTCGTAGCCGTACAAGTTCTCGGTTGCGCCATAGCGCAAGGTGTGCGGACTGTTGTGAAACAACGCGTCAAGCACCTCCACTTTGTTATTCACCAAGGCTTGCTCGTATTGATCAAAAACAGCGCTCACTTCAGCAACCACATCTGGCAAATTGATATCCATTCAAAACCCCACTTTGTTTAAATGTGCCGACCCAAGTTGAGAAGGTTTATTCGCCACGCGAAATGCGGCCTCTGATAGCTCAAACGCCAGCCACCAATCCGTCGCTGCGCGGGTCCGCCGCTCCCTCAATCAAGCCGTCCGGATGATGCACCAGCGCGCCCGCGTGACCCATGGTGTCGCTAAAGGCTTCCGGTAGCAACTCCACCTGATGGCCTGCATCCTTTAAGGCTTGAATCAAGGCCGGGTCAAAGCGGCTCTCAAGTTTGAGGGAGGTGCTGACGTCGCCCCAAGTGCGGCCCAGCAGCCAGCGCGGCGCGGTGATGGCCTGTTGCAACGACTGTCCAAAGCGCGCATAACGCGTGAACACTGCGGCCTGCGTTTGCGGCTGACCCTCACCTCCCATCGTGCCGTAGGGCATGACGCGGCCATCGTCGAAATGCGCCAAGGACGGATTGAGCGTGTGAAAGGGCTTGCGCGCAGGCTCCAGCACATTGAGTGCGCGCGGGTCCAGTGAAAAACTGCTGCCCCGGTTCTGCCAGGTCACACCGGTGTCGCTCAGCACCACGCCTGAACCGAACTCCCAATAAACACTCTGAATAAAGCTAACAGCTCGACCTTGCGCATCTACCGCGCCCATCCAGATGGTGTCCCCATGAGCGGCAGGATCCGGCCAGGGCAGCGCCCGCGTCGGATCGATCTCGGCGGCTATCGCATCTAACGACCCAGCAGTTAGAAAGCTTTGCGGGTCGGCTGGCAAGCGACGCGGGTCGGTGACCACGCGCTCGCGCACACGGAAGGCTCGCTTGGTCGCCTCGACCAAGCCGTGCAGGTGCGCAAAGCCCTCGCCCTCCTTCACGCCTAGGCGGTCAAACAAGCCCAAAATCATGAGCGCTGCCAAACCTTGCGTTGGGGGCGGCAGGTTGTAAACCGTGGCATCGGCCAGGCGCACCGAAAGAGGCTGCACCAATTGGGCCGCGTAAGCAGCGAAGTCAGACTGGCGCAGAGGGCTTCCCAGACTTTGCAATTCAAGAGCCATGCGCTCGGCGATGCTACCTCGGTAAAAATCATCAAGCCCGTGCTCGACCAAGGTTCTCAATGTTTTGGCCAACGCCGGCTGGCGCAGCAAGTATCCTGCCGGGGGCGGCGCGCCGTTCACCAAAAAAGCATCAGCAAAGCCAGGCACGTCTTTCAAACCCGGTAGCTTTTGCGCTGTCAATTCGCTCTGCCCGCCCGTTACGGGTACGCCCTTCTCAGCGTGGCGAATTGAGTCTGACAGCAGGCGTGAAAGAGGTAGCGCTTGACCCCAGGGTGCGGCAACTTCCAGCGCCTTTGCCCAGCCACCTACGGTTCCAGCCACGGTCAACGCGGCCTTGGGGCCGCGCGGCGGAATCACCGAATCGCCGGCGTAAAAGTCGCGAGTGGCCAAGCCAGCAGCACTGCCGCAAGCATCAATGGCCACAGGCGGTTTACCTGGCTCGTGAATGAGCCAGAAACCGTCACCACCAATGGCATTCATATGTGGATACACAACGGCAATAGCTGCAGCCGCGGCCACCATGGCTTCGATGGCATTACCGCCTTCTCGCAAAACATCTCGACCCGCCTGCGCGGCCAAATGGTGCGGGGCCACATGCATGCCGCCCACAGCACTCAATGTACGAATCATGACTATTCCTTTGCAATAAGCTGGTTAACGATGTATCAATATGGTCATCAAAACCTTGCAGTCATCCAAGGCTTTTTTTGACTCAGGTCACATTTAATTCGTTGCGCACAACCCCCGCCTTGGCCAACATGGCATGCAACAAAACATTGCAGCCAGCGGCGATGTGCTCTGGCTTGGCATCTTCGATCTCGTTGTGACTGATGCCATCTTTGCAAGGGATAAAGATCATCCCGCTGGGGGCCAAGCGGGCGGTGTACACCGCATCATGGCCCGCACCTGAGACCACCTGCATGTGGCTGTGACCCAGGTGCTGGGCGGCGTCGGTGACAGCTTGTGCGCATTCAGCGTGGAAGGCCTGGGCCGGGTAGCTAGAAACCAATTCAATCTGGATGCTTTGGCCGGTTTGCTCTTGTAAGCGCTGCGCCAAGGCCTTGACCTTATCGGCCATGGCGTCCACGCCCGCATCGGTAGGGTGGCGCAGGTCGATGCTGAACTTAACCCGCCCAGGGATGACGTTGCGACTGTTGGGGTGGACCTGCACCATGCCCACGGTGCCGCGCCCCTCTGGCGCGTATTGCTGGGCCACCGCGACCACGGCTTGCATCAAGGTGGTGGCCACTTGCAGGGCGTCGCGTCGCAAGGGCATTGGGGTTGGCCCGGCGTGCGCCTCCATGCCCATGACCGTGCAATCAAACCAGCGGATGCCCAACACCCCGGTGACCACACCAATTGTTACCCCTGCATCTTCAAGCACCGGGCCTTGCTCAATGTGGGTTTCAAAATAAGCGCCTATCGGGTGTTGACCTGGCACCTCGGTGCCCAAGTAGCCAATGCGCTCGAGTTCTTCGCGCACGGATTTGCCGTCTTGGTCGCGGGCTTGGTAAGCGTGCTCTAAAGAGAAAGCACCGGCAAATACTCCCGATCCCATCATCACCGGCACAAAACGCGAACCTTCTTCGTTAGTCCAAAAAGCAACCTCGATGGGCGCTTCGGTTTCAATGCCATGGTCGTTGAGGCAGCGCACCACTTCCAAGCCAGCCAAAACGCCGTAATTGCCATCGAACTTACCGCCGGTAGGTTGTGTGTCAATGTGGCTGCCGGTCATGATGGGGGGCAAATCAGGGTTGCGCCCAGGCCGGCGCATGAACACATTGCCAATTTGGTCCAATGTCACCGTCATGCCCGCTTCGCGGCCCCATTGGGTGACCATGTCGCGGCCCTGGCGGTCTAAGTCGCTCAGCGCCAAACGGCACACCCCGCCTTTGGCGGTGGCGCCAATCTGGGCCAAGTCAATCAAAGCCTGCCAAAGACGCTGGCCATTGATGCGTAAATCAGGTAAAGGGTGTGAGTCAAGTTTCATAGAGCAGTTCTTTGAAAATGTCGATAAGTCATGCATGTTGTTGCCTGCAACGGGTGGTGGCTTGTGCCATGATATCTGCTATGCAAAAACCGCCCCAACCCGCGCACGCAGGACTTAACCACTCGGCCAGCGTGCGCCTTCAAAGCCTTACAGAACAGGCCTTTGCGCCTTATGGCCAAGTGTTGCAGCTCGACGCTGCAGGTCAGCGCGCCATCAACCAAGGCACCAGTTCGCGCTTGGATCTGCTTGCTGCTTTGGACCTGCATAGCGCCAACGGCCAAGCAGTTTTGGCGGTGTTCCATGCCCAAGCGCAAAGCCCACGCACGCCTTGCCAAATGCTCGAGCGTCACAACTGGGGCAGCCAAAGCTTTGTGCCTTTGTTGGGCGCGTGCTGCCTGCTTTGGGTGGCAACAGGCGATGCAAGCCCCGACTTGAACACCTTGGCGTGTTTTGAGGTGAGCGGTCAACAAGGTTTTACCTTGCACAAAGGTGTTTGGCACCACCCCTTAATGGCCTTGAAAGCCAGCTCGTTTTTGGTGATTGAACGCCAAGGGCCGCAAGAGGACTGCGAGGTTTTCACCTTGAATAAAGCCGTCCACCCGACCCGGCCTGAGGACTGACTCAGCCCCACCCGGCTTTAACCCAGCGCCGCGTGGATGCGTTCGGCCAAGCGAACCAGGCTGCGGTCACTGCCCACCGGCCCGACCAATGAGATACCTAAGGGCGCGCCTTGGCGCTGGGCCAAGGGCAAGCTCAACTGCGGTAAGCCAGCTAAACCCGCACCGCAGAGCATGCGCGTGGCGCGGTTGCGGTAAGCATCCAGATCGGCTTCCGAGGCAGAGATCAGCGGCGCCACATCGGGCATGGTGGGCATGAGCAGCACGCCATCAGTGCCCAATATGCGCCCAATGTGCGCGCGCCAGCGTTGGCGAAATTCCTGGGCCGAAGCCACGGTGGCGTCGCTTAGTTCAGACGCCCACTGAAACCGCTCGGCTACACCCGGGCCTAGTACTGGTGCAAAGCGCTGGATGAAAGCCCCATCCACATCCCAGGCCTCACGCCCTTGAATGGCGCGAAAGTGCCAGAACATGGCGTCAAAGTCGTCAAGCACGATGTTGACCGCTCGGGCTTTGCCAAGGCACTCTTCAATTTGCCCGCGCACCGGCTTTAATACCTTGACCGCTGCAGGTGCGGTCAACCCCCAAATATCATTGGGGACCAGCAAGCGCACGCTGTCGGGCAAGGCTTGGGCATCTTCACCTAACAGTACATCGGCCACCCTGGCAAATGTGGGCACATCGCGGGTAAACCAACCGCAGGTGTCCAAACTGGGCGACAAGGCCAAGGTGTCTTCCAAGCTAATGCGGCCATGACTTGGGCGCATACCGACCAAACCGCAATGATTGGCCGGTGCGCGCACCGAACCACCCGTGTCCGAGCCCAGGGCAAAGTCGCACATGCGGTTGGACACTGCCGAGGCCGAACCCGAAGACGAGCCCCCGCTGATGCGCATGGGGTCGGCGCCATTGATGGGCGAGCCAAAATGGGCGTTTTGCCCGCTCATGGAAAACGCCAGTTCATCGGTAATGGTTTTGCCAACGAAGCGAGCGCCTGCGTTGAGCAGGCTTTGCACCACGGGGGCGGTGCGCTCTTGGATGCCCGACAGCGCCAGCATGAAGGGCTGACCGCCACTCGTGGGGTAGCCTTGCACGTGGTAGAGATCTTTCACTCCAAAACTCAAACCCGCCAAGGGCCCAGTGGGCGCGTTTGGCACGGGGACCTTGGGATAAGGCATGAAGGCGTGGGCGTTGTCCCACAAGGCATCAGTGTGATGGTTCATAGTGTGGTGACTGAAGAAAAAATCAAACAGACTGGGGTTCTAGGGCACGCAAACAGCGCACGCTGTGGTTGTCGGCCAACCAACTCACATCGGGTTGCGTGGATTCACACGCTGATTGGGCCATCTTACAGCGACTGGCAAAGGCACAGCCGTGTGGCAAAGCCGCCAAATCGGGCGGGGCACCGGCAATGGTCACCAGCCGCTGGCCCTTGGCCAAGGCACCGTCGGCGCGGCTTTGCAGCAAGGCTCGGGTATAGGGGTGGCGAGGTTGGCGCAGCAACGTTCGCGCCGGCCCCTCTTCCACAATGCGGCCGGCATACATCACCGCAATGCGGTCAGCCACTTCGACGGCGGCACCGATATCGTGGGTGACAAACACCACCGCCAGTCCTAAATCTTTTTGTAACTCGCGAAGCAACAACAATATTTGAATTTGCACCGTGGCGTCGAGCGCTGTGGTGGGCTCGTCGGCCAGCAACAATTGGGGCTTGCAAGCCAGGGCCAGCGCAATCATTGCTCGCTGGCGCATGCCACCTGACATTTCATGCGGATAAGCTTGCAGCCGCCGCTCGGGGCTGGGGATGCGCACCCGCTCAAACAGAGCCAAGGCGCGTTGCTGGGCCTCTTGGGCGCTGACGTTTTCGTGGCGGCGAATGGTCTCAGTGATTTGTTGGCCCAGGCTGTAAACAGGGTCTAAGGCCAGCAAGGGCTCTTGAAAAATCATCGATGCCACGCGCCCCCGGAAGCTGCTGAGTTCCCTGGGCGAGAGCTGCAACACCTGTTGGTCGCCGACGCGAATGTCCCCGGTGATGCGGGTGGTTTTTTCAGCGTGCAAACCCAGCAGGCTGCGCAAGGTGACGCTTTTGCCCGAGCCCGACTCGCCAATCAAGGCCACCACCTCGCCGCGCTGAACACGCAAATCCACGCCGCTGACGGCTTGCACGGGATTTTTACCCCCGGTAAAGGTCACATGGAGTTGCTTGACCTCCACAAAACAATCGTGGGCTGGGGCCGTGATCATGCCGCCTCCTGTGGGGCTGCGCCCGGTGGATGATCTGGTGCCAGGCCATGGGCGCTGCCCGCCACATGCATCCAGCACGCTACCTGCTGACCATGGGCGGCGTCGGCCAGCACCGGCATGTTTTGACTGCAAATGGCTTCGGCATGGGCACAGCGCGGGTGAAAGCGGCAGCCCGTGGGCGGATTGATGGGATTGGGCGGGTCACCGGCCAAGGGTGGCTTTTCGGTGCGCCGGTCGGGGTCCAAGGTGGGGATGGATGACAACAAAGCTTGGGTATAGGGATGTGCCGGATTGTTGAACAAGGTTTCGCTGTCGCCAATCTCCACTACTTGGCCCAAGTACATCACCAACACCCGATCGCTCATGTACCGTACCACGTTCAAGTCGTGGCTGATGAACACATAGGTCAGGCCGAAGTCCTCTTTCAAATCCAACAATAAATTAAGCACCTGGGCTTCCACCGACTTGTCCAAGGCCGACACCGCCTCATCCAAGATGATAAAGCGCGACTGCAAAGCAAGGGCGCGGGCAATGTTCACGCGCTGGCGTTGACCGCCCGAGAGTTCGTGCGGATAGCGCTCGGCAAAACGTTCGGGCGCCAAGCCCACCCGGGCCAGCAAGTCGCGCGCGCGCGCCACCGCCTCGCGCTGGGGCACACCATGCACCTTGGGTGCAAAAGCAATCGAGTCTTCAATGGTCAGGCGCGGGTTCAAAGAGGCATAGCTGTCTTGGAACACCATTTGGGTTTGCCGCCGGTATGCCTTCAAGGGCAAGGCCGAGCCGCCCACGGTCTGGCCATCAAAAACCAACTCTCCTTGGTCTTGGATGATCAATTGCATGAGCAAGCGTGCAGTGGTGGATTTTCCGCAACCGGACTCGCCCACCACGCCCAAGGTCTCGCCTTTGAAGACCTCAAAGTCCACTCCATCGACAGCACGCACGACGCCACCGCCCTTGCCGAACACGTCTTTTTTCAGCGGGAAGTGTTTGACCAAGCCATGGACACTGAGCATGGGCTTGGCTGGGCCGCCCAAATCAAAGGGGGTTAAGGGCATCGCGCGCTCACTGTTTGATCTCCATGGCCGAGCGCAAACCGTCGGCTAACAAATTGAAGGCAATGGAGGTGATGAAAATCATCGCTCCGGGCAAAGCCGCGATCCACGGCTGTGTGTAAATTGCGGTGCGCAAGGTGTTTAGCATCAGACCCCACTCGGGCTCGGGCGGCTTAACACCAAGGCCCAAAAAGCTCAGGCCGGAGGCCAAAATCATGGCCACCGCGATCAAACTGGTGGAGTACACAAACACCGGCCCAAGTACATTGCCCAACACGTGCACCCGAACGATGGTGAAGGCACCCGCACCCGAGGCGCGGGCGGCATCAACGAAATCTCTTCCGCGTATTTGCGTGGTCACGCTCTCGGCCACCCGGGCAATCGGTGGAATGAACACAATAGTCAAAGAAATCAGCGAATTGGTGATGCCTGCGCCTAAGGTACCCGACAAAGCGATGGCCAGCAAAACTGACGGAAACGCATAAAACACATCGATGGTGCGCATCAAGCAAGAGTTGACCCAGCCACCGGTGTAACCGGCCGTGACGCCAATGACTGAGCCGATGACAAAAGCGCAAATCACCGGGGTAATGCCAATGAACAACGACAAGCGGGTGCCCACGATCAAGCGGGTCAGCATGTCGCGCCCCAACTCATCTGTGCCCAATGGGTGTCCAGGAAAACCAATCGGTTTAAGCCGCTTGAGTATGGACGACTGGTACGGGTCCAAGGGCGCCAACCAGGGCCCAAAAACGGCCAGCACCAGCAACACCAAGACCACTAACGCTGCAGCAACTGCAACTTTGTGTTGCATGAAACGCCGACCCACAGTTTGCCAATAACCCACCGATCGCTGCATGATGGGCTCGGGCAATTTTTGGGGATCAACTGTGATGTGCATTTTGTGTTGTGCTTGGGTTTCAGCTGCGCGAAATGCGCGGGTCTAACAGGGTTTGAACCACATCCACGATCAGGTTCAAGACCACGAAAAACATGGCCAATACCAAAATGGTGCCTTGCAACAAAGGCAGGTCGCGCTGAAAAATGGCCGCGTTTAACAAAGAGCCGGTGCCGGGCCAAGAAAAAACAGTCTCGATCAAGATCGAGCCGCCTAGTAAATAGCCCAACTGCAAGCCCATAACCGCCAAAGCGGTGGGAGCGGCGTTTTTGATAACGTGCATGAAGATGCCGACATCAGTCAAGCCTTTTGCACGCAAACCCACGATGAACTCTTGGGCCAAGATATCGGCCACCAAGGCGCGTAACGTGCGCGAGATAATGCCCATGGGAATCACGCTCATGGTGATGGCAGGTAGCAGCATGTGCTTGAAATGCTCCCAGTCCCAGGCCCAATCGCCCGAGCCTCCAGGGCCAGCTCCACCGGGGGGCAGCCACATCAAGATCGATGAAAACACAATCACCAGCACCATGCCCAGCCAATAGTGGGGAACGCTCACCCCAAGCACCGAAGTCAGTGAGGCCAATTTATCGAGCCAAGAATTTTGAAAGTAACCGGCCACAAAGCCGAACAAGCAACCGAACAAAAAGCCAATCAAGGTAGCTAGCATGGCCAAACGCAAGGTGTTGCCGACCGCCTTCATCACCTCGCTGAAGACCGGCCGGTTGCTGGCGATTGAAGTGCCCAAATCGCCCTGCAAGGCTCGCCACACCCAACTCACAAACTGCTCGGGGTAAGAGCGGTTGAAGCCGTAGAGTTCTTTCAACTTGGCTTGCAACTCAGCCGAAGCGTCGGGGGGCAGAATGGACACCAACGGGTCGCCCGGCGCTAGGTGCACTAGGGCAAAACACACCAAGGCCACACCCAGCATGATTGGCAACGTGTAGAGCAGGCGTCGCCACAAAAAAACAAGCATCCCATTGCTCCATGTTGGGCAAGCCACGAGGCACCATTAAGGCCCTTAAGCGATTAAATAAAAGCCGGCGTGGTAAGAACCCACACCGGCTGGCCTATGCATCAATCCATCGAAATAGGGGCTAAATCGACAAACCAGCTGCGTGCCTGCACGAGACCTTTAACCTTGGTGCTGATAGCGCGTGGGCCGACATCGTGGGCGATCCACACGAAGGGGGCCTCCTCTACGATCCGTGCATGCAGCTTGGACAAAGCTTCGTCGCGCTTTTTGTCATCAAACTGGGTGCGCGCATCGGCAATGAGCTTGTCAAACTCAGGGTTGCCAAAATAGCCCCAATTGTTTGACACCGGCGGAAAGGCGCCTGTGCTAGTGAAACGTACCATACCAAAGAAGGGGTCCATGGCGGCGTAGCTCACATTGATGGCATTGGCGCCATTGGCCGATGGGTCCTTTGCACCCTTGCGCCAGTTGGTGAACAATGTATTCCACTCAATCACATCGAATTCAACGTCAAAGAAGCACTGTTTGAGCGACTGCTGCACAAACTCGTTCATGGGCAAGGGCTGCATTTGGCCTGAGCCCGAGGCGGAAATTTGCACCTTGACCTTGAGCGGCTTGGCTGCGCTGTGGCCGGCTTGGGACATCAAAGTTTTGGCTCCGTTCACATCGTACTTGATGTCGAACTTGGGGTTGCCCCACCAAGGGTGACCCGGGGGCACAGTACCCTTAGGCACGGCCATCATCCCGCCCAACAAGGTCTTGATGCCTTCGCGGTCGACACACAGGTTGGCCGCTTGACGCACCCTTTTGTCCAACCAAGGAGAGCCATCGGCAAACGACAACTGCCAAGGCCACACATGGGGCTGAGCATTGCTTTCAATCTTGAAGCCACGCTGGGTAATTTGGGCCATCGCGTCTGGCGCTGGAGCCTCAATCCAATCTACCTGGCCACCAAGCAAAGCGGCGGTGCGAGCGTTGGCCTCGGGCATCGGTAACATGACCACGCGGTCGAGCTTGGGCACGCGCTTAGGGTCCCAATACGTTTTGTTAGCCACCACTTCCAAGCGCTCACGCGGCACAAAGCGAGCCATCTTAAATGGGCCAGAGCCTGATGCGTCTGCGGCAAACGCCGTCCAAGCAGCTTTGGACTTGTCTGCAGGGGTAGCTCCTGCGGCAGCATCAAATTTTTTCTTCCAATGAGCAGGCGAGGCCATGAACAAATTGGTCAGGTTCAGGGGCAAAAAAGCATCGGGTTCGCTGGTGGTGAGTTCCACTGTTAAATCGTCAATCTTGCGAGCGCTGCGCAAGGTGGGCATGCGAGAAGCAGTGACACCAACTTGGCTGGCATCAAAGTGCACGGCGTCTTTGTCCAACACCTTTTGTACGTTCCAAACAATCGCATCGGCGTTGACGGCTGAGCCATCGTGAAACTTCACATCTGGGCGCAGTTTAAAGACCCACTTAGTTTTGTCGCTGCCACTCACCGCCCAAGAATTGGCCAAGCCGGGAATCAGCACGCTGGCGGCGTTGCTCTTGGACAAGTCCCAGTGCGTCAAGGCGTCATACATAGGGATGCCGGTAAAACGGTTACCCTCAAAACCTTGGTCGGGCTGACCCAAGGTGCGGGGAATGTCGGCGGCAGTCATGGCAATGCGCAACACCTTTTCTTGCGCCTGCACGGCCAAGGTCATGGCGCTCAAACCCACGCCAATGGCCAAGGTGATGGCCGAAGGAGCAGAGGCACTAAAAATGGGTAGGCTGAACGGTTTCATATAAACTCCAACAATGGTGATTAAAAATGATAGACAAACAGTATTCAGCATAGCAAAGAATTGCCAGCGCAATGCCCTCGTAAACACCTAAAGATGCAATCATGCAATTTTTATGCCTAAGGTGTAAAGTAAAACTGAATGAGTTTGACAACTTCGTCTCCGATCAACGGTTTTGGGGGGCTAAATTATGAACATCTTCAAGGCTCGCTCTGGTATCGAGCTTTGACAATCATTGTGCAATGAACGAGCTGAAACTTTGCGTGATTGCAGTCGACAAGACCTTCTTAGCAGTCAGGCCCTGCCGCTGAGAACCCGCTGTGAATTTATAACCCAATTCTGGAGACGTAGGAATTTTGGGTTAAGTTATCAAACGATTGGGTGTTGCAACAGCCAATGCCCGATTTACCGTAACGAACAGGTTTTGTTTTAGCTACATTGATATGTTGCGCCAATAAAAAATACGACGGTTCATTTAATTTAATGACTCACCAAAATAGTGCGTCATGCACTTTTTTAATTCATGACACGTGCAAAAAAATGAACTGTTAAATTTACCCTTCAAAATCGAGCACATTAACGAATGAAGAACTATTTAATTATCAATCCAAACACCAACGCATTAACTACCGAGCGATTGCAAAACGTTCTCATGCCCCTAGTGCCAA
>SHXD01000034.1 GCA_009693505.1 Limnohabitans sp.
GGTGTCAAAGCCACAACAGTTCATCCTGTATCCGCAAGGGTGCAGGGAGTCGCCGAAAGGCATTTAGAAAGAGGCACAAACTATGACTGATGCAGCTAACCCTTCAGGGCTGTCAGACGAAGAAGCCCAAGAGTTTCACCAGTACTTCACACAGGGCTACCTGTTGTGGGCTGTGGGAGCTTTCGTCGCCCACAGCTTGGTGTGGATCTGGCGTCCCTGGTTCTAAAAAAACCATTCAACGGAGATAAGTATGACCTACCCGAACGATCGCATGACTACGGTTCAACCTCACGACCATTTCGATGGTTATGGGATTACTTTTTTCTTGCTATTTTTAGTGTTCATGGTTCTCGCTGTGGCGGGACAGTTGCTGGTGCTTGACTGGCGTAGCTGGCTTCCTGGCGCAGAAGGTTCAACGAGCACTTTGGACGGCGTGAAGTCTTCTGTCTATACCGTTATTTCTCAATTGAGTTAAGAAAGGAAATTACTATGTGGCGCATGTGGCGTGTTATTGATCCCCGCAAGGCAATTGTTCTAATTGGACTGATGATTGCCTTTATTTCAACGTCGATTCACCTGATTCAAATCAGTGGCGATCGGTACAACATCAACAGCTGGCATCCCGCTACGGCCAAGGCCGCAGCGGCGAAAGCACAGCAACCACAAAACGCGGCTTTGCCGCAAAAGTGAGGACCTCTGGTCTTTACTCAGACAGACGCAATTCGCTCAATCCATTTGAACGATGCGTCTGTCCTTTTATTTTTTAATTTGAAGCCTACAAGACCTCACAAACAGTCAATCGGTCGGAGGATGCAACCATGTCCATGCTGAGTTTTGAACGCAAATACCGTGTACGCGGCGGTACTATTTTTGGGGGCGACCTGTTCGATTTCTGGGTCGGTCCTTTCTATGTCGGATTTTTCGGAATCACGACCTTGTTTTTTGCCCTCACCGGCACCATGATGATTTTGTGGGGCGCAGCCATGGGTCCTACTTGGAATGTCTGGCAAATTAACATTGCTCCACCTGACATTTCTTATGGTTTGCGCTTTGCGCCCATGATGGAAGGCGGCTTGTGGCAACTGATCACAGTCTGTGCTATCGGCTCGTTTGTGTCTTGGGCTTTGCGTGAAGTTGAAATTGCCCGCAAGCTAGGCATGGGCTTGCATGTGCCTGTGGCTTTCGGCATGGCTATTCTTGCCTATGTCAGTTTGCAAGTGATCCGCCCCGTGCTCATGGGTGCTTGGGGTCATGCATTTCCTTACGGCATCTACAGTCACCTTGACTGGGTGAGCAACACGGCTTATCAGTACTTGCACTTTCACTACAACCCGTGGCACATGATCGCTGTGACTTTGTTTTTTGCAGCCACCCTCGCCCTCTCCATGCACGGCGGCTTGGTGTTGTCAGCCACCAACCCTGGCAAAGGCAAAGTCGTCAAATCACCTGAGCACGAAGACACTTTCTTCCGCGACCTGATTGGTTACTCCGTGGGCACCTTGGGCATCCACCGCTTGGGTCTTTTCCTGGCATTGGCAGGTGTGTGGTTCGGTATTGTTTGCATTGTGGTGAGTGGCCCGTTCTGGACTGGCGCTTGGCCTGAATGGTGGAGCTGGTGGCTCAACATGCCCATCTGGCGTACCTAATTAAAGAGAGGAAATTGAAATGGCCGAATACCAAAATCTTTTCACCTCGGTGCAGCCCGTTGGACCCTTGCACGATGGTATTGAATTACCGCGCGGCGACGACAAGCGCACGGGAACACCTTTTCTGGTGCACCTTTTAGGTCGCATTGGCAATGCCCAAATCGGTCCTGTTTATCTTGGCTCGCTTGGTGTAGCGTCCTTGATTTTCGGCATCGCAGCTTTCAACATCATTGGCTTCAACATGTTGGCCTCGGTCGATTGGAACCCAATACAATTCATTCGCCAATTATTTTGGCTTGCACTTGAGCCCCCACCACCTGCTTATGGGTTAAGTTTCCCCCCCTTAGCACAGGGTGGATGGTGGTTAATAGTGGGATTCTTTCTGACTATCTCTATTTTGTTGTGGTGGGCTAGGACCTACAGAAGGGCAAGGCAATTGGGGCTTGGAACCCACGTTGCATGGGCCTTTGCAGCAGCTATATGGCTTTTCTTGGTATGTGGATTCTTTCGCCCCGTCATGATGGGCAGCTGGTCTGAGGCGGTGCCCTTCGGGATCTTTCCGCACTTAGATTGGGTCTCGGCTATTTCACTGAGATACGGCAACTTGTTCTACAACCCGTTCCATGCGCTGTCGATTGTGTTCTTGTATGGATCGGTGTTGTTGTTTGCCATGCACGGCGCCACCATTTTGGCTGTCGGACGTTATGGCGGTGAGCGTGAGATTGAACAAATTGTGGACCGCGGTACGGCTTCTGAGCGGGCTGGCTTGTTCTGGCGTTGGACCATGGGCTTTAACGCCTCCATGGAATCTATTCACCGTTGGGCTTGGTGGTTTGCAGTGCTTTGCCCCTTAGTGGGCGGTGTCGGTATCTTGCTCACAGGAACCGTCGTTGACAACTGGTATCTGTGGTCTGTCAAACACCATGTTGTGCCTGTCTACCCATTGGGCAGCCCTGTAGTGGTCGATCCAGCTATTCTGGGAGTAAAACCATGAAAATAATTTTGAAAAGTGCACTTTGCCTGATGGCAGCCGTGATGTTGGCGGGCTGTGAAAGACCGCCCATCGAAACGGTTCAAACTGGTTTCCGTGGCACGGGCATGGAGCAAATCTACAACCCGCGAACCCTTGCCAAGCAAGCCTCTTTGAATGCGGCACCTGTTGCAGCAGAGGCGGCTGATGCCGAGGGTCCAAAGGCCAAGGACGTTTACAAAAATGTTCTAGTTTTAGGCGATTTGAGCGTCGGGCAGTTCAACCGACACATGGCAGCAATCACACAATGGGTTTCGCCAGAAGCTGGTTGTGCTTATTGTCACAATGTTCAAAATTTTGCGGACGACGGTATGTACACCAAGGTGGTGGCTAGGCGAATGATTCAAATGACCCAAAAGGTCAATCAAGACTATAAGGCCCACGTGGCCGAAACCGGCGTGACGTGCTACACATGTCACCGAGGCAATAACGTCCCGACGCAAGTTTGGACAGCTCCAAAAGACCGACTGTATGCAAACAGTTTATTGGGAGATTTGGCTGGACAAAACATTGCAACTAAAGCAGCTGGTTTTTCGTCTTTGCCGTCTGACCCTTTCTCGCCCTACCTGATGGATGCACAGCCTATTCGTGTGAACAGTGATACAGCAATGACCGGTGCGGGAGCTTACGCCAATCGCGCATCAACCAAGCAAGCAGAGCACGTTTATTCGCTCATGCAGCACTTTTCTGGATCGTTGGGTGTGAACTGTACGTATTGCCACAATACGCGCAACTTTGCATCGTGGGAAGAGTCTAGGCCGCAGCGCGTTACAGCGTGGCATGGTATTAGGATGGCGCGCGAGTTGAATAATGAGTACATCATTCCACTCACCGATCAATTCCCAGCCAATCGCCTCGGACCAAAAGGTGATGTTGCCAAGGTCAATTGCAGCACGTGCCACCAAGGTGCCTACAAACCGCTGTATGGCGCACAAATGGCCAAGGACTTCCCAGAACTTCAGGCCCTCGCAAAGCCTTAAACTCTGAGAATCACGAGGCCTGCACCCGTTGCGGTTCAGGCCTTTTTTTTATGAGAAATTCAGACATGAGCGCGCCAGCACCAACAGCCGACAATGACCAAGTGGTCGTGCTGCTGTTGGCTGACATCTCACAGGCCTCGCGGCTGTGGGGTTGGTCGCGCATTGTCAAAGGACCTCAAGCTTTGCAAGGCACTCCTGGCTTGCTGTTTTCAAAAGTTTTAGGCAGTGGCTATGAGGGTGGCTTTGGACTTCGGCCCAGCCCATCGCGCCAAGGTATGTTTGGCTTGTTTGAGTCTTTGCAAACAGCGCAAGACTTCATTGCAAATTCCAGTTTGTTGCAAGCGTACCAAGAGCGCTCCGACGAGCTGTGTTGGGCCCTTCTTAAAACTTGGTCATGTCGCGGCAGCTGGGATGGTCACTCACTTGAAGTTTGCGCGGCGCAGCCCATCAAGGGGCCTATGGCAGCGCTCACACGTGCGTCTATCAAACTGGGAAAAGCGCCTGCATTTTGGCGGCATGCTCCGCCTGCTCAAAACGCACTGGTCAATGCCAAAGGCTGCCAGTTGGCGGTTGGCTTGGGCGAAGCACCCTTCGTGCGGCAAGCCACTTTCACCATTTGGGACAGCGTGGCCGACATGAATGCTTATGCGCGTTCGGGAGCACACTTAGAAGCCATTCAAGACGCTGCACAAAACGACTACTTTTCTGAATCCATGTTTGCACGATTTGTTCCTCTGCAAGTGCAGGGTCAATGGCAAGGCAAAGTCTATGCTTAATTCCAGGCACACACCTCGAGTGGTGGTGGTGGGCGCAGGCATTGGGGGTTTGGTGAGTGCACTGGTCTTGGCACACAACGGGTTGGACGTCACCTTGCTTGAAAGCGCCGCAACACCCGGCGGAAAAATTCGCCAAGTACAAGTGGATGGCGTGGGCGTTGATTCCGGCCCCACCGTGTTCACCATGCGCTGGGTCTTGGATCAAATGCTGCAAGAGATGGGCACCTCACTCTCCGATATTTTGAAACTCGAAAACATCGGTGTGCTGGCCAGACATGCGTGGGATGGCAGCCCACAGACGCTCGATTTGTTGTCTGACACGGCACGCAGTGCAGATGCCATCGCAGCCTTCAGCAGCCCTCAAGAGGCCAGACGGTTTTTAGGTTTCTGCAAGCAAGCACGCAAGCTGTACGACACGCTTGAGAAACCCTACATTCGAAGCGAGCGGCCCGATCTTTTGAGCATGGTGGGCGATCTGGGAATTCAAGGCATGGCCACGCTCACGGGCTTGGGGCCTTTCGCCAGTTTGTGGCGCAGTTTGGGCAGACACTTTCACGACCCCCGTTTGCAACAACTCTTTGGCCGCTATGCCACTTACTGCGGCTCTTCACCGTGGTCTGCACCGGCCACTTTGATGTTGGTGGCGCAAGTTGAATTGGATGGCGTGTGGTCGGTCTCTGGGGGTATGTTTGAAGTGGCCAAAGCACTGGCGCAGTTGGGCCAAAAATGGGGTGTGAAACCCCGCTATGGCCACGCCTGCGCACGCATCCTCACACAAGGCGGTCAAGTCAGTGGTGTGCAACTTGACTCAGGCGAAATGCTAGAAGCAGATCATGTGATCTTCAATGGCGATGTGGCCGCTTTGGCGCAGGGGCTGTTGGGCTCAGCAGTGCAGCCAAGCTTTGCTGCAGTGCCTGCGCAAAATCGGTCTTTGTCAGCTTTTACCTTGTCAATGCATGCTGAAAGCAGCGGCTTTCCCATGGTACGGCACAACGTCTTTTTCAACCAAAATTACAGACGTGAGTTTGATGATATTTTTCAAAATCGCAAACTGCCCGAACAAGGGACAGTTTACGTCTGCGCGCAAGATCGAAGCGACGACGGGCTTGCCAAGCCTGGTTTGGAAAGACTTTTGTGCCTTGTCAATGCGCCCGCTGATGGCGATACTCATTCCTTCAATTCATCGGAGATACACGCATGCGAAACCAGCAGTCTGGCGCTGATGCGTCGCTGTGGCCTAGAAATCAAGGCCTCACCGCAACAAGTGGTTCGAACCTTGCCGCAGGACTTTGCGCACCTGTTTCCGGGCAGTGGGGGCGCACTTTATGGCCAAGCAACACACGGATGGATGTCGGCCTTCGCGCGCCCCTCATCGCGCAGCAAAGTGCCGGGCCTTTACACGGCGGGGGGCAGCGTGCACCCGGGGCCGGGCGTACCCATGGCAGCCATGTCGGGACGTTTGGCGGCCGCGACGCTGATGGCGGACCTCGGTTTGACCAAGTCGTCCCGCCGGGTGGTTATCTCTGGTGGTATGTCGACGCGCTAAGCGACGACGGCGAATACGGCCTCTCCATCATTGCCTTCGTGGGCAGTGTGTTCTCGCCTTACTACGCATTGGCACGCAGCCGAGATGGCGGTCTTGCCGAGCCTGAAAACCATTGCGCTTTGAATGTGGCGCTGTATGGCAAAGGCGGCAAGCGTTGGACCATGACAGAGCGCGGTCGATCGCATATTTCGCGCAACGCACAGCATTACCAAATTGGCCCCAGCAGTCTGCACTGGGACGGTCAAGCGCTCACCATTGACATTGATGAAATCAATGTCCCCATCCCTATGAAAGTTCGCGGTCGTGTCACTGTGAGGCCTGAAGGGCTTTGTCACTTTGTCACACCTCTTGACAACGAGGGCTTGCACCGTTGGGGACCTATTGCACCGTGCTCGCGCGTTGAAGTTGAAATGGACAACCCACAGTTCAGCTGGCGCGGTCATGCCTACATGGATTCCAACGAAGGCGATGAACCCGTTGAAAACGGCTTCCAAGATTGGGATTGGGCGCGCGCGGAAATGGCCAATGGCGATACCAGCGTGGTCTACGATGTGCGGCCCAAACAAGGGCCAGGCCGGGTTGTCGCACAACGCTTTTCGCCTGATGGCAGCTATAAACCTTTCATAGCGCCGGCTCGACACAACTTGCCTTCTTCGGGTTGGCGGCTTTCGCGAGGAATGTGCAGTGAATCGGGCCAGGCGCCCGAAGTGCTGAGTACCTTAGAAGACACGCCGTTTTATGTTCGCTCCTTGCTGCGCACCCAACTGCTGGGTGAAGCCGTGACCGCGGTGCACGAGTCATTGGACATTCCCCGACTGGTGTCCTTGCCTGTGCGCTGCATGTTGCCTTTTCGAATGCCGCGACGTGCCTAGGTGAATTTTTTCGGCGTCGCGTGGCCTTTTCTTCTTGTTCAGTCGTTTTGACGAGCGCGTGCCAAAGTCCGCTCCCTCTCTCTGGGCCCAAAGCTAGAAGCCAATGCACCCTCAGCCTCTAAGCCTTCAAGGTAAATGCTTTCAATCTCTGGCGCAGCACGCAGCAGTTCGCGCTCGGCAAACGGCATGTGCAGCAAAGCTCTGAGTGCAAACAAAATTCGCAACCAACCTGGCACCCACACTCTGCGCTTGCGCTGCAGCATGCCTTGCACAATAACGCGTGCCGTTTCTTCAGGTGATGTCTCACTGTTCAAGGGGCCTGGCATGGTGGCGCGCAATCGCACAAAGCCTGGATGCAAGGCGCCTTCGGTGACCAACGGCGTTCGAACCCAGCCCGCATGTACAACCCCCACACCCACACCATGAGCAGCCATCTCAATGCGCAAGGAATTGCCCATGGCCTCTGCTGCAGATTTGCTGGCAGCGTAAGCAGACATCACTGGGGGATGCGCAAAAGAAGATACCGACGCATTGATGAGCATATAGCCGCGTTGCTTCATGATGGCTGGCAAGGTAGCCCGAATGGTGTTGAAAACACCAAACACATTGACCTCGATACAGCGCTTCCATGCGTCGGGGTCAATGTAGGCCATCGGTCCAAAAGCAGCAACACCTGCGTTGGCAAAGACAATGTCGATGCGGCCCAACTCGGCCAAGGTTTTTTCAACCACATCTTGCAAGGCTTGTAATTGCGTCACGTCGGCCACCCAGTGAAGCGTTTGAGGGCCGCAGCGTTGGGCCATTTGCGCCAGAGGTTCTGCATCGCAGTCCACCAAAACAGGAACGCCACCATGGGCCAATACTTCAAGGGCAGTGGCTGCCCCAATGCCGGAAGCTGCACCGGTAATTAATACGACGCGGCCGTTGAGAGCGGTTTTTGAAATTGCCATTTGCACATCCAAGCTAGGACGATCACGCTCGTCAAACCGACTTGGTGACCATGAAATACACAATGGGCAAGGGCAGCACGGTGGAGATGGCGCCGGCTATTTTCCAAATGCGGGACAGGCGCCAATAGTCTTCAGTGATCTCGGAATATTGTTGAAGCAACGCGCGCTGTTTGAATTGAATTGGCACCAGAACGAACAACCAAATCAAGCCTGAAAAAGTGAGCAGCCAATATGACCATTGAATCCAAGGATGGCTGGCACCTCCCCCAAAATTTTCTGCCATGCCGTGTCCCGTCCAGACCACACCCACCGCCCCTACCAACGTGAACATGACGTCGGTAATCAGAACCATCTTGTTGCTGAATTGAACGATGGCGTGATTGCGCGTGCGCTCGGCCAACAGGGCCCAAACGCCGCTCACAATCACATTGCCTAAAAACAAGGACGCGCACACCAAGTGAATGACTTTGAGGTTAGGCGTCATAGGAGGTCATTTTGTGGGCGCGGCGCAGCAGGTTTTGTTGCGGCCTCCGGATTGCGCTGCATTGCTTGAAGTTTTTCTGCCTCACGCTGTAGACGGGTGATTTCTTTGGCGCGTCGCAAATCACGGAATTGCCAAGTCACAAACAGAACACCGGCAACCAGCAACACCACAACTTCAACAATTTTCAAGTCCACTGGATTAAAGCGCTTTAACGCGGTGTTCTCTCACGTTGTTCTAAGCGGCCGAACAAGTCCACCATCCATTCAACACGCTGATCAAAACTTCGAACAGGCAGCGTCCAGGGTTTCTCATGTGCCAAGGGATTGCGCTCTCGGCTCACAATGTCAACCAAGTAATGGATGGCGGGCACAGGACTGAGGGAGACATCCGGCACGGCAGGTGCCTTCACCGTCACAGTGGCTGCGCGTGCCAACAGGGCCAGCTTGCGCGCGGTAGAAACCACCGTACGGTGGTTCACTGAATTGAGGCCTTCACGCTCTAATTGTTTGCCAATTTCGGCATAGACCAAACGCGCGGCTTGAATGGCAGGACGACAGTCCCATGGTAATTCTGCCAAACCAAATTCGCCGCGGCGGTACAGCGCATCTGCGCGCAACAACAAGCGCTGCGTGAAACCCGCAATGCGCGAATCGAACACAGGATTGGCCAACCAAGCATCTGCATTCATGCCAATTTCGCGGAACCAAGCACGTGGAATGTACAAGCGCCCCATTCGCGCATCGGCGCCAATGTCACGGGCGATGTTGGTCAGTTGCATGGCCACACCCAATTCGCTTGCGCGTGCAATGGCGGTGTCTGTGCTTGCGCCCATGATGATGGACATCATGGCGCCTACGGTGCCAGCAACCCTGGCGCCATAGGCTTCTACATCGGCCAAGCTTTCGTAGCGGCGGCCTTGTGAGTCCCACAAGAAGCCGTCTAACAGGGCCTCTAGCAAGCCAATGGGAATGCCATAGCGGTGGACCACAATGGTCAACGCACGGTCTGCGTCTTCAGCGCCAGGGCGTCCTGCATAGATAGCCGCTAAGCGCGACTTCAAATCGGCCATGGCCAAAACGGGGTCATCGCCTTCGTCGATGGCGTCGTCGGCCAAACGGCAAAACGCATAGAGCGCAATGGCGGGTGGCCGCAAACGGACCGGCAGCAAGCGCGAGGCTGCAAAAAAAGATTTGGAGCCACCGCGCATCAGCTCGGTGCAGGCCTCTAAATCGTAGGGCAAAGACACCGGAGGTGAATTCAAGCTTGGATCAGGCAAATGATTTGACATCGGGAACCACCGTTTCAAGCATTTTTGCGGACATCAAGACACTGGGCACACCAGCCCCCGGCTGGCTACTGGCACCCACCATGAACAAGCCTTCAACATCTTCGCTTCTGTTGTGCGGCCGGAACCATGCACTTTGAACCAAGATGGGCTCAAGACCAAAACCGGCACCTTTGTAAGACCACAAGCGATCTTGAAAATCTTGCGGGGTGGTCACTTTGGAAGACACCACATGCTGCTTCAAATCAGGCAACACAGTTTCTTGCAGCACGGTGGCAATGGCATCGCGGTACTGCTCAGTGATGGCTGGCCAATCGGTTTCACTGCTTAAATTAGGCACCACCGACAATGCATAAAAACTGTCACAACCCTCGGGGGCCAGCGAAGGGTCGGTGGCAGTTGGGCGATACAAATACAAACTGAAATCTTTCGACAGTTTGTGATTCTTGAAAATATCTTGCAGCAAACCTTTGTAGCGTGGGCCTAAGACCATCATGTGGTGCGGCACATCTTCGTACTTGCGATCGGTGCCAAAGTACCAAACAAACAAGCCCGATGAATACTTGCCTTTGGCAATGCGCTTGTCGGTCCAATGCTTGCGGTGTTGCGGCTCAATAAGGTGGCGGTATGTCCAAGATGCATCTCCATTGCTCACCACAATGTCAGCAGGCAAGTATTCACCATTGGCCAGCTCGACGCCTTTAGCACGGCCGCCCTCCACGCGAATGCGTGTGACAGGGGCGTTGTAACGAATGGGCACTTGACGTTCATTGAGCAGTTTCACCAGTTCACGCACAATGGCGCCGGTGCCGCCCATGGCCGAATGCACACCCCAGCGGCGCTCTAAGGAATGAATGAGCGAGTAAATGCACGTGACTGAATAAGGATTGCCGCCAATAAGCAAGGGGTGAAAGCTCATGACGATGCGCAACTTGGGGTGCTTGATGTGCTGAGCCACTAGGCTGTAGATGGAACGCCAAGCTTGCATGCGCGCTAAATTGGGCATGGCCTTGATCACATCACCAATGGTTTCAAAGGGCACCATGCCCAGCTCGACAAAACCCAGCTGGAAACACTTCTCAGACGCCACCATCAGGTTCTTAAATCCTTGCACATCTTCAGGGCTGAATTTGGCAATTTGCTCGAGCATTTGCTCGTCGTTGTTGCTGTAGTCAAAATGCGTGCCATCGTCAAACCGAATGCGGTAGAAAGGCGACATCAAGCGCAGGTCGACATGGTCTTTCATCTCGCGGCCACACAGCGTAAAAAGCTCGGCGATGAGGTGCGGCAAGGTGATGATGGTGGGGCCAGCGTCAAAGGTGAAACCATCTTGCTTGTGCACATAGGCACGGCCGCCTGGGGCATCGAGCTTTTCCAACATTTGAACGCGGTAACCTTTGACGCTCAAACGAATGGCGGCGGCTAAGCCACCAAATCCTGTGCCAATCACAATGGCAGTGGGTGCACGATGGCCAACTTCGGAAGCTGTACTCGTAGGGTGGTTTTGATCGCCACCGCCACCGCCCGCACCGCCGTCGGTGTTAATTGACTTGAAGAGATTTGTCATGTGAATCCAAGTGGGCAGGCAAAACTTGAGGCTTATGGGCCTCAAACACTGCAGGCGTTTTTGTGTTGTGATGTTTTCGAATGGCCCAACGCCACAATGCCGTGGTGTCTAGCGGCAGGACCAGCATGAAATGTTCGACAATGGCCAAGGCCAACATGGTGCCCACCAAGACAGCGCCCACCACTTGGGCAGGTGTGGTCGTGGCTTGGTTGGCGAAGTCGGCCAAGAACCACAAACAGACACTGGCTGAGACCACTGCAAACGGGAAAAAAGCATTCATGCGGCGGCGCTTGAAAAAGCTCTCTAAATACGCCAAATGCGCAGGCAAGAATTCTTCACTCAAATTGCGAACGCCAAAAAACAAGTTCAATTTGGCGCTGGTGCGCATGATCCACAAGACCAAATAGGTGCCAGTGCCCACCTGGTTGGGCGCATCCCAAGTGATGGCCACAATCAGCAGACCCACCAGGAGAATGGCCAACTCGTGCCATACCACCGCATTGAAGGACGCCGCAAAACGGGGCCACCCTGTTATGCTTTTCAAGATGGCTGTTTTTCGCGGGCCTGTGATCCAGCCCGTGAGAAAACTCAACTCGTTCCAGCCCCACGCCAACAAGGCGCAAGTGAAGGCGCAGTAGGCGCCCATCACACCTGTTTGTTGAGCTGTATGGGCCAAACCCGCCAAGGCACCAAGACCCAACGCAGAGGAGATGACCAAGCTCATGGTCACCGTCGTGCGCGACATGCGATTTAAAAGAATCACGATACCGGTGCTGAACCACCAGATAAAAATAGCAAATCCTAACGCAACAACGGTGTCGGTCATCCTTGGCTTTCAGTGTCTGTTGGCTAGCAATTTACCAAGCAGGCACCATGCGCACATCTGCTGGCAAAGCATGGTGCTTGACAGGCAAGAAGTACAAGCGAAGGAAAGTGAGGCCGCCCGAAATGGCCCAACGTGCACGCTTCAGATTGCCCACCAAGCCGCCTTGAGCCTTGGCCGCATTCATTTGAGTTTGCACATGGAACAAGTGCGACAAACCTTCCCTGAAGACTGGGTTGTCAATGTCCAAACTGACGGGGAAAACTTGCTTGGTGATTTCGTTGGTGATGCGGAAGACTTCGTAGTCGTACGTGGAGGACTCCAACCCCATCTCGTGGTGCAGCATGGGGCGTGTGTGGTCACGAACGTACATGGTGGCGTAAACAGCTAACAAGAAAAAGCGAATCCAGAACACATTGCCGCCACGCAACAAATGCGGGTTGGCGCGCATGATCAATGCAAACGATTCGCCATGGCGAAACTCGTCGTTGCACCAGCGCTCAAACCAACGAAAAATGGGATGGAAGCGCTTGTCTGGATTTCTTTCCAATTGACGGTAGATGGTGATGTAACGGGCATAGCCAATTTTCTCGGACAAGTAAGTGGCGTAGAAAATATATTTGGGCTTGAAGTAGGTGTAGGCCTTGGTGCGCTTCAAATCGCCCAAGTCAATACCCAGACCAAAGTCCTTCAAAGATTGATTGATGAAACTGGCGTGGCGCGATTCATCGCGCGCCATGTAACGCATCAATTGTTTGATATCGGGGTTTTCAACGTTTCTAAAAATTTCGTTGTACAAAATGCAACCCGAAAATTCAGAGGTGAGCGAGGAAATTAAAAAGTCCAAAAACTCTTGGCGCATTTCAGGGCTGACTTGGGAGAATCTCTCGGCCACTTCTCTGGTGAATTCTTCGTCACGTTGAAAGTGATCGTGGTTGTTGTCGCCTTCGTATTCCGCCATCATTTTATCCCACTCGGCTCGCATGGGGGACATGTCCAGCTTGTCCATGGCTGCAAAATCCGTGGTGTAAAAACGGGGGCTGAGCATGGTGCTCTCGACCGCTTTTTGGGATGCTTGTTCAGCGGTGTCAATGCTTGTATTCGCTTGCATGAATGAAAAACTCCAACTTTTAAAATGGTTGACTAACTCAATCCTGAATCATTCAGGTCGCATGGCTAAAAATCGAGCGAATTCCGCCGTGTTGGTAGGACCAAACGACTCTAAGTCGACACGCTGATTTGTGCTTGGGTCCATCAAAGTGACCCTGCCATCCACACGGGCAATTAGATCAAAGGGCTGAGCAGAACCAATGCCCCTTGCGAAACGTTCGCGCGCTAAAGCGCGCAGTGCGCCACGCACAAAACCTTGTTCGCCATACAAAACCGTCAGGGTTTGTCCTGAGACGCCATCGGCCACACGAACGCCCCCGTCTTTTTGATCTTCGAAAACCAATGAGCGCTGGACTGTGGGCGCAGCGGCACGCTGATCAGGGCCATTGCCGGTGATGCGGATCAAGCCGACCGAAATCAGTGAGAACGCAATGATGCCAGCCGCAAAATACAGAATCCAGCGCGGGAAGCTGTCGGGCGCCACAGCTTTGCGAGCTTGAGAAGACTGGGCAAGTTGGGCCTGGGTCATGTCGCACTCACTTGCATGAAGCCGCCCTCAGGGCGCTGATTTTGAGCGTCGCTTGTGGCAGCAGCCGCGTTGGCAGCCAGGCCCGTGTTTTGCGTCCATGCATCACGCAACTTTTCAGCCACCATTTGCACATCGGGCACCGCACGCAAAGTAGGTTCAGGCTTTGCAATGCGCCAAGGCCGCACGCTGGGCCACAAATGCACCCAGCCAATGCGGTCAGCACCTTTCAGGGCCAAGGTTATGTCGCCAAAACCTTTTTGCAGCACGCGCACGTCGGCAGAAGCCAGTTGGGTCATGGGCAAGTTGAACGAGACCGTCAAGACGATACCCAAACGCATCACCACGCGTTTGTTGGTGATGGTGTAGACCGTTGTGCGCGCTGTGAAATGGGCCAGCATCCAGACTGTGGCCATGCCAATGACCGCCAATGGCGCAATCCATTGAATGGCCGACAAAACAGCCATCAAGCCAGCACCCGCCTCTAAAGCGGGCCAAGCACAAGCCAAGATCAAAAGTGCGAAATACAGTGCTAATTTTTTGAAGTGAAAGGCTGAATAGGCCAAGGCCGCCACATCGGGTGAGCCCTGCCAAACAATGAACTCGTCACTTGGCAAGCGTTCGGGCAAACCAAACTGCGGTTCAAACTCGTATTCATGACCCAAATTTTCGATCGCCATTATCTTTTCCTAAACAGACTTTCAATTCGACTTCAATTGACGCTGATCTGCTCTCAGATCAGCGGTTCGCTGCGCTTTGCATTGGCGTAGAAAGTACCGCCGCCGTAATAAGCACTGATCTTTTCCTCTTCCAGTTTGGTGATCTGGTCAGGGTTTCTGAGGGCGGGTACAGCTGCAAAATGACGCGCATAGACAGAATTCACTTCAACTTGATTTCTGCGAATCACTGAAAACATCATGGGCAGCAAAACAGTTTTGCCACCCGCAATTTCCACTTCCAAATAGCGAAACATCATCTCAGCGGAATCTATCCAAATGTCTTTGACGGTTCCGCCTTGTTTGCCGTCGCCCGCCATCACTGGCAGACCACGCGGATCCACATCTTGTGAGGCCACCGTGTAATCGCTGACCACACGAAGTGGTTGAATCAGTGGTTTGCCATGCCAGGTCATTTCTGGCACATCTTCACGGCTGGCATAAGCGCCTGGGCCGACAGCTGCCAGCATGGCATCGCCCTTGGGTTCAATGGGCGCACCAGAAGTGGGGCTGGTGGCCACAGCGTTGTAAGAAGGCTCTTTGCGCATCAGGTCAGGCACAGTGACACTTCTGCCACCTTCCAACAAGAATGTTTTCGGCTCAGGGATTGGAAAGCCCTTGACCACAGCGCGGCCGCTGCTACTGGACTCAACGGGATAGCCCTCGCGGTGTCCTTCTTGAACAAGATAATAAATAAGGCCAGCGAAAAAGATCCAAAACACATACAGCAGTAATTGCGCTAGATCGACGTAGTCAGTAATGTTTCCGACGGTTTGCATAACGACTTCTCCTTTTGAACAACTGAATAACTAAATACGAGACTCGGTCAAGCCGAGAGTTTGGGAAACAACGGGTGAAAAATAAGTACTGCGCTTGACCAAGGGGCCAACCGCAATCAAAGTTAAAAACAGCAACAGCATTTCGACGTGATACACCATGCTGTAACCCACGGAGGGGTCGGTCAAGGCGGGGCCCAATGCACCCTCGCTACTGAGAGTGCCCACGACATCTCGCAGGGCACCGCCAAAGAACATAGAGAGGCCAGCAGCTGCCGATTGCACGGCGCCCCAGGCACCTAAGGCCAGGCCGACGTAAGCAGATTCCATTCGCATGGCAGTGAACAAAGTACCCACCGCGAACAAACCACCGCCGTAACCCACGCCAAAAGCGCCAAAGCGGAAGAGCCATCCGGCTTCTAGCGGTGCAGAGAAAATCACAGCAGAGAATGCAGGCAAGCCGGCCAATGCGCCGTAGGCTGCCAAACGCATGGGGTCAATGCCATTTGCCAACTTGCGACCAGCCACATAAAAACCCAACAACCCACCGCCTGCCAACATGGCCGTCAGTGCACTCGTGGCACCCACACTCAGCTTGAGAATTTCACCGCCATAAGGCTCCAAAATAATGTCTTGCATATTGAAGGCCATGGTGCCCAGAGCTGTGGCCCATAAGAAACGGCGAGCTTGTGGAAGGGCAATGAACTCCGCCCAGACTTCTCTAAAGGGTCTGCGAATTTCAGTTTTCAATGCGGCAACACGCGCGGGATTGCGAGGCTCTTGCTTCCACAGTGCAAAGCCATTGAGAATGAGCACCACCAAGGCAGTGCCTTGCACCGTTTGAACCAAATATTCAGGCGTGAAGTTAGACAGCAAGAAACTGTAGGCCAAGCTGCCAAACACAGCACCCACCAACAGCATGGTGTACATCAGCGCCACGACGCGGGGCCTGGTTTCTTCACTGGCTTGGTCTGTTGCCAGTGCCAAACCTGCAGTTTGCGAAGTTTGCAAGCCCGCACCGACCATCAAGAAAGCCATGGCTGCAGCGCCTTGCCCAACCCAGTCAGGCACAGGTACTTGGCCGCGACCCGATAGCACCAAAAGCGCAAAGGGCATGATGGCCAATCCCACGAATTGAATCAGGGTACCGCCCCACATGTAAGGCACGCGGCGCCAGCCAAAAGCAGATACATGCACATCGGACTGGTAGCCAGTGACTGCACGAAACGGCGCCACCAAAAGGGGCAACGCCAACATCATGGCAACCAGCCAAGCCGGCACGCCCAACTCCACAATCATCACCCTGTTCAAGGTGCCAATCATGAGGGCTGTGGTGATGCCCATGGTGAATTTGAACAAAGACAAGCGCAGCAGCCGAGACATGGGCAAACCCGCGCTGGTAACGTCGGCAAACGGCAACCAAGTCGAAGGCAGTTGCTTGACGTACTTTGAAAAAGTCTTGCCTTTCATGAACGCATCAACTCCATGGCTTTGGATTTGTAAAAACCACTGGAAACTTTGTGGGTGCGAGCGCATTGCCAGTCGTTCAATGATTCGTGCGTCTTCATGAGTTGGGCAATTCGGGTTTCCGCCATGGGTTCAAGCCATGGTGCGCGATCGCCGCGGGGCAACAAACGACCCACTGAAATCATCAGCGCCAACATGGGTGTGCGCGGTGCAAACGTGAACACAATCGACTTGCTGGTGCGCTCAGCCAACTGCGCCAGTGCATGGACAGCGTCTTCCGTGTCATAGTGAATGATGGAGTCCATGGCCACCACGTGGTCAAAGTGACCCAAGCTCTTGTCGAGCATGTCGCCACTGTGAAACTCAACCAAGTGCGCCACATCGGCTGGAATTCTTTCACGAGCCAAGTTGACCAATGTGGGTGACAGATCGATGGCCACCACTTCTGCGCCCAATCGTGCAGCTTCTACCGCCAAAGCACCAGTGCCGCAACCTGCATCCAGAATACGTTTGCCCTTGAGGTCTTGACCCAGCCACGAAACCAAAGTGGCTCGCATTTGATCGCGGCCAGCACGAACACTGGCTCGAATGCGACCAACGGGCGCGTCAGAAGTGAGTTTCTCCCAAGCTGCGACAGCAGTCCGATCGAAGTAATGTTCGATCTGTCCGCGACGTTGTTCGTAGGTCATTTCGTTCATGGTCTAGACCTCAATCAAAACCCAACAGATCAAAAATATCGCGGTCTTTCATGGGAACCGCAGAATAGGCCTCTCCGCCCACCCACATGCTCGCAGCCAGTCGCATGTATTCTTTTTGCACAGCCTCCAACTCAGGCGAGTACTCCATCTCAAAGAGCGTCGATTTTTTCAAACGACTGCGGCGAATCACATCCAGATCAGGAAAGTGCGCTGCCAGCTTCAAACCAATGCGATCGTTGTACTTGTCAATTTGATCGGTGGCCGCACTGCGATTGGCAATGACACCGCCCAAACGCACGTTGTAATTTTTGGCCTTGGCGCCAATGGCTTGCACAATGCGGTTCATTGCAAAGATGGAATCGAAATCGTTGGCTGTGACGATCATGGCGCGATCTGCATGCTGCAAAGGTGCTGCAAAACCACCGCACACCACGTCACCCAACACATCAAAAATCACCACGTCGGTGTCTTCCAGCAGGTGATGCTCTTTGAGCAACTTCACCGTCTGACCCACCACATAACCACCACAGCCTGTGCCTGCAGGCGGGCCGCCCGCTTCTACACACATCACACCGTTGTAGCCTTCAAAGACAAAGTCTTCGACGCGCAACTCTTCAGCGTGAAAGTCAACCGTTTCAAGCACGTCAATGACCGTGGGCAACATTTTCTTGGTCAGCGTGAAGGTGCTGTCGTGCTTGGGGTCGCATCCAATTTGCAATACACGTTTGCCCATTTTGGAAAATGCGGCAGACAAGTTAGACGATGTGGTGCTTTTGCCAATGCCTCCCTTGCCATAAATGGCAAAGACTTTGGCATTGCCAATTTTCACATTGGGGTCGAGCTGAACTTGCAAGCTGCCCTCTCCGTCCAATTTTGGATTGCGTTTCACTGTCGGAAACGGTAAGGTTTCAACGTTCATACGATAGCTCCTTCATAGACGCCTTCTAGGCGATCTTCCAGTTCTTCACTTACTTGTCGAAGGGCTTGCAAGGTCTCGGCATCAGGCTGCCAATAGTTGCGTTCAGACGCTTCGATCAAACGGTTTGCCACGCGGGCAGAAGCCGTCGGATTCAGTTTTGCCAAGCGCTCGCGCATGGCAGGGTCAAGCATGAATGTCTCAGACAGTTGCTTGTAAACCCATGGTTGTACTTGACCTGTGGTGGCGGACCAGCCCATGGTGTTGGTCACATGCACTTCGATTTGACGCACGCCTTCGTAGCCATGCTCCAGCATGCCTTCGTACCACTTAGGGTTGAGCATGCGTGTGCGCGTTTCGATGGACACTTGTTCTTTCAAAGAGCGAACAGCAGCGTTGCCTTTGGTTTGATCGCCAATGTAGACCGGTGGGGTTTTGCCACCCTTGGCCACCTTCACCGCTTGCGTGATACCACCCAAGGTGTCGAAGTAGTTGTCCACCGTGGTCACGCCCAACTCAACAGAGTCCAGGTTTTGGTAGGTCAGTTGCACATCGGCCAAAGCGGTTTGCAATAAAGCGGTTTGCTGTACGGCACGACCTGTGCGACCGTAAGCAAAACCTTTGCGGCGCTTGTAGGTTTCAGCCAGTTCGCCTTCATCGTCCCAGCGACTGCTTTCCACCAAGTTGTTCACATTGGAGCCATAGGCACCTTCGGCATTGCCATAGACCCGCAAAGACGCGGTTTCTAATGAGCAGCCATGTTCTTGTTGATAAGCCAGCGAATGCTTTCGAATCCAGTTCATCTCAAGCGGTTCGTCAGCCGATGCAGCCAGGAATGCGGCCTCGGCCAAGAGCTTGATTTGCAAGGGCATGAGATCGCGGAAGATGCCAGACAAGGTCATGATCACATCAATGCGGGGGCGTCCTAATTCTTCTAAAGGAATCAGGCTGGCGCCCGCAATGCGGCCATAACTGTCAAAGCGCGGCAGGGCGCCCATCAAGGCCAAGGCCTGTGCTATGGGGGCGCCTTCGTTCTTCAGGTTGTCGCTGCCCCACAGCACCATGGCAATCGATTCAGGCAAGGGGTTGCCATCGGCACAGTGACGGTCAATCAGCAACTGGGCTTGAACTTTGCCATCTTTGACAGCCAAGGCACTTGGAATTCTGAAAGGGTCAAAGCCGTGAATGTTGCGGCCTGTAGGCAACACAGCAGGTGTGCGCAAAATATCGCCACCCGGTGCAGGCCGAATGTAGCAAGCGTCTAAAGCGCGCAAAATGGCGGACACTTCGGTGTCAACGGCCAAATGGGCCTGTGGCTCTACCAATTCACGCAAGACATCTAAGCTGGCGTGGTTGCGTGGCAAGCCGGCAGCCGTCAGAGCACGCTCTGGCGAGTGACCTTCTACCAGGGCCTCAACGGCCACACGCTCGAGTTGCGTGCCATGATTGGCTTCCGCCATGGCCAGCAACATGTCAACTTGCTGAGCTGGGCTAGGCGCACGACCGGTCACATGCAAACCATGTGGAATGAGTGTGTATTCAAGTTCGAGCATTTCTTCGCCCAAGCGCATCACGACTTTGTCCAAATCGGTGCCCATGGTGGCAGCATCCCAAGCGGGTTCTGCAAGCACCAAATCAAGTTCTACAGCTTGCGCTTGAATCACAGCTGCCAGCGCAATGCGCTCGCTGTTGTCACTTTCCACTGCGCGCCAACGCTCAATTGATGATTTCAGCTCGTTCAAACCTTTGTACAAACCTGCTTGTGCAATGGGGGGTGTGAGGTAGCTGATCAAAGTTGCGCCAGACCGGCGCTTGGCAATGGCACCTTCTGAAGGGTTGTTGGAAGCGTACAAATACACATTGGGCAAATCGTCAATCAAGCGATCGGGCCAGCACGTGCCGCTCATACCAGATTGTTTGCCAGGCATGAATTCGAGCGCGCCATGCGTGCCGAAGTGAAGCACGGCATGCGCTTTGAAATCTTCACGCAAATAGCGATAAAAAGCAGAGAAGGCATGTGTGGGTGCCAAGCCTTTTTCAAACAGCAAGCGCATCGGGTCGCCTTCATAACCAAACGAAGGCTGCACGCTGATCAGCACATTGCCGAACTTCTTACCCAACACAAAAATAGAACTGCCGTTGCTCAACTGCCGGCCAGGAGCCGGGCCCCACTGCGCTTCAATTTCTTTCAACCAGCGCTCCCGCTTCACGTGATCGTCGGCAGAAATCAAGGCATGCACATTGGCGTCTGCGCCATGTTGCGCGGCATTGCCATGCAACAAAGCGTCGCGCAGATCATCCACACTGGATGGCACATCCACTTGGTAACCCTGCGCCTTCATGGCAGTGAGGGTGTGCCACAAAGATTCAAACACGGACAGGTAAGCGGCACTGCCAATGTTGCCTGCATTGGGTGGGAAGTTGAACAGCACAATGGCCACGTTACGGTCTTTGCGTTCGCTGCGTTTCAAGGCCACCATTTTGCTCACACGGGCCGACAACATGATGGCGCGCTCTGGGCAAGAGTGCATGTCTTGTGCATTGCTGCTTTCACCGAAAGTACAAGCATGGTGACAACCTGTGCATGTCACACCGGCAGCGCCTGGGCGTCCACCAAAAACGATGGGGCTGGTCGAGCCGTCGAGTTCAGGAATGGCCACCATGATGGTGCTTTCAACCGGCAACAATCCGCGGTCTGAACCACCCCACTGGTCAAGCGTTTGAAACTCAACAGGGTGCGCGGCGACATAAGGCACATCAAGTTTGGCCAGCACTTCTTCTGCAGCCTTGGCATCGTTGTAGGCAGGGCCGCCGACCAGTGAAAAACCACTGAGCGACACCACAGCATCTACGCAGACTTGACCATTCTTCATGAAAAATTCATCGATGGCGGGGCGAGAGTCCAAGCCAGCAGCAAAGGCTGGAATGACGCGCAGACCTTTGGCCTCAAGCGCTGCAATCACGCCGTCGTAGTGACCTGCATTGCCTGACAACAGATAGGAGCGCAACAACAAAACACCCACCGTGCCTTTGATGGGAATACCTTTGGGCAAGGGCAATGCATTGGCGTCTTCACTGTACCTTCCAACCATGCGAGGGTGATACACACCCACCTCGGGGTAGTCAACGGGGGCTTCAACCTTGATCTTGCCGCGCAATGATTTGCGAGGGCCGTCAGCGCCGCGGTCAATCAGGTGACGCACCATGTTCAACACATTGCCGTCAGAACCCCCCAACCAATATTGCAACGTAATGAAGTAGGCGCGCACGTCTTGGGCCGTGCCTGGAATAAAGCGCAACAACTGAGGCAAGCGACGCAACATTTTCATTTGCGCAGCACCCCCTGTTGCAGGCTTGTCTTTGCCACCACCGCCGCGCAATTTTTTAAGCAAAGCCATGGGCCCGCTGGCGGGTTTGCTCATGTCAAACTGACCGAAGCGCGTGAGTTGGGTCACCTCTGTGGCACTGGCCATGCAAATCATGGCGTCGCAGTTCATGCGACGTGCGCGCAAATCGTCCAAGATGGGCAAAAAGTGATCTTCAAGAAACAACATGCCGCACAACACAATGTCGGCTGAGGCAATGTCGGCCTTGCATTTTGCAATGAGGGCATCGTTGCCCGTGTATTCAGAAGCTGCGTGCAGGCTCCAAGTCAGACCTGGAAAATCACGCCTCAATTGGTCGTTGGCGCGATTGAACGAGCTCGCAAAATGCGTGTCCATGGTGACCACCACCATTTTGATGGCGGTGGTGTCACGGGTGTTCAGCTTAGGACTGTGAGTAGTAAGCTTTAGATTCATACAGTGTCTCCGTCGTGATCACCGTCACACCGCGTTCTTGCGCATAGCGTTCGGTATTTCGCCGCGCCTTGCCGCGTACGAAAAATGGTATTTTTTTGAGTTCTTTTTCTGCGCCTGCATCCCATCCTGCGACGGCGATGCTGGGTGTACTTTGCACAGCGCCTAAATGCAATGCGGGCGCCTCCATGGGTTCTGGCACGGCCGTTGTCAACACGGGTGCAGCTTGAAGTGTTTGTGAATGAACACCACCGCCCAAATGAGAAGGTGCGGCATCTTCGTGAAACTCTGAGTCACCTCGGAACATGCCAATGAGGTGCTCTTCCAAGCCCATCATCAGGGGGTGAACCCATGTGTCAAACAGCACATTGGCACCTTCAAAACCCATCTGCGGCGAATAGCGCGCTGGAAAATCTTGCACATGCACAGGGGCCGAAATAACCGCGCAAGGAACGCCTAAACGCTTTGCAATGTGGCGCTCCATTTGAGTGCCCAGCACCAACTCTGGATTCAATTCTGCAATGCGCGCTTCGATCTCCAAATAGTCATCGCTGATCAAGGCTTCTACGCCATACAGTTTGGCGGCATCGCGAACTTCGCGCGCAAACTCGCGGCTGTAGGTGCCAATGCCCACGACGGTAAAACCCATCTCATCAGCAGCTACTTTGGCCGCAGCCACTGCATGTGTGGCATCGCCAAACACAAACACGCGCTTGTTGGTGAGGTAAGTGGAATCTACTGAGCGTGTGTACCAAGTGGCTCGCGATTCAGCTTGGGCCAATGCAACTTCAGGCGCCAGTCCAGCCAATTGCGAAACTTCTCGAATAAAGTCACGCGTTGCTGTTGTGCCAATTGGAATGGTTTTGGTAAAGGCTTGGCCAAACTGACGCTGCAACCACTGCGCACTCAGGTTGGCAATTTCAGGATAGAGCACCACATTGAACTGCGCATCCGCCAAGCGCGCCAGGTCTGCCGGTGTGGCCGACAAAGGCGCCACCACATTGATCTCAATGCCCATGTCGGTCAGCAGCTTGCGAATTTCAGTCAGGTCATCACGGTGCCTAAAACCCAAAGCGGCGGGCCCTAAGATATTGCAACGTGGCTTGCTAGTTTGTGTCTTCTCAATCTGATCGGCTGGCAAAGCCAAGTTGCGAACCAGTTGGTAAAAAGTTTCTGAGGCGCCCCAGTTTTCTTTGCGCTGATACGAAGGCAATTCCAAAGCCACCACAGGCACAGGCAAGTTCAATGCCTTGCACAAACCACCTGGATCATCTTGAATCAATTCAGCGGTGCAAGAAGAACCCACCAACATGGCTTTGGGCAAGAAACGCTCATAGGCTTCGCGTGCTGCTGTTTTAAAAAGTTCTGCGGTATCACCACCCAAATCACGCGCTTGAAACGTGGTGTAAGTCACCGGCGGGCGTTTTTGCAAACGCTCAATCATGGTGAACAACAAATCTGCATAGGTATCGCCTTGCGGCGCATGCAACACGTAATGCACTTCTTCCATGGCCGTGGCAATTCTCATTGCGCCCACATGGGGAGGTCCTTCGTAAGTCCAAAGTGTGAGTTGCATGGCTCTGCTTCCTTTAAGCGGCTAGGCGCATGCGGCGCACCAGAGGACGGGTGAAGAGTTCGGCCAAATCACCTGCCTGGTCAAAGCCTTGAATGGGCGTGAACACCAACTCGATGGCCCACTTGGTGGTCATGCCCTCCGACTCCAAGGGGTTGGCCAAGCCCAAGCCGCACACCACCATGTCGGGCTGCAAAGCGCGGCAACGGTCGAGTTGTTTTTCAACGTGCTGGCCTTCAGACAAAAAGGTGCCTTCTGGCAACATGGCCAACTCCATGGCCATGTGCTGACGGTGCAAATAAGGCGTGCCCACTTCCAACAATTTCATACCCAATTCGCGAGCTAAAAAGCGCGCCAACGGAATTTCAAGTTGCGAGTCGGGGAAGAAGAAAATGCTTTTGCCTTCCAAGTGCAACTTGGCACGTGACAAGGAAGTTGCAGCTCTGGCTGTTGGCGCTGCCACTGCAGCATCGAAGCGCTCTTTTGAAACTTCAAATGCGGTGGCTGCCGATTGCAACCATGCCCTGGTGCCTTCAATGCCCAGCGGGAAAGGTGCTGGCAACAAACTGGCACCGCGCGCTTGCAACGCCTTTGCGGTGTCAGCCAAAAAGGGTTGCGCCAACAGCAAGCGTGTACCAGGCCCGATGGCGACTTGATCGTCCGCACGACGGGGTGGGAAAAAGCGCACACGCTCTATGCCCATGTGATTCAGGATGCGCACAAACTGGTCTTCCACCACATCCGCCAGCGTGCCCACAATGACCAACTCTTGCGCCGCATCGCTTGCGGCTGTTGGCAGGCCTGGCACCATCGATGCCAAGCAAGCGTCTTCGCCTTGGGTGAAGGTGGTTTCGATGCCGCTGCCTGAATAATTCAGCACACGCACCGACGATGCATGTTGCGCAGAAAGCCTGGAGGCTGCGCGCGACAAATCAAGCTTGATGACTTCAGAAGGGCAAGAACCAACTAAGAAAAGCAGCTTGATTTCAGGGCGGCGCGCCAGCAATTGATTGACCACCCGATCAAGCTCGGTGTTGGCATCGGACAAACCTGCCAAATCACGCTCGTCAATGATGGCCGTTGCGAAACGGGGTTCTGCAAAAATCATGACCCCAGCGGCCGACTGAATCAGGTGCGCGCAAGTGCGTGAGCCCACCACCAAGAAGAAAGCGTCTTGAATTTTCCGGTGCAACCAAATGATGCCCGTTAGGCCGCAGAAAACCTCGTGTTGGCCGCGCTCGCGCAACACAGGTGCATCGCTGCAACCGCCAGCTGTTTTCACTGGCACAGGAAAGCTCACCACGCTCATGCGGGCACCCCCCCCTGAAATCCTTGGCGCTTGGCCGAATCCTCTTCGCGCAATTTGGCTTCTTGGTCCAAGCGTGCTGCACGCAATTTGAGGATGAATTGCCCTGCGTTGACAACGTAGGTGGCATAAGCCGCCAATGCCAAGTACATCAACTCGGCGCCCTGCAATTTTTGGGTGTACATGGCGTACAAATAGGCGGAGTGCAATGCCAGCACCAGCATGCTGAAAACGTCTTCCCAATAGAAGGATGGCGCAAACAAATACTGCCCAAACACCACTTTTTCCCAAATGCATCCGGTGATCATGATGGTGTAAAGAATTAAAGTTTTTGCCACCACGCTGTTATTGGCTGTCTGCAGGCCTTCGCCAGTGACCAAAAATCTAATGACAAACCCTAGGCTGCCAAGGAATATAAAAAATTGAATCGGCGCCAACAAACCTTGTACAAAGGTCCAATAGGTTTTGTCTCGGCGCACCCGTTCTTCGGGTGTGTACAGAGGAGGACGCACCTTTCTTTTTGCCAAAACGGGCTCAGAAAAATTGTTTTTAACTTCAAACATGCGGTCAATTTATTCTTCCTTTTTAAAAATGTCAACTTAAATTGACGTCATGACGAAAGTACACTTTTAAATTCCCACAAATTTTAGTCGGGTAAAAAATAAGTTTTGACCCAGATCAAAACGAAGGGTACAAACTGAAAAAAAACAACCCAGAGATTGCGCAACAGAGCATTCTTGGACACACCAGGAGCAGGCCCGTGAGTCATTCAAATGAAAGCGCCAGTCAGGCACTTGACAACCGCCAATTCGGCGAAAGTAGCAACTCTGAAAGTTGGCATAAGGTGGACTCACCCACTTCAGAAGTGACTCAAGACGCAAATTCAGACATCGTTGCGGGCGCGTCCGCCAACAGCACGATGACTGTCTTGGCGCGCACCATCCAAAACGAAATCATTCCCCGCTTGATGATGGCCCACCGAACCCCCGCTGAGTGCGTCATTCACCCTTCTTCGGCCCTGCCCTTTGCGGTTCTGGAGGCTGACGTTGATGACTTTGTTGGCTTGCTGCTTGACGCCGACCAAGACGCAGCCCTCAAATGGATTGAAAATGCCAGAGACAAAGGCGTCAGCATTGAGTCAGTGTTTTTAAACCTGTTGGCACCCGCAGCCCGCAAGCTGGGGGAAATGTGGGAAGAAGACGAACGCGACTTTACGGAAGTTGGGCTGGGATTGGGAGAGTTGCACAAAATTTTGCACTTGATCCCCATCATGCACAAAATGCACAAAAAGCAAGCTCCCAATGGCTTGTCCATTCTCTTGGCCCCCGCGCCCGGCGACCAGCACACCTTAGGGCTGGCCATGGTGGCAGAGTTTTTCCAAAGAGATGGCTGGATGGTTGATGGGGGCACTTCCGCCGAAACCGAAGACCCCGCTGTGCTGGTGAAGGCCAACAAATACGATGTGGTTGGCTTATCGTTGGCCACCTCCAATGGCTTTCAACGCCTCCAAAGCTGCATTGCTGAAATCAGGAAAGCCGCCAGCCCTCGCAAAGTAAGCATAATTGTGGGTGGACCCTTTTTTACCGCGCACCCTGAAAAAGTCCTCTTGGTCGGCGCTGATTTGAGCCTCCAAGATGCCAACACGGCACCCACCTTGGTCCAGAAGCACATTGAGTCTGGCATTTTGGGAATTGCTCATTAATTTCAAATAGAAATACCTCATGAACCCAACGTATCAGACAGCATCAGAGCAGTCTGCCGGGCGATTCGAAAATGCTCAAAGTCTCTTTGGGCATTTGGACGCCGACGTTGTGTCCAGTCTCATCACCGTGGCAGCCGATGTGGTTTTGGTCATGGACGATCTGGGCATCATTCACGATGGCGCATTTGGCTCGCAAGAGTTGTTTGACATTGGCCACGCCCATTGGATGGGCAAGCATTGGGGCCAAACAGTTTCTGAAGACAGCCGGCCTAAAGTCAGCGCCATGCTGCGTGACATGGGCAACGGCAAACACAGCAAGTGGCGTCACCTGAATCAAGCGGCCATCGACGGCACCGATGTGCCTCTTTCTTTCTCCTTGATCGCAGTTCCTTCAAGCCAAGCAAATGGCCGCAAACGCGCCTTTGCATTTGGCAAAGACTTGAGGCCCCAGGCGCTTCTCCAACAAAAAATGCTGAACGCCCAGCGCGCCATGGAGCGTGATTACTGGCACCTTAAAAACGTTGAAACGCGTTACCGTTTGCTGTTTCAGGTTTCATCCGAAGCCATGCTCATTCTCAGCGCCGAGAATGAAAAACTGGAAGACAGCAACCCAGCCGCAATGGCTTTGCTGGGCGATGATTTGCAAAAAACCAATTGGTCACTGGCCCAATTCGTCGACAAAGCCAGCCTTTCGGCCATGAGCAAAGCATTTGCCCAATTGCGCCTGAGTGGGCAAGCTGCACCTGTCGCCGTGTGCCTCACTCAAAACGGCATGCATGTGACGGTGGCTGTATCTCTGTTCCGTCAAGAAAAAACGTCTCACTTTTTGCTCAGACTCATTCCTGTCCAATCCAATGTCTTTTCATTGGCTCAAACCAGAAACAAGCAATTATTGGCCGAAGTGATGGAAAGTGCTCCCGACGCCTTGGTGGTCACCGACATGAGCGGCGTGGTCCTTTCTGCCAACAAATCTTTCCTGCAATTGGCGCAGGTTAGCAACGAGTCCTTGGTTCGGGATGCCCCCCTAGAACGTTGGCTTGGCCGCGCAGGCGTCGACATGAAGGTCCTGCTTTCAAACCTGAAGCAACGTGACTTGGTTCGCTTGTTCGCCACACGCGTTCGCGGTGACTTGGGCTCTACCACAGAAGTTGAAGTCTCTGCCGTGTCGGTGACCGGCGGCGAACAGCCCTGTTTGGGCTTCACCATTCGCGACATCAGCTTGCGCTTGGCTTCAGAGCCCAAAGCCAGCACTGAAATGTTCCGCTCCAAAGGTCAAATGACCGAATTGGTTGGCCGAGTGCCGCTCAAAGACATCGTGAGTGAGACCACCGACCTGATTGAGCAAATGTGCATCGAAGCAGCACTTGAGCTCACTAGCGACAACCGCTCTAGTGCCGCAGAGATGCTCGGTCTTTCACGTCAAAGCTTGTACGTCAAGTTGCGACGGTTTGGCATCAATGTGCCTGACGTCGAACCCGAAGCCTGAGCGCTTATTTTTGAAGTGAGGCGCATTTCCCACAGCGCCATCAGTGGAAACCATAGGATGTGTAAATTTAACTTGACACTCGAATGTGTCATGAGTAAAAACACTTGTTATGGCATTTCCCCAGCTCTCCGCAGTCACGGAGTTATTCAAACCCATCACTTGGTTCCCGCCAATGTGGGCCTTTGCTTGCGGCGTGGTGGCGTCAGGCGTTGCCATGGATGGCAAATGGTTATTGGCAATCATAGGCGTCGCCTTAGCGGGCCCCTTTGTTTGCGCTACCAGCCAAGCAGTCAACGATTGGTTTGACCGGCATGTCGATGCCATCAACGAACCCCAACGACCTATTCCGTCCGGTCGCATGCCAGGCCGCTGGGGACTGTACATCGCCATTTTGTGGACCTTGGTGTCTTTGGGTGTGGCCATCCTCTTAGGCCCTTGGGGCTTTTCAGCCGCAGTGGTCGGTTTGATCTTGGCCTGGGCCTACAGCGCACCGCCCTTGCGCTTGAAAGAAAACGGCTGGTGGGGCAATGCCGCTTGCGGCATCAGCTACGAGGGCATTGCATGGACCACTGGTGCAGCCGTGATGGCCGGCGGACAAATGCCAGATAAACGCTCCTTGTTACTGGCACTTTTGTACAGCTTTGGCACTCACGGCATCATGACCTTGAATGACTTCAAAGCGGTTCAAGGCGATCGTCAAATGGGCGTGCGCTCGCTGCCAGTGCAACTGGGCGTTCAATCGGCAGCGGGCGTGGCCTGTTGGTTCATGGGCTTGCCGCAAGTGGTGGTGATCATTTTGCTGTTTGCATGGGGCTGCCCCTCGCAAGCTTTGGCCGTGGCTGTCTTGCTGGGCATTCAGCTTTTGATGATGGACTATTTTTTGACGCGTGTGCTTCAACGCGCCCTATGGTACAGCGGCTTTGGTGTGCCGTTTTTTGTCGCAGGCATGATGGTCAGTGCCTTTGCCCTGCGCGGTTTAATTTCTTAAGGTGATGACATGAGCTCTATAGAAACATTCGATGTGGTGGTGGTAGGCGGTGGTCCTGCGGGCGCAACGGCGGCACATACTCTGGCCAAGCGCGGGCACTCGGTCTTGTTGCTGGACAGGGCTGGCCGCATCAAACCTTGTGGCGGCGCCATCCCGCCGCGTCTCATCAAAGACTATGACATTCCAGACCATTTGCTGGTGGCCAAGGCACAGTCTGCGCGCATGATTGCACCCAGCAACCACGGCGTTGACATTCCGATCGACAACGGCTTTGTGGGCATGGTTGACCGCGCTGAATTTGACGAGTGGTTGCGCGAACGCGCCGCCAGTGCAGGCGCTGTGAGGCGCATTGGAACCTTTGAAAAATTAACGCGCGACGAAGACGGTGTGAGCATTTTGCATTTTGAAGCCCGTGAGCACCAACAACGTGGCGTTGGCAAACCGGCCATGGTGAGGGCGCGCACCATCATTGGCGCTGATGGTGCCAAATCACAAGTAGCAAGGCACGCTGGTGTCACAGGCGCTGCCGAAACAAAATACGTGTTTGCGTACCACGAGATTGTGAAAGCCCCTGCCATCAAGCCCGCAGGCTATGACGGTACACGCTGCGATGTGTATTACCAAGGCAAGTTGTCACCTGACTTTTACGGCTGGGTGTTTCCTCACGGCGATACCTTGAGCATCGGCACAGGCAGTGCCGACAAAGGATTTTCTTTGCGCAATGCAGTTGGCGAATTGCGCAATGCAGCAGGCCTAGGCGACAGCGAAGTGCTCAGGCGAGAAGGCGCTCCTTTGCCCATGAAGCCTTTGAAGAAGTGGGACAACAACCGCGATGTGGTGTTGGCCGGTGATGCAGCCGGTGTGGTGGCGCCCGCATCAGGAGAGGGCATTTACTACGCCATGTACAGCGGTGAATTGGCAGCCTACGCAGTTGAAAAAGTATTGCACACAGGCGATGCCAAGAATTTGCAAATGGCACGCAAGCAATTCATGAAAGAGCATGGCACGGTGTTCACTGTGCTTGGCATCATGCAATGGTTTTGGTACAGCAGCGAAAAGCGGCGTGAACGTTTTGTCAAAATTTGCGAAGACCGCGATGTGCAGCAACTCACTTTTGAGTCCTACATGAATAAAAAATTGGTGCGCAAAAAACCCATGGCGCATGTGCGGATTTTCTTGAAAGACATGGCGCACTTGTTGGGCTTGGCGAAAGTGTGAGCCTCGAAGAAATTTATCAATCGCCTTGGGTGGTTGACATTGCGATCAGCTTCATCGTTTTAGAAACCGCCGCCTTGTGGGCCTTTCACCAAATTACTGGGCGAGGCTTGGTGGTTCAAGATGTTTTGTTGACCATCCTTTCGGGCTTGTCACTCATGCTCGCTTTGCGCTGTGCACTCACACCTGGATTCTGGCCTGGCATGGCTTTGTTTTTAATCACGGCTGGCTTAGCCCACGGGGCTGATTTGCGAGCACGTGCCCGAGCTCAAGCCAAAGCCAAACAAGATGACAACTGAAGCACTGTTCAATGCGCCTGCCAGACAACGTGTCTTGGTATTGGGCGCCACAGGCACCATTGGCCAAGCCGCAGTGAAATCTTTGCTGCGCGAAGGCCACGAGGTGGTGTGCTTCATTCGCGCCAAGGCAGGCGTGAACGGCAAACTCACATTGCAAGATTGGGAAGCAAAACTGCCAGGCGCCATTTTTCGCAAAGGCGATGTGACCGATTTAAATTCTCTAACCCAAGATGGTTTTTCAGGCGAACACTTTGACACGCTCATGTCTTGCTTGGCCTCCCGCACTGGCAACCCCAAAGATGCTTGGGCCATTGACCATGCCGCACACATGTTGGCCTTGCAAGTGGCACAAGCTTCAGGGGTGAAACACTTTGTGTTGCTGTCGGCCATTTGCGTGCAAAAACCTTTGCTCACGTTTCAGCATGCCAAACTGGCTTTCGAAGACGCTTTGGTTAAATCGGGCATGCGCTATGCCATCGTCAGACCCACCGCATTTTTCAAATCGCTGTGCGGTCAAATTGAACGGGTTCGCAAAGGCAAGCCTTTTTTGTTGTTTGGCGATGGCCAACTGACGGCCTGTAAGCCCATCAGCGACCCAGATCTGGGCAACTACTTGGCGCAATGTGTGAGCGACCCTGCACTGCACAACCGAATTCTGCCCATTGGCGGTCCAGGTCCCGCCATCACCCCTTTGCAGCAAGGGGAGTACTTGTTTTCTTTATTAGGACAAACACCCAAGTACAGCCATGTGCCGGTCAAAATGATGGATGTCATCATTGGCGTTTTGTCTTTGTTGGGCCACCTCATTCCGCCTTTGGCCAACAAAGCTGAATTGGCCCGCATTGGACGCTACTACGCCACCGAATCGATGTTGGTCTGGAATGAAGCCCAAGGCCGCTACGATGCCGACGCCACGCCTTCCACTGGCCAAGAAACCCTTTGGAACTGCTACCAAGCCTTGGTGAGCGGCAAAACGTCCTTAGAACGCGGCGATCACGCAGTTTTTTGAGCGGGCCCGCGACAGGCTCGGCTTCTTTAGCGATAATTGAGGGTTTTGTCTGACACCTCGATTTTGAACGCACCCAACGCCCCCGCAAGTCTCACTGAACTGGAAGCCGCCAGGGGAAAAGTTCGCCTGTTAGAAGCCGCTTTGAACGCAGCTCGGCTCGAGGCGGGCATCAAAACAACCGACGCTC
>SHXD01000098.1 GCA_009693505.1 Limnohabitans sp.
TGCACTTTGGTGCAGTTTTTGAGGGCGTGGAACAGCGCAGCGTTGTCTGCAACGCGTAAATCTCGCCGAAACCAGACCAAGCCGGTAGAAAAGGGTTTGTGCATGGGTTGGAGGCCGTTAAAATTGGGACATGTCTGCCGATTTTGCCTCTACTCAGCTTTCGCATCATTTTTTGATTGCCATGCCCGGTTTGGAAGACCCTACTTTTGCTAAAAGTGTGGTTTATTTGTGTGAACACTCAGAGCGGGGCGCCATGGGTTTGATCATCAACAAGCCTGGCGAACTCAGTCTGAAGCATTTGTTCGACAAAGTCGACCTCCCGTTACGCCGCGAAGACTTATTGAAATCCAATGTACTGCATGGCGGTCCAATTCAAACCGAGCGAGGCTTTGTGTTGCATGAACCTATTTGGTTGTCCAGTGCCGAAAACTCAGAAGCTAGCAAAGAACCGGCTGATGCCGAAGCAGCCGATCAAACAGAAGCTGCAAGCTCCATTTATGCTTCAACTTTGAGCGTGCCGGGGGGTCTGGCCATGACCACCTCCAAAGACGTGCTGGAAGCCTTGTCCAATGGTTCTGGACCCAAACGTGTTTTGGTCACCTTGGGTTATGCCTCATGGGGCGAGGGGCAGCTTGAATCTGAAATTGGTGAAAACAGTTGGCTCACTGTGGAAGCCAATTCAGAAATTATTTTTGAAACACCCATCGAGCAACGCTATGAAAAAGCCTTGGCCCTTTTGGGCTTGCAGCCTTGGATGCTTTCCACCGATGCGGGTCACGCATGATGCTAGACCAGGCGCTGTCTGTGCCTGCGTCTCAGCAGAGTTTTTTGGCTTTCGATTTTGGACTTAAGCGCACGGGTGTGGCGGTGGGCAATCGGATGTTGAAGCAGGCTACACCTCAAGCCACGGTGGTGGCCGAAGGTGACGCACGTTTTGCACTGATCGAAAAACGCATCAAAGAGTGGACGCCCGATGCCTTGGTGGTGGGCGTGCCTTTTCACCCTGATGGCTCAGCGCACGAAAATACAATGCGTGCACAAAAATTTGCCCGCCAACTGCGCGGCCGCTTTGGTTTGAATGTCTACGAAGTGGACGAACGCTACAGCACCACCGAAGCCATTTCCAGTGGCGCGAAGGATGCTGATGCCGCTTCGGCTTGCATTATTTTGGAACAATTTTTAAGGAGTCTGCCGTGAGTGCATTGGCTTTGAATGCAGAGGCGCTTTATAGCGAACTCTTGCGCGGTGTGCGATCAATGTGCACTTCTGAAACGCGTTTAGTGGGCATCACTTCGGGCGGCGCTTGGTTGGCCGAGCGCTTGCAAAAAGACTTAGGGCTCAGTGGCAAACACGGCAGCATCTCTTCGGCCATGCACCGAGATGACTTTGCACAACGTGGTTTGTCTGCGGGTGGGCAAACCACCTTGCCCTTTGAAATTCAAGGCGCCGACGTGCTCATTTTGGACGATGTGCTCTACACCGGCCGCACCATTCGCGCGGTGGTCAACGAGATGTTTGATTACGGCCGCCCAGCCAATGTGAGACTGGCCGTGTTGGTCGACCGCGGAGGCAGGCAACTGCCTATTCAAGCGGACTTTGCCGCCGCACGCGTGACCTTGCCCGACTCGCAGTCCTTGGCGCTGGCGCGCTTGGACAACGGCGAGTTCAGTTTTGAAGTGCAAGCCCAAGATGAATCAAGTTCAGTAGGAAAAAAATAACAATGCTCTACAAACGTAACCCCCAACTCAACAAGAACGGCGAACTCATTCACTTGTTGTCGACCGAAGGTTTGTCGCGCGACATCCTTACGCACATCCTAGACACTGCGGCCAACTTTGTGAGTGTGAGTGACCGCGAAGTGAAAAAGGTGCCTTTGCTGCGCGGCAAAAGCGTGTTCAACTTGTTTTTTGAAAACAGCACCCGTACCCGCACCACATTTGAAATTGCGGCTACGCGTTTGTCGGCCGACGTGATTAACCTCGACATTGCGCGTTCATCTGCTTCCAAAGGTGAATCGCTGCTCGACACCATTGCCAATTTGTCGGCCATGGCAGCCGATATTTTTGTTGTGCGGCACTCTGAGTCGGGTGCGCCTTACCTCATTGCACAACACGTGGCACCCCATGTGCACGTGGTCAACGCCGGCGACGGCCGTCATGCTCATCCGACGCAGGGTTTGCTAGACATGTACACCATTCGTCACTACAAAAAAGAATTCAGCAACCTCACGGTGGCCATTGTGGGCGACGTGTTGCACTCTCGCGTAGCGCGCTCCGATATTCATGCACTCACCACCTTGGGCTGCGCAGAAGTGCGTGTGGTGGGCCCGCAAACCTTGGTGCCCGCCGACATGTCACAAATGGGTGTGAAGGTGTTTCACAATTTGGAAGAAGGCATCAAAGACTGCGATGTGATCATCACCTTGCGTTTGCAAAACGAGCGCATGAGCGGTGCTTTGTTGCCCTCCAGCCAAGAGTATTTCAAACGCTTTGGCCTGACGCCTGAAAAATTGCAACTGGCCAAACCCGATGCCATCGTGATGCATCCTGGGCCTATCAACCGCGGTGTCGAAATCGATTCAGCTGTGGTGGACGGACCGCAAAGCGTGATCTTGCCGCAAGTGACCTTTGGCATTGCGGTGCGCATGGCGGTGATGAGCATCGTGGCGGGCAACGAAGCCTAAAAATAAGTAGAAAAAGAAAGATCAAAGACCATGAAAATTTTGATTCAAGGCGGTCGAGTACTAGACCCTCAAAGCAAAACCGATGCAGTGGCCGACGTGGCCATTTCGGCTGGTAAAATTGTGGCCATTGGCAAAGCGCCAGAAGGTTTTCAAGCCCAAAAAACCATCGATGCCAAAGGCTGCATCGTGATGCCCGGCTTGGTTGATTTGTCGGTGCGCTTGAAAGAGCCAGGCCATGAACACGAAGGCATGCTCGATTCAGAATTGGCCGCTGCCGTGGCAGGTGGTGTGACCAGTTTGGTGTGCCCACCCGACACAGATCCTGTGTTGGACGAGCCTGGCCTTGTGGAAATGCTGCGCTTCAAAGCCGAAAAACTCAATCGCTCTAAGGTCATGCCCCTCGGCGCATTGACGCGTGGTTTGAGAGGCGAAATTTTGACGGAAATGGTTCAGCTGACGGAAGCAGGTTGTGTGGGCTTCAGCCAAGCCGAAGTGGCGCTTGAAAACACGCAAGTTTTGCAGCGTGCATTGCAATACGCCAACTCATTTGGCTACACCGTGTGGTTGCGTCCTCAAGAATTGCACCTAGGCAAAGGCGTGGCAGCCAGTGGCCCCTTGGCCACACGCATGGGCTTGTCGGGCGTACCTGTGGCCGCCGAGACCATTGCCTTGCACACCATCTTTGAATTGCTCAAAAGCACCAAAACCCATGTGCACTTGTGCCGCATCAGCAGCGCTGCGGGTGTTGCCTTGGTGCGCCAAGCCAAAGCAGATGGGCTGCCCATCACTTGCGATGTCAGCATCAACTCCTTGCACCTGACCGATGCCGATGTAGGCTACTTTGACAGCCGTGCGCGCGTATCGCCGCCACTGCGTCAGCAGCGTGATCGCGATGCACTGCGCGAAGCCTTGGCCGACGGCACCATCGATGCTTTGGTGTCTGACCACAGCCCAGTCAGCGAAGATGAAAAAGCACTGCCTTTTGCAGAAGCCGAACCCGGCGCCACGGGCCTCGAGTTATTGCTCAGCTTGGCACTCAAGTGGTCACAAGACAGCAAAGTGCCACTGCTTCGTGCCATGGCCACCATCACCAACGAAGCGGCGCGTGTGCTCAAACAAGACATGGGCCAACTGAGGGTGGGTGCTCAGGCCGATGTGTGTATCGTGGACCCCGAAGCTCATTGGCAAGTGACCGCTGAAAACTTGCGCAGTCAAGGCAAGTTCACCCCATTTTCTGGCTACGACTTGCCAGGCCGCGTTAAATACACCTTGGTTGGCGGACAACTGGCGTATCAAGCTTAAGTATGCGCGCAGCCTTCAAATTGCTGCGTGGCTTTTGGCATGTCCTGATGGGTTGGGTCACCATTTATTTTCGGTTTCCCCAACTGACATCCCAGCAACGAGAGGCGCGTGTTCAAGCATGGGCCATGCAACTCTTGCGCATATGGGGCATCGATTTAGAAGTGCGCGGCAAGCCTGTGCTAGCAGGTCCTGCACTGTTGGTTTCCAATCACATTTCTTGGTTAGACATTTTGGTCATTCATGCCACACGCCACTGCCGCTTTGTGTCGAAGTCTGAATTGAGAGGGTGGCCGCTGCTGGGTACTTTGGCGACAGGGGCAGGCACTCTGTACATTGAAAGAGCACAAAGAAAAGATGCCATGCGCATGGTCAAAGACATGGCGCTGTCTTTGCGCAATGGTGAGGTTTTGGCAGTGTTTCCAGAAGGCACCACCGGCGATGGCATTGGCATGTTGCCTTTTCATTCCAACCTCATTCAATCGGCCATTGAAGGCGATGCCCCCATTCAAACCTTGGCTTTGCAGTTTGTCGATACTCGCACCCACAGCATCAGCATGGCTGCTCGGTTTGTGGGCGATGACACTTTGCTCGCTTCAATTTGGAGCACACTCAATGCCCAAGGCTTGAAGGCGGTGGTCATTTTTGGAGAACTTCAAATGGCCCAAGGCAGAAACCGCCGAGCTTGGGCCCATGACTTGCACCAAGACGTCATGGCCCTTAAGCAGAATTGCCTTTCAGCCCAATAAGTAAACCTTGCTCAGAATGAAACACGGAGACTCACATGATTTCAACAACGCGGCGCAAACTGCTTTTGACAACGGCCTCCGTAGGGGCTGCATCTTTGGTGCCTCTGGCATGGGCGCAAAGCGCTTACCCCAACAAAACCATTCGCTACATCGTGCCTGTTGCAGCAGGCGGTGGAGCCGACATGATTGGCAGGGCAACTTGCGAAAGATTGGCCAAGGTGCTTGGCCAAAGCTTGGTGATTGAGAATATTTCCGGCGGTGGTGGTGCCATTGCGTGTCAAAACGTAGCGCGCAGTAACCCAGATGGTTACACCTTGCTGCAGTCTTATGTGGCCACGCACGGCACATCGCCTGCCACGCGCAAACTGCCTTATGACGCTATCAAAGACTTTACTGCTGTGGGCATGATTGGCACCGCGCCCAATGTGCTTTGCGTCAACCCAGGTGTGCCTGCCAACGATGTGAAGTCATTCATTGAGTATGTCAAAAGCCGCCCCGGCAAAATTGCTTATGGCTCTGCTGGCGCTGGCTCATTGACTCACTTGGTGGGCGAACTGTTTAAGCAGCAAACCGGTCTTTTCATGATTCACATTCCGTACCGCGGTGTGGCGCCTGCCAATGTAGATTTGATTTCGGGTCAAACCCAAGCTTTGTTTCCGAGCTTGGCCGGTGCCTTGCCCCATATTCGCAGTGGCCGCATGCGTCCTCTGGCTGTCACAGGGTCGCGCCGTCATGAGCTGTTAAAAGATGTGCCTACCTTTGATGAGTTGGGCTTCAAGGGCTTTGACGGGCAGCAGTGGTACGGCATTGTGGGGCCCGCTGGCATGCCACCGGCTGTGGTGAAAACTTTGAGCGATGCACTTAGCCATGTGCTGGCACAGCAAGACTTTAAAGACAAACTTTCTTCTGAGGCCGTGGCCCTCATGCCGTTGTCGCCAGATGCTTTCACGGCTTATGTGAAAGCCGATATTGAGCGCTGGAGCAAATTGGCCAAGGAACGAAAGATTGAGTTGGACAGTTGAATGCTGCGGGCTAGACGGCCCGAGCTTGACTGGTAC
>SHXD01000099.1 GCA_009693505.1 Limnohabitans sp.
CACCATTCCGCAAGTGGTTGCCGCCATTCAGACTCAACTCGATGTGGCCTTTGCCACGGGCACTGCCCCAAGCTACACCAATCGTGTCGTTGTTTCATACGACTTCGCCACACAAGGCTTCAAGTTCACCGACAGCACCAACACACTGACAGTTAAATCGGGCAGTGCGACAAGAAATGAGGTCCTAGGCTTTCCTGTTACAGCTACTGCATTGAGTGATGCTGGCTTGTCTGGCATCAAAGCCGTTCCCAACGGCGTCAGTGAGCGTGCTTCTGTTGAGCAACGTTTTGGCATGAAAGTGGAGTACGACTCTGTGAACAAAGTGTTCACCATTAAGTCTGGCACCACGGGCGACCAATCCAGCATTGCCATTTCAAGCTCCACCGCAACGGCAACGGCTTTGCTGGGCTTCAGCAATACGGCAGTTGCCAAATCAGCTTTGGCTACACGCGGTATTACCTCTACACCAGCGGTTGCCATCGGCACCACGCCAACCATTAACTTAGCCAATAACTTTGCAGTTGACGCCACCAACAACACCTTCGTGGTCACGGTGGACGGTATCAAGGGCACCGTAGTCTTGCCCATTGACTCGAACTATTCCCTGTCGACCTTCATGTCCAAGTTGGAAAAAGGCATCAACGCGATGGGCTCCAACCCAACCGTACCTGGCGGTACGCCCACCACCGTGAACGGCGTCAAAGTGTCCTACGACGCCGTCAACACCAAGTTTGTTTTTACAACAGGCTCTAAAGGAGCCGACTCGTTCATCAAAATTTCTGGTAGCTCCAACTGGGGTCTAGAAACGGTGGAAGCGGGTCGTGGTAATACTTCCACATGGATCTACCCCACACAACACAAAGACGTGGTGTCGGCTGCCCTGCAGCCAAAATACATTGACGGCGCAGGCACTGAAACCACCAACGGCGACGGCTTCACCACCTTGCCAGCTTTTTCGCCTATCTACCTGGACAAAGGCGAGCTGACCTTTGACACTGGCGGTAACCTGGTGTCACCTGCAGAAGGTACTCAGTTGGAAACTGTGTATCTGGCGGGTGGTAAAGGTGCTTTGACCATCAACATTGACTACTCGGCCTCCACACAGTTCTCGTCAGCGTTTGCGGTGTTGTCGCAATCTCAAGACGGCGCCCCTGAAGGTGACTTGGTGGGTGTGACCATTGGTAACGACGGATTGGTGAGCGCTTCGTTCTCCAACGGCACCCAAAAATCGCTGGCAAAAATCTTGCTAGTTAACTTTTCAAGCCCTGTAGGTTTACGTCAAATTGGTGACTCTAGCTTCTTGGCTTCGGCAGCTTCCGGCAAACCTATTTTGGGAACAGCCGGTAGCGCTGGCTTCGGAACCCTTCGCGCTGGTGCCACAGAACGGGCCAACGTGGACTTGACGCAGGAGTTGGTGGACTTGATCACCGCTCAGCGTAACTTTCAGGCCAACGCTAAGGCGATTGAGACTTCAAGCACGATGACCTCAGCCATCATTAACTTGCGTTCTTAATTGTCAAGCTTTTGACTATTTTGATTTGAACTGACAGGAAACCGACATGGACCGCTTAGCTTTTAACGCTTCTGCTGCTATTGCAGAGTCGCGCACAGCCCAGCACATGGTTAACAACGAGTTGGCCAACGTGTCGACGCCTGGTTTTAAGCGCAGTTTTGAATCTGCCATGGTCAGTTTCAAGGCTGAAGGCGCTGGTTTTGCATCGCGCATTCAACCCAAATCATTGAATGTAGACACCATCATCATGACGTCTGGTATTGCCCTCATTGCCACGGGCAACGATTTGGACATTGCGATGAACGACAAGGCCGTGTTGGGTGTTACTGGCAAAGACGGCACGGTTGCTTATACCCGCCGCGGCGACTTGCGTGTATCGGCAAAAGGTATTTTAGAAACTGGTAATGGCCATGCCGTACTTGGACGAGGCGGCGGCCCTATCACCATTCCCCCAGGATTTAAAGTTGTCATCAACACGGATGGCGCTATTTATGCAGACAACCCATCGAATGAGGGTGTTGCAAAACCTGTTCTCATTGATCGCTTGATGCTGCGCGATGCTAATGACATCAGACTTTCAAGACGTGTTGATGGTTTATTTGGTGTTGAAGGTCAACCCAATGGCACTGAAATTTCAGACACCAAAGCCCTTTTAACAGTGACCCCTAAATGCTTAGAAGGCAGTAACGTGAATGCGTTGTCGGTCATGGTTCGATTGATGGACTTGAGCCGTTCGTTTGAAATGAACGTCAACGTGATCAAGCAGAGTAAAGATACGGATGAGTCTGGTGCCACCATGATGCGCAACTCATGAAATTAACAAAGAATTGAAAAGGAGCTAGCCATGGATGCTTCAATGTGGGTTGCCAAAACGGGCCTAGACGCGCAACAAACGCGCATGAACGTCATTGCCAATAACTTGGCCAACGTGAACACGTCGGGCTTCAAGCGCGACCGTGCTATTTTTGAAGACTTGCTCTATCAAAACGTGCGTCAACCAGGTGGCCAAACGGGCACCAACACACAAAGCCCTACAGGCTTGATGTTGGGTACCGGTGTGCGCGTGGTGGCCACTGAAAAGTTGCACGGCCAGGGCAACATGGTGAACACTCAAAACCCATTGGACATGGCCATTGCCGGCGATGGATTTTTCCAAATTTCTCAAGCAGATGGCACCATTGCCTACACACGTGATGGCAATTTCAAATTGTCATCAACGGGTCAGCTGGTGACCTCCAGCGGCGCGCTCTTGCAGCCCGCCATCACCATTCCTAACACCGCATCCAGCGTCACCATTGGCCGTGATGGCACGGTGTCTATTGAGTTGGCTGCTGGCGGCTCTCAAGTGGTGGGTCAAATGCAGTTGGCGCGCTTCGTCAATCCAAGTGGTTTGGAGTCTAAAGGCCAAAACTTGATGAAGGAAACACCTGCCAGCGGTGCACCACGAGTGTTGCAACCTGGCGTGAACGGGGCAGGCTCCTTGATGCAAGGCACCTTAGAAGCCTCCAACGTGAACGTGGTGGAAGAAATGGTCAGCATGATTGAAACCCAACGTGCTTACGAAATTAACTCGAAGGCCATCTCTGCAGTTGACGGCATGTTGAAGTTTGTGAACAACAACCTTTGATGCTTTAAGACTTCTTTGAATTAAACCCAGCCGAGACATCTCATGAAAACCATTTCAGCATTGATCAACTCATTCAAGCTGCTGCGCTTGACAACAGCTGTCTGTGTTGTCAGCGGCTTGTCTGCTTGCTCTTCTGTGCCCAGCGCCAACATGAGTCACTCGCCTCAGTTTGAGCCGGTCTACCCCATTGCAGCAGCACCTGCTAAACCAGCAACAGGCGCGATTTATGTAGGCCGCCAAAGCGACAGTTGGTTTGGCAAGAGCAAAAGCTTTCAAGTGGGCGACGTGATCACTGTGTTGTTAAACGAGTCTTCACAAGCATCTCGCACACAAAACGGCACCATTACCCGCGAATCTAAAAACGACATGGTGCCCACAGGCTTGGCCAATTGGGGCAAGGGTCTGGGTGGCTTCATGAACGGCATCAAGATGGATGGCTCAAGCATGTCCAACAAAGGCACTGGCGCTGCAGACCAGCAAGCCACCTTGACAGGCTCGGTAGCGGTGTCTGTGGTGGAAGTGATGCCCAACGGTAACTTGGTACTGCGCGGTGAAAAACAATTGGCCCTGACAGAAGGTTCCGAAATTATTCAAGTGGCCGGCATCATTCGACCCGACGATGTGGCGCCTAACAACACGGTGCAATCGCGCCGCTTGGCCAACGCCCAAATTGCTTACCGCGGCAGCGGCGACTTAGCCAACGCTACCAAGGCAGGCTGGGGTACCAGTACTTTGCTCAAAATCTGGCCCTTCTAAGACAAACCTTTTTGAACCCGAATTTCCATTCAAAACATCATGAAATCCTGGCTCGCTTTATTTCTTACTTTGACATTGTCCAGTGGCACTGTATTGGCCGATCGCATTAAAGATTTGACATCTGTGGCCGCCATGCGCAGCAACCAACTCATTGGTTATGGCTTGGTGGTCGGTTTGAACGGCTCAGGCGATGGCGCTGACGTATCGTTCACCGCGCAAAGCATGAAGACCTTGCTCAACCGTTTGGGTGTGAGCTTAGAAGGCCCCTTGTCTGACTTTGAAACAGCTTCTAGCTCTGGCAAGATTGACATTAAAAATACCGCGGCCGTCATGGTGACTGCTGAATTGCCAGGCTTTGCCAAGCCCGGCCAAAAAATTGATGTCACGGTGTCTGCCATTGGCAAAGCTTCCAACTTGCGCGGCGGCACATTGTTGCTGACAAGTTTGCGCGGTGTCGATGGTGAAATTTACGCCATCTCTCAAGGCTCATTGGCAGCAACAGGCATAGACGCCACAGCTGCTGCAGGCAGCAAAGTGGTCATTGGTGTACCCACCTCCGCTCGTATTCCTCAAGGCGCCACCGTTGAGCGCATTGTGGACAACCCGTTTGACAAAGCTGAGCGAGTGATTTTGAACGTGCGCGACAGCGACTTCACCACCACCACCGCCATTGTGAATGTCATTAACTCACGCTTTGGCGCGGATGTAGCACGCGCCATGGACGGCGTGACCGTTTCTTTGCAAGCACCCCAAGACCTGACTCAGCGCGTTGCATTTATGAGCATGGTGGAAAACATGGATGTCATGCCAGGCGAGCCTTCTGCTCGTGTGGTGGTTAACGCCAGAACAGGCACTGTGGTCATTAGCCGCAATGTGCGCGTCACAGCTGCTGCTGTGTCACATGGGACCATTTCAGTGTCGGTGGCTGTGACCAACGAAATTTCTCAGCCTGGCCCGTTCAGCAACGGCGCCACTGCTGCTGTGCAAAACGCCGATGTGGCGGTTAGCGAACCCAACAAACCTATGTTCATGTTCAACCCTGGTGTTGACTTGCGCCAAATTGTGGATGCAGTGAACCAAGTGGGCGCTACACCTTCTGCACTGATTGCCATTCTGGAAGCGCTTAAAAGCGCTGGCAGTTTGCGTGCCGACTTGCTTGTGATCTAAGCAAAAAGGCCTAGAAAGAACACCGTGAACAACGCAATTGGCAGCACCCGCTCATACCTTGACTTTGAAGGCCTAGGCCAGCTCAAGGGTCAAGCGCGCCAAGATGCAAAGTCAGCCACGCGTGAAACTGCCCAGCAGTTTGAAGCCATGTTCATCCAGATGATGATGAAGTCAATGCGCGAGTCTGTGATGAAAAGTGAACTGTCAGAAAACGCGCCACTTGATACGTATCAGTCCATGTTTGACAAAGAAGTTTCGATGTCACTGGCCAAGCGCAACAGCATGGGCTTGGCAGACATGCTGGTTAAAAACTTAGAGCAAATGGAAGCCGCAAAAATGAGCACGGCTGAAATTTTGAAAATGCGCGAAGAAGGCGGCATGCCTGCTGCCAAGCCAATTCCATTGAATCCGAAAGAAACCGCTTTGCCTTTGAACAATGAGCGGCGCCCCGAATTCAAGCTGCCAAAGAGCGGCGCTATTCCATTGAACATGATGCCAGGCCTAGGCAAAAACTTTGATCGGAGCAGCTTATGACCGACTTAGTCAGCGTTGCCGCCAATGCGGTATCGTCTTATCAGCGCGCCTTAGGCACCATCAGTAACAACATTGCCAACGTGGCCACCGACGGCTACTCACGGCAAGAAGTGGTGCTGCAAGCCAACCCTGTGGCCAAGGT
>SHXD01000035.1 GCA_009693505.1 Limnohabitans sp.
GATAGGCGTTTCAACGGATAGGCGTTCAACCACTTGTAGCCAAATATCGTACCGTTGAAACTCCCTCAATCTGTAAGGCAGATTCACTGCGTGCTCTAACGAGTCGCGTCAGTAATCCGCCACATACGGAGCGATAAATTAACCCTCACTTGGATGCGTCCTCGTGGGGGGTTTTTTTAAATGTTTTGGTCCTTCAGATTACGGATTAAGGGGGTTTTTGCATTTTTATGATGCAATTAAAATCGTCAAAAAATTGGACTAGTTCACATGTTTTTGTTCCAACCATTTTTATGTCGCTCCATGGCACCTGCTGCTATGGCCATCGCAGGGCAAACCGAAGGCGTGACAAACACTTTGAAACTCTCGGGTATTGAACCGGGTGCTCGCTGGGAATACTCACTGGACGAGCAACGCTCATGGTCTGCAGGGAAAGGCACCACATTCGGTATTTTGGGCAATAACTTGAGCCGGTTTTGGTTGCGCCAAGTGGACATGGCCGGCAACGTCTCTGTTGCTCAAGGCTTTGACTTGCAAAATCCAAGCATGCTGGCGCATGAAGCTTCAGGTGACCCTTCGCAACCCAGCATTTTGGCAGCTGGATTACAAACCTATGTGATCCATGGCGTGGTGGTGCGCGGTGATGCCGACTATGTGCGCCGGGACATTCCAAAAGGCCAACAGTTGATGTCGGTCAAGTTAGTGCAATACGTGTCGGAGGATGTCGTTTCCTTTTATGCTTTGCAGCCCAACCGGGTGTTCGATGCAGGGGTCGATGTGTCGCGCATGCTGGTTTACGGTCATATGGGCCCCGGCGATTTGGCACGCAATGTGCTGGCCACATTACCCAAATCAAAACTCGGCGAGGCTTCTATGACCCTCTGGTTTCAACAAACCGGTTCACAGCCTACACGCTATGCCATCGAGGTCATTTTGTCGGCTGCCGATTAAGGTTCAGTGTGGCAGCTTGTTGGCGCTCGCTAAAAGCCGTTGTCATTTGTGACTTGAGGTTTATTCGCCAAGCTCAGCGAATGCGCCACTTTAAGCCCACTTGCAGCCTGTTGTTTCGTGGCTCATAGTCGCCCCTGGCCACTCCGGGCACAACAGTCACCCAACGAACATCCGAATCGTCCACCCAAGCCAAGCGTGCATAGGGTTCCATTTCCCCTTGGTCTGTATTGACTTTCTTGCTAATTTGAAGGTAGACGCCTTTGCGCTGTTGGTTGGTCACATCTTGCAAATTGGTGTTGACTTGTGACAATCGGGAAACATGCTCGCCCCACAACAGCCAGCCTGCATCAACCGCCCAAGGCTGAGCGCTGGCCGAATGCCAGCGCACAGGCAGCCACAATTGGGTAGAAAGGCGGTCATAGCCCCCAAAACCCAAACTGGTCGTGCCTCGGAAAAAATTGGCATGGCTGTGCAAAGCCAGACCGTACTGCCACTGGGGTTGGTCAGTTGATGCTCTGAGAGCTCGCCAATGGGTGTCAAGGTTCAACACCGAGTTCAAACGCCCCGACTGCACGCTGCTGTAGTTTTGTAGGCCCAGATGCGCGTCGGCTTCCAAGGTGAACGGTCCCAATCTTTGGTTTTGCCAATGCACGCCCAGTTCTGGGCCTTTCAAGTTCATTTGCGGTTCGCTGTAATCCTGCCAACCTGTGCTCAGCTGCCAAGCACCCAAAGCTTGCTCAGGCTGCGCTTGGACCGGAACGATGGCTCCCACAAAGACCCAAGCTGCGCATAAGCTCAATAGCTGAAATTCAAAGAGGAGACTCAAACACCGAGTATTGCGAAAAAACCAAAACATGAAACACCGGTTGGAAGAGTTGTTGAGGATGAGATCATCGTTCATAGACATTGTAAAAAAAGGCCCGCAGAGCTGGCCTTTGAAAAACCCTTGATAGAAAGAAAAAAATTAGAACTTGTAGCGAATGCCGACGTGTGTCTGCTTTTGCTCAGCCTTTTTCAAGAATGAAGGATGAGCGATAGACTCGGTGCCATAAATACCAAACAACGTTGTGTCTTTGGCCAGTGTGTACAACACAGCAACTTGCATTGCATCAACATCAGCTTGAATGGCCGATGTTGTCAGTTTAGTCTTACCAGTGCCAGCTTCAGCCACCAAGGTAAAGTTGCCTAATGGTGCGCGCACACCCAAAGTTTGTATGTCAAACTTTACCAATGTAGCGTCTGTACCTTGCTTCATTTTGGTATCAACAAAAAACAACTTCGCAACGCCCAAGTCGTATGTGGCGCCAATAGCCTCGTTCTTGCGTGCAGCAATGCCTGTGGGCACAGCAACGCTGTAGCCTGCAACGCTGACTGATTTGCTGTAATTTTTAATGGAGTCGTTTACCCACTTCACAGTCAATGGACCGTTTGAATAATTCAAACCCACTGAGCTGGTGTCTTCGGCTTTGCCGTCTTGTGTCACAACACCAGTGGCGCTGGTAATGCGTGTAGGTGCGCCCAAGCCCAATTGAACGTCTGCAGAGAAGCCAGAGAAGTTAGGTGTAGAGTAAGTGATCATGTCGTTGCGACGTGAGTCACGGGCATTGTCGCCAATGAAGCCCGCTGTATTGGCGGCGTCATTAGCATCCAGCGCATCAATGGCAGCCTTGATCAAAGTAGTTCTACGTCCAAAAGTGGCTGCACCAAAGCTGCCTGCCAAGCCCACCAAACCAGCACGTGTTTTGACGATGCCAGAGTCGGTCGTTTGGTCGACTTCAAATTCCATTTGGAATGTTGCGTTGAGTCTGGCAGAAATTTGACGTTCGCCACGGAAACCCACATTGCTGGTAGACAAGCCACCAGGCACAACAGATGTTTCTTCTGTTTTGATACCAGTGGTTGCTGTTTTGACATCGTTGTTGATTGCAATATCAGCATTGCCGTAGACAGTGAATGCATTTTGAGCTTGTGCAGACATGCCAGTAGTAAGAAACTACTTCGTTCAACAAAGAGGCCTGTGAGGCCTCTTTTTTCCCTATTTCAAACTGACACTACAGCTTCTTCAAACTGGCTGAGAGTTGACTGAAGGACTCGTGAAGCAGGAAAGATGAGCGTGAATTTGGAGCCTTTGCCAATTTCACTTTCAATTTTTAATTCGCCACCATGCCTTTGCATCACATGTTTCACAATGGCCAATCCCAATCCAGTGCCGCCAGACTCTCTTGAACGACTGCGGTCTACCCTGTAAAACCGCTCAGTTAACCGAGGTAGATGTTCCGAAGCAATGCCTGAGCCCGTATCAGTCACACTGAATTGAATTCTTTGATCAGGCAACAAATTCCAACTGGAAGTGATTAATCCACCAGAAGGCGTATAGCGCACAGCGTTGTTGACCAAATTCGAAACGGCACTGTGAAGTTCTTTGTTAGCACCACTCAATTGAACACCTTCAGGCGTTTCAAAACGCATCATTTGAGGCGCTTCATTTTCAAATAATTGAGCGGCAGAAAGACCGCGTGCCTCCGATTCAATACTGGACATTAAACTTTGCAAAGAGACTGGTTCATTGATGGAAGGCAGTGTGCTGCCGTCTAATTGCGACAGCATCAATAAATCATTGACCAAGTCCTGCATACGGCTGGCTTGAACTGACATCAGATCAAGGTATTTTTCTTGCTCGTCTTTGTTTAAATTGAGGGTTTGCAAGGTTTCAATGAAACCGCTCAAAACGGTCAATGGCGTGCGAATTTCATGCGACACATTCGCCACAAAATCACGTCGCATGGCATCTGCTTGCGCTATGGTTGTCACATCGCGCGTGAGTAACAACTGTCTATTTTCACCATAACTGTGCAACTGAACAGACAGTTTCACTGACTTTTGCAAGGAGACGCTTCGTCCATCAATCATGGCTTCAGCATCATGCGATTCGTTGGAGTAATATTTCTTGAAAACAGGATCTCGGACCAAATGAACAACGTGCTGCATCAGGTCACGTTTTGCATCCATGCCAAGATGAAGGGCTGCGGTTTGATTGCACCATTCAATTCTGCCCTCAGGGTCAAGCAGCACAACACCATTGGGTGATGCTTGAATTGCCAATAAAAAATCTTGTAGCTTTTGCTCTTCGTTTTGCGTCTGCTTGCGTTGCTCGTTCAGAATGCGACGCATCCGGTCAATCAAATCACCCCAAATTCCATCCATTTGGGGTGGTTCTTGCACATTGTTGTGTCGCAACCATTGTGTGATTTTTTGACCTTTCCAAAGGTCTTTGATGACCGTCAAAAGACAGACAAAAAAAGCTCCCAATAAATGACCAGAGTTTGGTTGCAGCCAATAGCCAGCTATCGCAGCAACACCCATCCAAAAGAACAGGCGGAGAGTGCGTGAGAACATAAGGGACCCTTGGCTTTAAAAACCAGCCCAATCAGCCATTTGCAGTAGAAGCTGAATTGGTGGTTTGAGTCATTTCCGTAAAGCGATAGCCAGCCCCACGAACAGTTTCAACCATATTACCAGCACCGCCCAGAGCCTCTCGCAGTCTTTTCACATGAACATCAACGGTACGCTCTTCAATGAACACGTGATCGCCCCAAACGCGATCAAGAAGTTGCCCACGGCTGTGAACTCGCTCTTTGTGAGTCATGAAGTATTGAAGCAACTTAAATTCTGTTGGGCCAAGTTTAAGGGGCTGCTCTTGAAAACTCACACGGTGAGTGTCGGCATCCAAAAGCAATTGTCCCATTTGAATTCGGCCCGCTGACTGCTCAGGGGAACGCCTTCTAAGAACAGCACGAATTCGAGCCAGTAACTCTTTGGTCGAAAACGGTTTCACGATGTAATCGTCTGCACCGGCATCAAGGCCCGCAACCCGGTCCACTTCATCGCCCCGGGCAGTCAGCATCAAAATGGGAATGGTTTGAGACCGCTTGTCAGCACGCCACTTTTTAGCCAGTGAAACGCCACTTTCCTTGGGTAGCATCCAATCTAGCAAGATGACATCGGGTAGAACGTCGTCCAATTCCTTTTGGGCAGTCTCGCCATCCATGGCCCAGATCGGCTGAAAGCCGTTGTGGCGCAAATTAACAGCAATGAGTTCTGCGATGGCAGGCTCATCTTCGACAATCAGAATACGCGGCAAGCTTCTCATTTGATGACAGACTCCACCTCAGCCAAGGCGATGTGACGAACGTCAGCGCCTTTGACAACATAGATGATGAACTCAGCAATGTTTTTGGCATGATCTCCAATGCGTTCGATGGCCTTGGCCACGAACAACAAGTCTAGGCTGGCAGAAATAGTACGTGGGTCTTCCATCATGTAGGTGACCAATTTGCGCACAAAGCCATCAAACTCTTGGTCGATCAAATCGTCTTCTTTCAAAATAGAAACTGCCTCAGTGACATCTAAGCGAGCAAAGGCGTCAAGTGCTTTTCTGAGCAAGCCAGACGCCAAGTCGGCAGCAATGCGCAATTCTGAAGACGGCAATGCACGGGAGTTGCCACTGTTGATAATGGACTTCACCATGCGGGCAATTTTTTCGGACTCGTCGCCTGCACGCTCTAAGTTAGCGGTAATTTTAGAGATGGCAATGAGCAGGCGCAGGTCGCGCGCTGTAGGCTGACGACGTGCAATGATGGAAGACAAATCACGGTCGATTTCTACCTCCATTGAATTGACTTGCGACTCAGTGGCAATGACTTGGTTAGCCACTTCTTCACTGAACTGTGACAAAGAATACACAGCATGGCGAATTTGAGACTCCACCAAGCCACCCAACTCGAGTACTCGCGAGGAAACGCTGCCCAATTCGGCATCAAACTGACTTGAAATATGCTTATCCATGATTTCTCTTTCTTAATTAGCCGAAACGGCCAGTAATGTAGTCTTCAGTTTCTTGACGCGCTGGCTTCATGAAAATTTGATCTGTTTCACCAAATTCCATGAGTTCACCCAGGTACATGTAAGCTGTGTAATCGGACACGCGGGCAGCTTGCTGCATGTTATGCGTCACGATGACCACAGTGTATTCACTCTTGAGGGTGTGCATCAGTTCTTCCACTTTGCTCGTAGAAATAGGGTCAAGCGCAGAAGTTGGCTCGTCCAACAACAAGATAGCGGGCTTGACTGCAATGCCGCGCGCAATGCACAAGCGCTGTTGCTGACCACCCGACAAGGACAAGCCGCTTTGGCCCAGCTTGTCTTTCACTTCGCCCCAGATAGCTGCTTTTTGCAAGGCCCACTCCACTCGGTCATCCATGTCGCTGCGAGACAGGTTTTCGTACAACTGCACACCAAATGCAATGTTGTCATAGATCGACATGGGAAACGGCGTAGGCTTTTGAAAGACCATACCCACACGTGAGCGCAACAAATTCAAATCTTGTTTGGGGTTGAGAATGTTCTCACCATCAAAGTTAATTTCACCTTCTGCACGCTGCCCAGGGTACAGATCGTACATGCGGTTGAGCGTTCTGAGCAGCGTTGACTTACCGCAGCCGGAAGGGCCAATAAAAGCCGTGACCGTATTCTTTTGAATGTCCAGATTGATATTTTTCAAGCCTTGAAAAGCACCATAGAAAAAGTTTAGATTTCGAACTTCCAGGATGATTTCTTTGGTTTCAGGTAATGTATTCATTTGGGTAGATCTGTTCAAAGATTAAACTGAGACTTTTTCACGGAACACAACACGCGCAATGATGTTGAGAGCCAGGACAGTGAGGGTTATGAGCAAAGCACCACCCCATGCCAGGTTGACCCAGTTATCGTAGGGACTCATGGCAAACTGGAAAATGACCACAGGCAAATTGGCCATAGGCTTGTTCATGTCGGTTGAGAAAAACTGGTTGTTCAACGCGGTAAACAACAAGGGGGCCGTTTCACCACTGACACGTGCTAAAGCCAAAAGCAAACCGGTCATGACACCACTTTTAGCGGCCTTTAATACGACAGAGGTAGACACTTTCCACTTGGGGGCACCAAGCGCAAATGCAGCTTCACGCAAACTCACTGGAACCAATTTGAGCATGTTTTCAGTTGTTCGAACGACCACGGGAATGGCAATGAGAGACAGGGCAATGGTGCCAGCCCAGCCCGAAAAGTGCTTGGAAGGAACGACTATCAGCGCGTAAACGAAAAGACCAATCACAATTGATGGAGCCGACAACATAATGTCATTGACGAAGCGAGTAACCTCCGCAATTTTACTGCGATCACTGTACTCAGACAAATAAACACCTGCCAAAACACCAATGGGCGTGCTCAACAAGGAACATGAAAGCACAATCATCAGACTGCCCACAATCGCATTGGCCAATCCGCCGCCCTCTGAACCAGGTGCAGGGGTGCTATGCGTCAGCATGGAAAGGCTCAATGCAGAGAAGCCTTTGAACATCAAGATGCTTAATATCCAAAGCAAGAATGCCAAGCCAATGGCCATGGCAGACATTGACAACACCAAGCCGATGAAGTTAGCGCGCTTGCGTCTTGCGTAAATGGATAAATCCATGTTGATAGGAGCTTTCATGACTTCAAGCCTTTCTGAGTTTCAGCGCGAATCAACATCCACTTGGCAAACGATAAAACAACCAATGTGATTAAAAATAGGGCTAAGCCAAGAGCGAACAATGACGCATAGTGCAAGCCGGGTTCTGCTTCTCCAAATTCATTGGCAAGCGTTGAGGCAATTGAATTGCCAGGCGAAAACAAGGAAGGAGACAACTTGTGGGCATTGCCAATCACGAAGGTCACAGCCATGGTCTCACCCAAAGCACGGCCAAGGCCCAACATGACACCGCCCACAACACCCGTTTTTGTGTAAGGCAAAACAATCTTGGTCACCACTTCCCAAGTTGTACAACCCATGCCATAGGCAGATTCTTTCAAAATGGGCGGCACGATTTCAAACACATCACGCATGACAGAGGCAATGAAAGGCAAAATCATCATGGCCAAAATCAGGCCAGCGGCCAAAATGCCAATGCCATTGAATGCACCCGTGAACAAGATGCCGACACCAGGAATTTGACCCAGCGTACCAGCCAAGGCGGGCTGCACATATTCAGCAAACAGGGGTGCAAAAACAAACAAGCCAAACATACCGTAAATGATGGATGGCACAGCGGCCAACAATTCAATGGCCGTTCCAAATGGACGACGCAATGACATGGGGCATGTTTCAGTCAAAAACACAGCAATGCCAAAACTTAATGGCAATGCAATCAAAATTGCGATGGTGGCAGTGGCCACAGTACCAAAGATGGCAATCAAGCCACCAAATTTAGAATTGATGATGTCCCACTCAACTGTGTAGAAAAATTCAACGCCGAATGTGGTTAAGACAGGCCACGAACTAATGAACAAGGAGACAATGATGCCAGTCAAGGCCACCAACGTGGACAGTGCAAAGACCATCGTTGTTTTTTCAAATAAATAATCTTGCCACCGCTGCCAGCGCAGAACACTCTCCCTATGCGGGGTTATCAAGCTGTCGCCATTGTTCATACATATCTCTTTTGCTTAAAGCCCAAGAAACACCCACTGAAGACTCAGCGGGTGTCTGTCTTTTTTACTTCACGTTCACTTTATTCCAAACGCTCTTACGGATGAAGTCTGTGGTTGCATCAGGCATTGGCACATATTCCAAGTCAGCTGCCATTTTCTTGCCTTCTTTGAAAGCAAAGTCAAAGAACTTCAAGACTTCAGCAGAGTTGGCTTTGTTACCGGGTTGCTTGTACATCAAAATGAATGATGCGCCAGTGATAGGCCAAGCCTTAGCACCTGGAGCATTTGTCAAATAAATGCTCATGCCTGGAATCTTTGACCAATCCGTACTTGCAGATGCGGCCGCAAATGTCTCATCATCAGGGGCTACAAACTGACCTGCCAAATTGCGCAAGTTGATGTGGGACATGTTGTTTTTCTTGGCATAAGCATACTCAACATAACCAACTGAGTTTTTAATACGGCTTACGTTTGCAGCAACACCTTCGTTGCCCTTACCGCCCACTGAAGAGGCGGCAGGCCACTTTACAGCAGCACCAGCACCCACAGTGGATTTCCAATTGGCGTTAACTTTTGCTAAGTAATCTGTAAACACAGCAGTTGTACCTGAACCATCAGCACGGTGGACCACTGTGATAGCGGCATCAGGCAATACAACGCCAGGGTTCATGTCAGCAATACGCTTGTCGTTCCACTTGGCGATCACGCCAGAAAACAAATCTGCCAACAACTCGCCAGTCAATTTAATTTGACCAGGCTTGATGCCGTCAATGTTCACCACTGCAACCACACCACCAATAATGGCTGGGAATTGAACCAAACCCTCTTTTTCAAGATCTTCTGCAGACATTGGCGCATCTGTAGCACCAAAGTCAACTGTCTTAGCCTTGATTTGCTTAATTCCACCGGAAGAACCAATAGACTGATAGTTCATGCTGTGACCAGTCTTTGCCTTGTAGGCCTCAGCCCACTTTGCATAGATTGGGTACGGGAAAGTAGCGCCGGCGCCAGTTAGTTCAGCCGCCATTGAAGTTGCAGCAATGGCGCTTAAGCCCAGTGCAGCGACCCATGATTTGATCTTTAACATGTTTGAATCCTTGATTCAGAGTTGAAATTTAGTGTTTGTATGTGCAACATGTTTGCCAATTTATGTTTGACTCACTTTTGCAACACTTATCCAATCTATCCTCCAATTGTGACAAATTCATGTCATTTTCTAGACAGCACTTTAAATTGTTCTAAGCCTTGATCAAGCTTGAACCAATTAGGAAGCGCAGAAATAAATAACAAATTGTCATCAAAATGACAACATTTAGACACAAAATCAAAAAGTTTGATGGTAATTTTGAGCAAGATTGAAATATTGAGATGCAAAACGGACAATTATTAGCCGCCATAGATTTGGGCTCCAACAGTTTTCGTTTGGAAATTGGGGTGTTAGAGCATGGGCACATACGGCGGGTCGAATACCTCAAAGAAACCGTCAGACAAGGCAACGGACTCGATGCTGACCGAATACTGTCCCAAGAAGCCATGCAACGAGGATGGGACTGTTTGGCACGATTCTCTGAAAGACTTTCTGGTTTTGGGCCCAATTTTGTTCGCGCTGTTGCCACCCAGACGCTTAGAGAAGCCAAAAACAGAGACGAATTCCTAAGCCATGCAGAGAAGCTTTTAGGTTTTCCCATCGAGGTCATTTCTGGGCGTGAAGAGGCCCGTTTAATTTACTCTGGGGTTGTCAATTTACTCCCTCAATCTGAAGAGAAGCGCTTGGTCGTTGACATCGGCGGCCGGTCAACAGAGATCATTTTAGGTAGCGGCTTCAAGCCTCAAACCATGGAGTCCTATCGCGTGGGTAGCGTGAAATGGTCCATGAAATACTTTGCAGACGGTGAATTTTCTGCGTCTTCATTTGATTGGGCCGAAGTTGCGGCAAAGGCAGTCTTGGATGAAGCCTTGTCCCTTTACCCTAGAAATTCTTGGGATATTGCCTATGGCTCTTCTGGCACCATCGGCTCTGTCGCAGACGTTTTGCAAGCTGCTGGTTGGCCAGAAGAAACCATCTCCCGTGAAGGCCTGAACTGGCTCAAAGAAAAATTAATCAATTCGGGAAATGCTGATTCGCTTCGATTAGAAGGCGTGAAAGAAGACCGAAAACCAGTCATTGGAGGCGGTTTAGCAGTTCTGTGCGCCCTCTTCGATCTCATGCAAATTGACACCATGCACGCCGCACAAGGCGCTCTCAGGCACGGAGTTTTATACGACCTCTTACAAAGAGAAGAAAACACAGACCTGCGAAGCACCATGGTGGCCGCTTTGGGCAATCGATTTGCTGTAGATGCTTTACAAGCAGAACGTGTACAGAAAACAGCCGACACTTTGTTCAAAGGTGTCTTTGACAAATCGACCTGTGATGCAACCCGCGCTTTGCGACTTGAAAAAAAACTAGGCTGGGCAGCGCATTTGCTTGAAATCGGCACACGCATTTCGCACAGCGACTTTCACAAGCATGGCGCTTACATCCTCGACAACGCCGATCTGCCAGGCTTTTCCATGTCGGAATTACATCGTTTAAGCCAACTCATTTTGGGCCATCGTGGCAAGCTCAAAAAATTAGAAGTCGAATTAAAGAATCCAGAATTCATGATTCAGCTGATGAGCCTGCGTATTGCTGCCATTCTTTGCCATGCAAGAAGAGACCCCGACCTTAAAGGCTTCAATCTGAAAGTAGCAGACGACAATAAAACGGGGTTTGTGATTCAGTGCAAAAAATCTTGGATTCAGCAATGGCCGCAATCGGCTCATTTGCTCCGAGAAGAGTGCATCGCTTGGCAAAAAACCACCTGGCAAATGGAAATGGTTGAACTCAACGGAAAAACGATATAAACTATTTTCACGTTTAACTTTTTTCTATTTTTCAACTTGTCCACAGAGAACACAATCCAGCCAACTGCCAACTCTGCCGCTGTCAAAATCGCTGACAAATCAGCCACGGCTACAGCTCAGACGGCGCAACCTGCAGCCAAAAGGACTGTGCGCAAAGCCGCTAAAAAAGCGCCTCGCAAATCGGCCGTCAAAGCACCTGCCAAGGCCAAGTCCGTTGCGTCCAAGAAACCTGCCAATAAGACTGTCACTACCCCTACCAAAAAGGCCTCTGCTCAACCCAAAGCCAAGGCTCCTACAACAGCTCAGCCGGCTGTAGAGACAAAGCCCAAAAAGCCCAAGCTCGTTCGAGACAGCTTCACATTTCCAAAAGACGAATACCAAGCCATCGCTGGCTTGAAACAAAAAGCCCTTGGTTTAAAACACAGTGCAAAGAAGAGTGAAATTTTGCGTGCTGGCCTCAAGCTTTTGAGCAGCCTGAACGACAAAGCTTTTTTGGCAGCCCTGACCAACGTGCCAGCCTTAAAAACTGGACGACCCGCCAAGTCTTAATCAAAGAAGCTCGGGTGTTTGAACGCTCACCACAACCGTTTGTGTGTTACCTTCTCTCACTCGGCTTCTAAGCCACCACGCGGCGCCCTTTCTAACCGAGCACTCGCCGTTTGCAAATCCCAACAAGTAGGCAACCGCCTGCCCCAAAACGGGTTGATGCCCCACTATCAGCACTGACATTTTGGAATCTGGCCAACCCGCCGTGACCAACAAATCATTCAAGCTGGCGTTGGGCAAGAGCTCAGATTTGTATTTCACTTTTCTACCTAGCGCTGTAACGGTTTGCTCACACCGAACCGCTGGGCTAGACATGACACGAATGCCTTCAGGTAACTGTCGATCTAACCACTGACTCATTCTGACAGCTTGCTTTTCACCCTTAGGCGTGAGGGTACGTGACAGGTCATCTTGGCCTTCCAAGGCATCGAACGCTTCAGCATGTCGCCAGAAAATTAAATCCATCTTTGACTCATTGCAAGTTTCGACGAATAAGTTCAACTTAACGAGACTTTGTTTGCGCTAGCGAATACTTTTCCATCAAAAGCGCCTGCGCACTTTGAGGTTTTCGCCCCTGCTTTTCTACACGACGGTATTTGCCATCGGCATCTAGCGTCCAAGCATTGCGCGTGTCATGCAAATAGGCCAACAGACATTCATCAATGAGCCTTTGTCGCAGAGACAACTCCAAAACGGGCCAAGCCAGCTCGACACGCCGGGTCATATTGCGGGTCATCCAGTCGGCGCTTGACAGGTAAATGTCTTGCACCGTATCAGCTTCAAAGAAAAAGACCCGAGAGTGTTCTAAAAATCGGCCAATGATGGACCGAACGCGAATATTGTCTGTCTTGCCTGGAATGCCAGCAGGCAACATGCACGCCCCCCTGATAATCAAATCAATTTGGGCACCCTTTTGACCCGCAGAAATGAGAGCATGAATAAGCACTGGATCCGTTAAGGAATTCATTTTTGCAACAATTCTGGCCGGCAAACCTTTGGCCGCGGCAGCACCTACGGCCTCAATTTTTTCCACCATGTTCTTTTGCAGAAGAAAGGGCGCCGCCCACAACTTGTTCATTCTGCCCAAACGGCTGGGACTTGCCAGATGGACAAACAAGGTTTCCATGTCAGCAGTCATGCGCGCATCGCTCGTGAGATAACTCAAGTCTGTATAGAGCTTTGCGGTTCTAGGGTTGTAGTTGCCTGTAGACAAGTGGCCGTATCGCTTGAGCACACGCCCCTCTCGCCTTGTGACCAACAACATTTTGGCATGCGTTTTTAAGCCGACAAAACCATACACAACTTGCGCACCAACAGACTCCAATTGCTCTGCCCAATTGATATTGGCTTCTTCATCGAAGCGAGCTTTTAGCTCGACCACAGCAGTTACTTCTTTTCCGCGCCGCACTGCCTCTCGAAGTAAATTCATCATGGCAGGGTCACTGCCAGTCCGGTAAATGGTTTGTTTGATCGCCAGTACTTGGGGGTCTTCTACAGCCTCTTTGAGGAAGGCCAAGACACCATCAAAACTTTCAAAGGGTTGGTGCATCAGGACATCCCCTTTTTGCATGCGTGCAAAAATGGATTCACCTTGCTTCAACTGCTTTGGAAAACTCGATTGATAAGCAGGAAAAAGCAATGCAGGATCGTCCACCAAATCAATGAGTTGGCTAAGACGAACCAAATTCACAGGCCCTGCAGCACGGAACAAAGCAGATTTTGGCAATCTGAATTGTTTGAGTAAAAAGTCAGACAAATGTTCAGAGCAACTGTCCGAAACCTCTAAACGCAATGCTTGTCCATACTGACGGTGTTGCAAGCCCTCTCTTAAGGCTGTCCGCAAGTTTTCAACTTCTTCCTCATCGACTGACAAGTCTGAGTTTCGAGTGACCCGAAATTGCGAAAACTGTCCGACATCTCGACCTGGAAATAAGTCATTCAAATGCGCACGAATGACGCTAGACAACAGAACAAATGCTTTGCCATGGCCTGCCACCTTGGCAGGAAGCGGAATGACCCTGGGCAAAACTCTTGGAACTTTGACAATGGCGATGTCGTTGGAGCGGCCAAACGCATCCTTGCCAGACAACTGCACAATGAAGTTCAAGGATTTGTTGGCGACTTGTGGGAATGGGCGAGCAGGGTCGAGTCCTACAGGAACCAACAGTGGATTGACCTCGCGTCTAAAGTAATCCCTGACCCATTTCTTTTGAACCAAATTTCTCTCTCCATGAGAAAGAATTTTGATGCCTTCTTTTTGTAAACTGGGCAGTAACACGGCGTTGTACAAACTGTATTGTTCGTTCACCAAATCTCTGGCCGTGTTGTAGACAATCTCGAAGGTCTTGGTGTTGTAAGTGCCTTTTTCGTCCTTATTTCGAAATGCAGACATGTGCAAGTCAGCACGCACTTCGAAAAACTCATCTAAGTTAGACGACACAATACAAAGATAACGAAGCCGCTCCAGCAAGGGGACTTCTGGCCGTTTTGCCCAATCCAATACTCGCTCATTGAAAGCCAATATGCTGCCATCTCGATCGAGCAACTCTATGCCAGAATTTGAATCATCTGAAGTCAATGAAATAGGCTTTCTCAATTGGTCGCATCCATTCTTAAATAGGGAAACTGCCGCACAATCTTAATCAGGCGTTAGCAATATTATTAAGTCAATAAATTTCAATTTGATGACAATTTGATGAATGTCACAAATTGATGAGCGTCAGCGTTCAATTGTTACAAGTTTAACTTCAGCCAAAAAACCTTCTACCAGACGAATCCAAGTTCGACAGTCTGGCGTACACGGAAAAGGTGTATTTGCACGCCAAGACATCCTAAAAGGGGAAACGATCATTGAGTACGTAGGGGAAATCATTTAAGCGCAAGAAGCAGAAGACAGACACCCGCACGATCCGAAAGACCCCAGCCACACCTTTTATTTTCAGATTGATGAAGATCGCGCCATTGATGCTTTGCATGGCGGCAATTCAGCGCGCTGAATCAACCATTGTTGCACGCCCAATTGCAAACCTGAAGTCGATGAAGGGCGAGTGTTTATCAAGGCCAAGAGAAACATCGTAGCTGGCGAGGAGCTGAACTATGACTACGGCCTCATCATTGATGAGCCCATTACCAAAAAATTAATTGCGCAATACCCATGCTGGTGTGGTAGCCCAAAATGTCGAAAAACTTTGTTGGCCCAAAAGCCAAAATCTCGCAAGGCAAAAGACAAAGAGAAGGTGGCTGAAATTCGAAAAACCATCAAAAAATTGAAGGCGCAATTGAAGCGATTGGGTCATTGAGTTCCAAAAATTCGACCGCCCGCATCACCTAATCTCGACATGATTTGACCGTCTCCAATTAATGCATGCAGGCAATTGAAATGCCAATTGCTTTTGTAATGGGCTAAGCTCCACAATGCATTGCAAAAATCCCTCTGATCTGATATCTTCAAGATATCCAAACTTTGGGATGCACGGCATGCCTTCAAAATCCCTCCCAGCTCAAATACCCTTTAGATATCGAAGCGTCGACACCATTACTGGGGTCACCCGCGAAACGGCCAAGAAAGTGGCAGCACATCTTGGCGTTGATGAAACCCAAGCAATTCACATGGCATTGCAACAGCTGGCTGCCCGGGTATTGCCGCACTATGAAATTGATGAAGGACCCTTAAGTGCTTTACAGCTGAAGCAAGTAAAGTTAGCCAGCAAAAAGTCGATGACCGCCCAAGTATCAACGCCCCCCAAACTTCGCTCAAGCTTGTTCATCAACGAGTCTCAGACATGAGGCATTGGTGGCCTGAGCCCGCAGCAGGCGACATCGTTTGGTGTCATTTCCCAGATCAAATATCTAACAAACCCAAGGCAAGGCCTGGTCTTTTATTACGTGTGCATGAGATAGATGACGGTCATTACACTGTTGATTTAGCCTACGGAACAAGCCAAAAAGTGGATCGTCTTTACGCCGGTGAATTTTCTATCACTCAAGCAAAACATCCTATTGCTTTTTCAAGCTCCAACTTGAGTTACGACACCAAGTTCAATTTAAGGCAGGTGGTGAACTTACCCTTCAATTCCGATTGGTTTTCCGTGGCACCTCTAGCACCGCACGGTCAAAATCCAAAACTAGGTTTACTGCACGCCTCGATGGTGCCCAGGGTGCAAGCAGCTTTTAAGCGAAGTAGATAGCGGCGCATCGGTCATTACAGCCATTGTCTGGTGTGCAGGGTAAGCTTAATCTAAGCAGCTCAAATAAGCTACCCGTTGGGGGACAATGCAGCCAAACTCGACACAGGTCGCCGCAGCGTTGGATCAAAGGGATGTATTCTTTTAGAAATACTTTCAGCCTCTTTTTGCAACAGAGCAACCACTGTCGGCAATCTGTCCTCATTCAAACGCGCAGAAATCGTTCCAACACTGAGTGCAGCAACCGCTCGACCTTCGCGGTCCAAAATTGGCACTGCAACCCCTGCCATACCTTCTAACAAGCCCGTATTTTTTCCAGCAAAGCCCAACTCTCTCACTCGTTCAATTTCAGTTCGCAAGTAAACCTCGTCAAACATACCCAGCTCCCGAACTCGAGGGACATTGAATCGAATCACCTCATCTCGTTCGGCTTCTGGCAAGAACGCCAAAATAGCCAAGCTGCCCTGCCCTACGCCCAATGCGATGCGCCCACCAATGTCGCCAGTGAAAGAACGAATAGGAAACGGGCCTTCACTGCGATCGATGCACACCGCATCAAAACCACTTCGAGCCAACAGGAACAAGGTATCGCCAAGGCTCGCGCACAATCGCAACATAATGGGGCGACATATTTCACGCAAGTTGAGCGGATTACCAGCCCTGGCCGCCAGCACAAAGAAGTCCACACTGAGTCTGTAGTGCTTGGATCGCTCATCTTGCTCAACAACATTTTGCAAGACGAGCGCTTGCAATGTGCGGTGCACCGTACCTTGGGTCAGCCCAACATCCTTTGCGATCTGTGTGACGCGTGCGCCTTCTGCTTTGGCATCTGAGAGATTTTTGATAATTGCAAAGGCTCGCTCAAGGGTGCCTGTCCCTGTTTGAAGTTCTTTCATGAATTGCTCAGTGAAATAAATTCAATTCATTTTATTCCAATATTTCAATTAATGGAATAAATAATTTATTTCTCTCATTTAGTGAAATTCCCTGTTGACGACTGTGCCTCTTTAAAACAAGATCAAATTTAATCAAGTCACCGAAAGGGCCGTTCAATGTCATTTTTGACGCTGACAGATGTCTCCAAGTTTTACGGGCCCAACTGCGTCGTCGACAAGATGAATCTGAGTGTCGAAAAAGGTGAGTTCGTCACCTTGCTCGGACCCTCTGGCTGCGGCAAGACCACAACACTGCAAATGATTGCAGGCTTTGCAGACGTCACCGAAGGAAGCATCACCCTTGACGGCATAGACATCACACACACCAAGCCAAACACGCGTGGTTTAGGCATCGTGTTTCAAAGCTACGCCCTCTTTCCTCACATGACGGTCGAGGAAAACGTGAGTTTTGGACTTGAAATGCGCAAGGTCGCAAAACCCACCAGAGCCCGCCAAGTTGCAGATGCATTGGCCTTGGTGCATTTGGAAGACTTTGCAAAGAGATACCCACGCGAACTCTCTGGAGGTCAACGGCAACGGGTTGCACTGGCCAGAGCATTGATCATTGAGCCACCCGTTTTGCTGCTCGATGAACCACTTTCTAATTTGGATGCCAAGCTTCGCGAAGAAATGCAATTCGAATTAAGACAAATACAGAGAATCGTGGGCACCACGACCATCATGGTGACACACGATCAATCAGAAGCGATGTCCATCAGTGATCGGGTGGTGGTCATGCAGTCCGGGAAAATTACCCAAATTGATCAACCCTACGCACTTTATGAGAACCCTCAGTCAAGGTTCATCTCAGCATTTGTTGGCAAGGCCAACTTATTGCAAGGAGAAATCGTCAGACAAGGAACCGAATCAAGCATCCGCGTCAATGGCATTTCATTATTGTGCGGCGAAACACAATTGCAAGCTGGAAGTCAAGCATTCCTTAGTTTGCGTCCCGAAAAAATTCAATTAACACAACTTAATCAAGGCCTCATCAATGGGCGCATTGCGGCCAGATTTTTCTTAGGCAGCCAATGGCTCTATCGAATTGAAACCAAGCTTGGCACACTTCAAGTTGTGAGCAGCAACAGCGACACAGCACCGCTTCAAGAAAATCAAGACACTGGGCTTACTTGGTCTTCTACATCTCTGCGCATACTGCCATGAGCCAGACCAAAAGCAACGCACCCTGGTTGCTATCGGCGCCAGCCATCGCATTGTTTGTTGCATTGCTGCTGGCACCCATGCTCATGACGGCTGTGTTGTCTTTCAATGTTTTTGACTACAACACCGGCATCAAAAATGCCTATACGCTTGACCACTACATCGCCGTTTTCACCGACGACTATTACTTCGAAGTGTTTTGGCGCACCTTCTGGATTGCGGCTGTCACCACCGGCATATGTTTGTTAGTGGGCGCACCTGAAGCCTATATTTTGAGCCGCATGAAAACCCCGTGGCGAAGCATCTTTCTGCTTATCGTGCTTGCACCCTTGTTGGTGTCCGTAGTAGTGCGGGCCTTTGGCTGGAGTTTGTTACTTGGCCCAAGAGGCATATTCAATCAAATTTCTTTGGCACTGGATTTAGGCAACATCAAAATTTTGTACACAGAATGGGCGGTCATCATTGCACTCGTTCATGTCATGCTGCCTTTCATGATCATTCCCATCTGGACATCATTGCAAAAGCTAGATCCTGGTGTAGAAAACGCTGCACTTTCTTTGGCTGCATCACCTCTTGCAACTTTAAGGCGCGTGGTGTTTCCTCAAGTGATTCCTGGCATTTTGTCTGGCAGCTTAATTGTGTTTGGCTTAAGTGCCAGTGCTTTTGCCATTCCAGGTCTTTTGGGGGGCCGCCGATTGAAAATGGTTGCCACTGTGGTCTATGACGAATATTTACATGAACTTAATTGGCCACTAGGCGCTACATTGGCTCTGATTTTGCTGGCAGCCAACCTGATTGTGATGTTGAGCTACAACAAAATTCTAGAGCGCAAATATCAAAAATCGATGGGGGTTGCATGAACAAAAATGGCCCCTTTGCTTTACTCTTTAATGGATTGGTCATCAGCTTCATGCTGGCACCCTTGGTGATCGTTTGCTTGGTGGCTTTTACGCCAGGCAACACCCTCACCATCCCAACCACCGAATTTTCACTTCGTTGGTTTGCCGCGGTTTTCAAGCATTCAGACTTCGTCACTGCATTTTGGAACAGCCTTTGGTTGGCCATTGCTGCAGCCAGTTTGTCTACCGCCATCGCTATTCCTGCGGGACTGGCCATTACACGCTTTCAGTTCAAAGGGCGCGATGCTTTGAACGGCTTGTTTTTATCCCCCCTGATCGTGCCTCACTTGGTTTTAGGTGTGGCCTTGTTGCGTCTGTTTTCACTGATTGGTGCAACCGGAAGTTTTGGCTGGCTCATCTTGGCCCACACCCTGATCGTTACCCCCTTCGTTTTGCGATTGATCGTGGCGGCCTCCTCTGGTATGGACAGCCATTGCGAAGATGCAGCGCTCTCATTGGGCGCCAACCGCGCTACCGTTTTTTGGCGAGTCACCCTGCCCATGATTCTTCCGGGCGTGACAGGGGGCTGGCTACTGGCCTTCATCAACAGCTTTGACGAGGTCACCATGTCCATCTTTGTGACTTCGCCAGTCACTGTCACATTGCCCGTTCGCATGTACATGTACGCCACTGAGTCGGTCGACCCCCTGATGGCCGCCGTGTCAGCACTCATGGTGGCACTGACTGCAGGTGTCATGGTGATTTTGGATCGACTTTATGGCTTGGACAAAGTTTTGGTGGGCGAAAAATAATGCATCAAAACATCGCCATGGTTCAACAGGGGCAACTGGTCAGGTTGGTCGAGTTAAATCGAAAGAAGCTCACGATTTATATCAACGGAGTTGCCACGGAAGCACTAGAAGGCGATACCCTTTTGACGGTCATTTTGACCCATCAAAAATTTATCCGACAAACTGAGTTCAGTGGTTCTGAACGAGCCGGATTTTGTTTGATGGGTGCATGTCAAGATTGTTGGGTGTGCACTGAAGACGGCTCGCGCTTGCGCAGCTGTAGCACCTTGGTTCAAGCCAATATGAAGCTAGTCACCCCCAAGGCCAACCCATGACACAACCACTTAAGCCTGTCATTGTGGGTGCGGGGCCAGCTGGAATTCGCGCAGCACAAATTTTGGTAGCCCATGGGATGCGGCCTATTGTGATCGATGAGTCAGCCAGGTGGGGTGGTCAAATCTACAGACAAGCTCCTGGCAATTTCGCACGTTCTTCAAAACAACTTTATGGATTTGATGCGGACAAAGCGGAGGCCGTTTTGTCCGCTATGGGCTCTCTACTTTCTAACGTGGACTATATACCCAACACATTGGTGTGGAACGCAGAAGGCGGACAACTGGATGTGTTGCACGAAGGGCGTACTTCGGTCGTTGATTACACTGACCTGATCGTTGCCACTGGCGCAACAGACCGCATCTTGCCATTCAAGGGATGGACCTTGCCAGGGGTTTTCAGTATGGGCGGTGCACAAGTTGCCTTGAAGTTTCAAGGCTGCGCCATTGGTCAAAAAGTTGTTTTTGCAGGATCTGGTCCTTTACTTTATTTAGTGGCCTATCAATATGCCAAGGCTGGTGCAAATGTCGTTGCAGTGATAGACAGCAGTCATTTCAGTTGTCAAATCAAAGCAGTTCCTGCACTGCTGAATCAACCAGCAGTGTTGGCCAAAGGCGTCTATTACCTCGCATGGCTTAAAGCGCATGGCATTGCCGTTCACTATGGTGCCACCCCCATTGAAGCCATGGGCGCAAAAAGTGTTGAAAAACTCATTTGGCGCAATTCTCAGGGTGCGCATCAAATCGATTGCGATGCCGTGGCCACTGGCTACGGACTGCGAAGTGAATCTCAGCTTGCTGACATTCTTGGCTGCAAATTTATGTTTTCAAATGCTGATAACAGCTGGATCCCTCAGAAAGATTTGGCTGGCAGGTCAACAATACAACATGTGTATTTGGCGGGTGATGGCGCTGGTATTCAAGGTGCTGACGCAGCGGAATGGGCTGGCGAGTTGGCCGGTTTGGCATTGATTGAAGACAGGCAACTAAAACAGCAAACAAATCACGCAACTCGTTCTGAAGAATTAGCAAAGTATCTGCAAAAACGAATTGGCTTCGGGCGTGGCTTGAGCATGGCGTTTCAAGAGCCTCAAAATTGGGCTTCTAAAACTACAGATGACACGGTCATTTGCCGCTGCGAAGAAATTACTGCCGGCGACATCAGACAGTCTGCACTTGCTACGGGGGCACAAGATGTGAACCGCCTTAAAGCAATGTGCCGAGTCGGAATGGGAAGGTGTCAAGGAAGAATGTGCGGGCCCGCTGCATCCGCACTGCTTGCAGATTGCACGCATCAATCAATTGAAAAAGTTGGCCGTCTTAGGGGCCAAGCGCCGATCAAACCCATTCCATTTGTACAAAACCTCGCTTTGAAAAACATGCCCTCCGATACCGAGGAGGCCAATTGAGCATCAGCCCTCTTTCCTGTGATGTGGCCATTGTAGGCGGCGGCATTGTGGGCTGTTCTGCTGCGCTTGCGTTGCGAAAATTAGGTAAGTCCGTCATTTTGATCGAACGTGACTTGTGTGGCTCTAGATCAAGCGGCGTGAACTACGGTGGGGTTCGTCGACAGGGTAGGTCACTCATTCAACTCCCATTGGCACAGCGAGCACACGCCATTTGGGCAAAGCTGCCAGAACTATTAGGTGCCGCTTGCGAGTACACACGTTCCGGGCATTTGAAGATTGCCCGGAGTGAAGCTGATTTAGCTTCACTCATTGCCTACAAAGAAAAAACAGATTCATTTGGCTTGGGACTCAAAATCTTTTCTGGCCATCAGCTGAGGGAACTCTACCCTTGGCTAAGTGAAAGTGTTGTCGGTGGTTCTTTATGCGCTGAGGATGGCCATGCCAATCCGCGCTTGGTGTCACCCGCATTTGCAAGTGCAGCTTCGCAAGCGGGCGCTCACCTTTTGGAGAGAACTCAAGTCATCGACATTGACCATTCAAATTCAAACTTCACACTGAAAACCAGCACAGGCCATTTCATCAAAGCGCCCATACTTTTGAATTGTGCAGGCGCGTGGGCAAGCTTCGTTGCAGAGAAATTCAACGAAGCTGTGCCCATGGTTGCTGCTCACCCCACCATGGCAGTCACTGAACCACTGCCTGCCTTCATGTCACTCAGTCTGGGGGTTCAAGGCGGCGGCATCTATGCCAGGCAAACCCAAAGGGGCAATTGCGTGATTGGTGGATCGCGGGGATTTGCTTTAGATGAACTGAGAGCTCGCCCGAGCAGAGAAGCCATTCAATTGGTTTTGGCCAGGTCAGTCGAACTTTTACCTCAACTCAAACACGCCAACATCATCCGAACCTGGAGTGGCACCGAGGGCTATCTTCCAGACCACGAGCCCGTCATCGGACCCAGCAGAACCACGCCAGGTTTATTTCACGGATTTGGCTTTGCGGGTGCTGGTTTTCAAATTGGGCCTGCCGTTGGCGAGGTGTTGTCCGAATTGGCAACCCAAGGCCAAACCTCAACACCCATCGATGGATTTTCCATCTCAAGATTTCCCCGTGTGCTTTCGTCTATTACTACAACCCTAGGAGATTTACCATGAAGTTCTGTTCTCAACTTAAGAATACAGTTGCCAAACCATTGGGCGCCATTGCACTGGCCTCAATGACCCTACTAGGGAGCGCGGCTGTACAGGCTCAAACTAAAACGCTTTACATCGGCATGAACGGCGGCTCGATGGAAAAGACTTGGACAGCGAACGTTTTTCCAGCTTTCGAAAAAGCCAACAACGTGAAGGTAGTTGTAGTACCGGGTACATCATCTGAAATTTTGGCAAAAGCTCAGGCCAATAAAGACAAGCCACAAATGCACGTCATTTTCTTAGACGATGGCGTGATGATTCGGGCAGCGGGCATGGGCTTGTGTGAAAAAATGAAACCCAGCGGTCCGTTGAATGAAATTTTTCCAACCGCACGCTTTAAAGACGATATTGCAGCTGGTGTCACCATGGGCATGACCGGCTTGGCATACAACAAAAAAATGTTTGCCGAGAAAGGTTGGGCAGCCCCCACCTCTTGGATGGACCTGGCCGATCCCAAATACAAAGGCAAGGTGGTCTTCCAATCGATGCCGTCTTCTTCCTTTGGCCTGCATGGTTTCTTGATGTTCAATCGCATTAAAGGCGGCACTGAAGCCAACGTCGAGCCAGGCTTCAATGCGTGGAAAGCGGCCATTGGCCCTAACGTTTTAGAATACATTCCAAGTTCTGCCAAATTGGCTGAAATGATTCAAAATGGAGAGGCCGCCATTGCCCCCTTGACGCCTACTGGCGTTGCAACACTTCAAGAAAAAGGCATTGCCATTGAATATGCTCAACCCAAAGAAGGATCAGTTGTATTAATGGTTGCTGAATGCGTGATTGCCAATAATACTGAGCCAGTTTTGTCACAAAAACTTGCGGAGTACTTGCTTTCTGCGTCTGCTCAAGCAGCTGGCTTAGAACATGGCAACCAAATTCCTTCAAACCCCAAAGCCCCTGCAATTGGCGATGATGCCAAACTCAAACTGAAACAGTTTGCTGAATACATGAAAACAGCGGTGGTCTTGGACTGGAATGCCATCAATGAGAATCGCCCAGCTTGGAACGCCCGCTGGAACCGTAGCATTGAACGTTAAAAGTACACCATGAGTTACTGCCCTGATATTCAAAGTATTTTCAAATCCTTGAACCTCGCATTGCCACCCCTTAATGCGCAAGGGTTCGAGGTCAACTCTCCTGTGGACGGCAGATTGCTTGCAAAAGTCACTGCTCATACAGAGGCTCAAATCAGTGCAGAACTCTTTCGTTCACACCAAGCCTCGCTTGCTTGGCGCAAAGTGCCTGCGCCCAAGCGGGGTGAGTTGGTGCGTGTATTTGGCGAACTTGTGAGACAGCACAAAGAGCCCCTGGGTGAACTGATCTCTCATGAAACTGGAAAGATCTTGCAGGAAGGCTGGGGAGAAGTTCAAGAGGTGGTCGACATTTGTGAGTTTGCAGTGGGACTCTCACGCCAGCTTTATGGCTTGAGCATTGCCAGCGAACGAACCGATCACAAATTGCTTGAAACTTGGCACCCGCTAGGGGTTGTGGGCATCATTTCCGCCTTCAATTTCCCGATGGCAGTTTTCGCATGGAATGCTGCTTTGGCTTTGGTCTGTGGCAACACCCTGGTTTGGAAACCTTCTGAAAAAGCACCCCTGAGTGCCATGGCCTTGACTGGGCTGCTGTTAAAAGCTGCCGAACAATCGGGCATAGCGCTTGAAGGTTTGATGTGCCTGCTTCAAGGCAACAGCACAGTTGGAAAAGCCATGGTTGAAAGCCCTCACATCAAACTGGTCAGTGCCACGGGCTCTACTGCCATGGGCCGCCAAGTTGCCATGGCCTGTGCAACGACTTTCAAAAAATCATTGCTAGAGTTGGGCGGTAACAATGCAGCCATTGTCTGCCCTAGCGCTAATTTAGAATTGGTTACGCGAGGCGTGGTTTTTTCTGCGGCTGGCACAGCAGGTCAACGTTGCACCACTCTCAGACGGCTCATCGTTCATCGCTCTGTTTACCAGCAGCTCATTTCATCTTTGCACAAAGTATTTGAGAAGCTGCCTGTGGGCAACCCGTTGACAACAGGTACGTTGGTGGGGCCCCTGATTGATCAAACTGCTTTTAACAACATGCAGGCCTCTATCGAAGAGGCTAAAAAACTAGGCGGAAAAGTTCATTTTGGAAATCGATGCGCTGTGGGTGGGCCCAATGCCTATTACGTTCGCCCTTCAATCGTTGAGTTTGAAACACAAGTGGGCCCCATGCTGCGCGAAACTTTTGCCCCTATTTTGTACGTGGTTCCTTACGACAATTTTGAGGATGCCATCGCCATGAACAATGCGGCATCGCATGGCTTGTCCTCTTCTGTGTTCACTCAAGATCTGCGTGAAGCAGAAATATTCACTTCATCCATCGGTTCCGATTGCGGCATTGCCAATGTCAACATTGGCACCAGCGGCGCTGAAATTGGCGGGGCATTTGGTGGCGAAAAGGAAACTGGTGGTGGGCGTGAGTCGGGGTCAGATGCCTGGAAGGCCTACATGCGACGAGCTACCAATACTGTGAATTACGGAGATAGTTTGCCACTTGCACAAGGTATTCAGTTTGATGTTTAATTAAAAAAGCCACCGGACACTGCAAGTTGTCCGCCTGCTTTGACCGCTACTGCCCAGTATTTAAATTCTGGAATCTTACCTACTGAGTCGAGTGCGGCATTGGTCAAGAGATTGGCAGTCGCTTCGTAATCAATGGGCTGTGGTTGTGAGAGCTTAAAGATCAAAGAAACTTGAAGCCCATCTTCAGAGCCCGCCGCATGATGGGCAAGACTTGTCCAGGCATCATGAGCATGGCGGCAAAGTCAAATTGCGTTTTGACCACACCCCGCTCGTGGCTGAATTCCTTGAAACCGTAGTGTCCGTGTGCGCGGCCAATGCCTGAATTGTTGACGCCGCCGAAAGGTAAATTGCCTTGCAAGAACTGCATGAGTGAATGGTTCACGCAAGCGCCTCCGGATGTAATTTGCATCAAGGTTTTGTCAATGTTGACATTGGTTTGGCTGTAGATGTAATACGCCAATGGTTTGGGCCCAGCATTGATGCTGGCAATCACTTGGTCTAAATCTGTGTAGCCAATGATGGGCAGCAAAGGGCCAAAAATTTCTTCTTCCATGATTTTGGCATCTGCCGGAATTTGGTCCAACAAAGTTGGTTGCACAAAACAGCTGGCTTCATCGACACCACCGCCCTCCAAGGTACGCGCACCACGGGCCTGTGCATCGTCAAGCAGGTACTTGATGCGAGCAGTGTGTCTGGCGTTGACCATGTGCGCCAAATGAGGGTTGCTGGCTTGTTCTTTGAGTGAGGCGCCGTAGGCCTTTTTGATTTCTTTTTTGCACAACTCAAGCCATTTGTCTTTCACGCTTTCGTGCACAAACACGTGATCGGGGGCAATGCAGGTTTGACCAGAGTTGGCGAACTTGGACCAAATAATGTTGCGGGCTGCCAACTTTAAATTGGCACTTTCATCCACGATGGTGGGGCTTTTGCCGCCCAACTCCAAGGTGACGCTGGCCAAGTTTTTGGCCGCCGCCGCCATGACATGCTTGCCAATGGCAGGGCTACCGGTAAAGAACACATGGTCAAAGGGCAAGGCCTGCAGGCCCTGGGCCACATCGGCTTCGCCTTCAATGACCGCCACTTCGTTTTCTGAAAACACCTCGCGCACCACCTTGGCAATGAGGCCAGACAAATGCGGCGTGAGTTCTGAGGGCTTCACAATGGCCGTGTTTCCCGCTGCAATGGCCGATATGAGAGGGCCCAAGGTCAGGTTAACGGGGTAATTGAAAGGCCCAATGATCAAGCAGCGCCCACGGGGCATGGACTGCACATAACTGCTGGTGCCCAGGGTAAGGAGTGTGGGCCAAACTTTCTGTGGCTTCATCCATTTTTTTAAATTTCGAATGGCATCGTTGGCTTCCAAACAGATGGGCAAGATTTCAGCCAAGTCGACTTCGCCAGCTGGCTTTTTGAAATCGGCATAGGCCGCTTTATACCAATCTTCGGTATGCGCAATGACAGCATCGCGCAACTTTCGAATTTTTTCAATGCGCTCATTGGCCGTGGAGCCCCTAAGGCGCAGTGCCGTGGCAGCATGCGACTCAAAAACTTGTTGCATTTGAACTGTAGGGCTTTGATCAGACATGTGTATCTCTTTGAGGGGTCGAATTAGAATCCGGTAGAGTTTAGGGCCTCAAAACGCGTTTTTGAAGAGTGTTTTCCGCGTTTTGTTAAACCTCGATCTCGTGTAGGCTCTCACTCGTATAAATAGACAAGGTTTTAGCATGTCAGATACCCCTTACGTTCCCCCCAAGGTCTGGACTTGGCAAAAGGCCAATGGCGGCCGCTTTGCCAACATCAATCGCCCTGTAGCAGGTGCAACGCACGAACAAGAATTGCCTAGAGGCAAGCACCCGCTCCAACTGTATTCATTGGGCACCCCCAATGGCATCAAAGTGACAGTCATGCTGGAAGAGTTGCTGGCACTTGGGCATGCAGGCGCCGAATACGATGCGTGGCTCATTCGCATCAGCGAAGGCATGCAATTTAGCAGCGGCTTTGTGGGCGTGAATCCAAACTCCAAAATTCCAGCGCTGCTGGACTACAGCACGCCAGAACCACAGCGCGTGTTTGAATCGGGTTCCATCCTTTTCTATTTGGCCGAAAAATTCAAAGCCTTTTTGCCAACCGACATTGCCAAGCGCACCGAATGCATGTCTTGGCTCATGTGGCAAATGGGCAGTGCGCCTTACCTGGGTGGCGGCTTCGGTCACTTCTACGCTTATGCGCCCACCAAAATTGAATACGCCATAGATCGCTTTGCCATGGAAGTGAAACGCGAACTCGATGTCTTGAACCAAAGGCTGGCCAACAACCGATTTGTGTGTGGTGACGATTACACCATTGCCGACATGGCCATTTGGCCTTGGTACGGTAGCTTGGCCAAAGGCGAGCGCTACGATTCAGGTGAGTTTTTACAAGTTCACGAATACACCCATGTGATTCGATGGGCCGATGAAATAGAAGCCCGACCTGCAGTTCAAAGAGGCCGCATGGTCAACCGGGTGATGGGGCCCTTAGAAATACAACTGCATGAACGCCACGATGCAAGTGACTTTGAACTAAACACCCAAGACAAGCTGCAGAAAAAAGACTAAAAAAGGGTGGTGCGCAACAGCATGTTCTGAACTTGCGCTTCGATCACATCAATTTGTCATTTGGGCCAAAGCGGCCTGCAAACCCGCCAAGCCACCCACACGCTGATCGTTGATGAAAACCTGCGGCATTTGACGCACGGATGGCCCACACTTTTCATAGAAAGCCATGCGCTCGGCTTCGTCGTCAATTTTGATTTCTTCGTAGGCCAAGGATTTGGACTTGAGAATCATTTTGGCTGACTCGCATTGGGGGCATGCAGACTTGGAGTAGACAACTATTTTGAGGCTCATAGGCGTAACAGGATAGTTTGAAGAACGGGGTGATGTTGAAATCTTGATTCAAATCATATGATAACCATTTGATGAGTTAGATAAGGCGAAGAGTCCATCAAGCAGCTCGTCATTGACAAGCTCAAATCCATGGGCTAACCCGAAAAAGGCTCAGTGGCGGGTCTTGCGGCGGGCACTACCAATGCCAAATCTTTCGTCAGCTGCGCCATAGGACGGATGACCTGAGACTTCCAAGTAGCTTGCCAGCAAGATCATGGCATTGACTTGATTGAAAAACACAATGGTTTACCTTAATTCCTTGCTGTTGAATTTGAGTTGAAAATACAAGTTCCCTGTGACTATCACCCTGCAAAGGAATGAAATGATCGAAGAGAACATTAATATTCAAACTGCCAACGGTTCTATGAACACCTTTGTCGTCTTTCCCGAGGAGGACGGCCCTCACCCTGTCGTTTTCTTTTTGATGGATGCACCTGGCAAGCGAGAAGAGCTGCACGACATGGCGCGCAGATTGGCCAGCGTGGGTTATTTTGTCGTTTTACCCAACCTCTACTATCGCCGTAGCCGAGACTTTTACCTCAAAGAGCGCACACCCGAGGCCATGGAAGTCATGTTCGGGCACATGGCCACTCTGAACGCGCAAACCAGCCAAACAGACACACAAGCCATGCTGAAGTTTGTAGACACTCACGCCATGGCAGATCAAACTCGCATTGGTGCCGTGGGTTACTGCATGAGCGGCCCCATCGTCATGTGGATAGCCGCTCAATTCCCCGATCGATTCCAAAGCATTGCGTCTATTCATGGGGCCAACATGGCCACTAACGAGCCCGATTCGCCGCATCTTATGGCACCGCAAATCAAATGTGAAAGCTATTTTGCTTGCGCCGAAATTGACAAGTGGGCACCCCCTGAAGACATCCAAAAATTGGAAGCTTCACTGATCATGGCCAAGTCAAATTATCGAATTGAGTGGTACCCCAAAGTAGAACATGGCTTTGTGTTTCCGCTTCGCGCTGGCATGTACAACGCCAAAGCCGCAGAGCGGCATTGGGAGCGCTTGTTTAGCTTGTTTGAGCGAACCTTGAAATAATTCTTGTTGGGTCTTACACAAAGACGACACTTGTCACTCAAGTTGTCATAATTGCATTTATTTGACAACGACATATGAATAGCACACAAATTTCCAACACCGAAACAGATCGCGTGCCCTATGCAAAGCCTCAACCTTGGGGCATGACACCCGACATGGTCATTCCAGACGTCAATACAGACGATGAAAAATTGTGGGCCCCTATTTCACACGGCATTTGGTCACGCCCTATCCACCTGAATGTCACGGGTGGTTTTTATGTCCATTTGCTGAGGGTCAAACGTTCTGGATTGCTGCAAAGACATCGCCACTCCGGCCAAGTTCATGCCTATGTCATTCGCGGCAAGTGGTTGTACTTAGAACATAACTGGGTGGCTGAAGAAGGCGGCTATGTGTTTGAGCCCCCCGGCGAAACACATACTTTGGTAGTGCCAGATGACTGCCAAGACATGATTACCCTGTTTACCGTGCACGGCGCTCTCATGTATGTAGACCCTCAAGGCAATGCCACAGGCTACGACGATGTGTTTACACGCATCGAAAAATACCGAGCGCACTTTGAAAGCGTTGGCCTAGGCGCAGACTACGTCAAGAATTTCATGCGCTAAGCCCAAAATAAAAAAGCCTGCTAAGCAGGCTTTTTTGATAGGGGCTCATGAAATCAAAGTGGCTTTTTAAGCCAGTTGGCAATTTCTCCAATGACACCTCGGCGAAATGCTAAGACGCAAATGACAAAGATAAGGCCCTGAATGATAGTGACCCAAGCGCCAAACTGCGCCAAATAGTTTTGCATCGAGACAATGATGG